>NZ_JBGVHV010000161.1:0-25300 GCF_045122575.1 Anaerotignum sp. | reverse complement strand
TCTGAGCATAATCCCACAGAGCTGCATGCAATGCTTCCTCTGCCAGACAGGAACAGTGTACCTTCACAGGGGGCAGGCCGTCCAATGCTTCCATCACCGCTTTATTGGTCACTTCCAATGCTTCCTGCACGGTTTTGCCCTTTACCAGTTCTGTCGCCATGGAACTGGTGGCTACTGCCGCCCCGCAGCCAAATGTTTTAAATTTTGCATCAATGATTTTATTATCTTCAATCTGCAGATATACCTTCATGATATCGCCGCATTTCATATTACCCACCTGACCAACGCCGCTGGCATTTTCGATCTCGCCGACGTTTCTGGGGTTCATAAAATGATCCATTACTTTCTGACTATATTCCATACCTTTTCCTCCTTGGTAATTCACATATCTCTCACTACAGAAAATACCTCAAGACCTTCTGACTTTCGGTCGTTTGCTCTATTATTTCTGACTTTTCAAATAGTCCTCCCAGACAGGGGACATATCTCTCAGCCTCTGCACGATGGCAGGCAGTTTTTCCAGTACAAAATCCACTTCTTCCTCTGTATTCTGGTGGTCCAGTGTCAGTCTCAGGGAGCCATGAGCCACTTCATGCTTCAGGCCGATCGCCATCAGCACATGGGAAGGATCCAGAGAGCCGGAAGTGCAGGCAGAGCCGCTGGAAGCCGCTACCCCCAGTGCATCCAGCAACAGCAGCAGGGATTCCCCTTCAATATAGGAGAAGGAAATGTTGCAGTTACCGGGCAGTCTTTCTGTGGGATGACCATTCAGGCGGCTATGGGGAATGCTGTCCAGAATACCCTGGATCAGTTTATCCCGCAGAGCTGTCAGGCGTTTTGTCATTTCTTCCATTTCCAGGCCGGCAATTTCTGCCGCCTTGCCCATGCCCACGATACCGGGGATATTTTCTGTGCCGGCGCGCTGTTTTTTCTCCTGGGCACCGCCGAAAATCAAGGGAGAAATGCGGGAGCCTTTCCGGATATAGATGGCACCGATGCCCTTGGGCGCCCCCAGTTTATGGCCGCTCATGGAAAGCAGGTCAATGTTCATGCTGTCCACATCGATGGGCACATGACCCACAGCCTGTACCGCATCTGTGTGGAAGAGGATGCCATGTTTCTTTGCCATTTCGCCGATTTCCTTGATGGGCTGAATGGTGCCGATCTCATTATTGGCAAACATCACAGAAATCAGAATCGTTTCGGGACGGATGGCCTGTTCCAGTTCATCCAGACGGATGCGGCCAAATTCATCCACATTCAGATATGTTACTTCCACACCTTTCTTTTCCAGATATTCTGCCGTATGCAGAATGGCATGATGTTCGATTTTTGTTGTAATGATGTGCTTCTTTTCATTTCTGCTGGCATTCACCACGCCCCGCAGAGCCATGTTGTCACTTTCGGAACCGCCGGCGGTGAAATAAATTTCCTCCGGCTTTGCGCCGATCAGTTTCGCCACCTGCCCTCTGGCATGTTCCAGTGCCTTTTTGCTTTCCTTTGCAATGGCATATACGCTGGATGCATTGCCGTAATATTCTCTGAAATATGGCAGGATCGCCTGCAGCACTTCTTCTCTGACGGGTGTTGTTGCTGCATTATCCATATAAATTCTTGTTGTCATATCGATACCCCTTTCGCGGCTTATTTTATATCATATTATTTTTATATGCTTTGTGTGATTTAAATCTATCACTTTTTCTGACATATGTCAATAGAGATCATGTATTTTTTAGTTTTTCCCATAAAACATGTTGCTCCTTGAAATAATATCCCATAGTCTTCACATATCGTGAATTTTTTTTAGATTTTTCATGGTATCTGTGTCGCTATCTTTCCCCTAAAAAAAATAATCCGTATAATAAGAATGACCCTTTTGGGTATACTTTATCCATGCATAAAATGATACAAACGCAAAAAGAGGTGAGAACCATGGAATTCAAGGATCGCTTGAAAACGCTTAGAAAAGAAAGAAGATTGACTCAGGTAAAACTTGGAGAAATGCTGAATTATGGCTATACTGCCATTGCCAACTACGAATCCGGCAGAAACCAGCCCTCCATCCCCGATCTGAAGAAAATTGCCTCTATTTTCAACGTATCCATGGATTATCTTCTGGGTGTCAACGATATCCGTCATCCCTATGTGATCGATGACGAAACTGCAGAATTTAACGAATTCCGCCGCTACTATGCCCTTCTGAATGAAGAAAGCAAAGAAGAACTGATGGGCTATATGCGTTATCTCGTATACAAAGAAAGCACTGCTCCCGTGAAAAAGGACATCAGTTACGGTGAACAGGAGTTAAAACCCGTAGTACTGAAGGCCGCTCAGAAACCGGAACCATACACAAAATAAGAAAATAAAAATAAGACTATGGTATCTGTCCATAGTCTTTTTCTTTTTGATAAAATCAAATTTACGCAAAAAAGAAGACTACGAAAATCGTAGTCTTTTTTTCTTATTTTTCTGCAATCAATTCTCTTGCTGCTGCCAGCGTCGTCTCTGTCACATCGCTGCCGCCCATGAGCCTTGCCACTTCTCCCACGGAGCCTTCCTCCGACAGAGGCGTTACTTTTGTCGTTGTCTCTGCTTCCTGGCTTTCTTTTTCGATCAGGAAATGACTGTCTGCCATGGCTGCGATCTGCGGCAGATGGGTAATGCACAAAATCTGGCGTTTCTTCCCCAAAAAACGCATCTTTTCCCCTACTTTTCTGGCGGTTCTGCCGCTGACACCGGTATCGATCTCATCAAAAATGAACGTACCGATATCATCCGCATCTACCAGCACCGTTTTCAATGCCAGCATGACACGGCTCATTTCCCCACCGGATGCGATCTTCGCCAGAGGCTTCAAACTTTCCCCTGCATTGGCAGAAATCAGGAATTCTACCTTATCCTTACCATCGGCTGTCCAGTCCGCCTTTTCGTCGATCTGAATGTGGAAACGAGCTCCTTTCATTTCCATATCCTGCAGGGCTTTTTCGATCTGCTCTGCCACCTGCTCCGCCGTATCTTTTCTGCGAGCAGTCAGCGTTTCCGCATAGGCTGTCAGTTTTCTTCTTTCTTTTTCCTTTGCCGCCGTCAGTTCGGCAACCTTTTCGTTGCTGTTGGCCAGAAAATCCAGTTCTTCTGCCACTTTATCATAAAAGGCAAGAACAGCTTCCACAGTTCCGCCGTATTTTCTTTTGAGTTTATAAATGATCTGCAGACGTTCTTCGATCTGTTCCAACATCTCCGGATCGTTCTCCTGTTTTTCTGCTTCTCTTTTCAGTTCTCTTGCTGTATCCTCCACAGCCGCATAGGCATCTGCCAGTGCATCTGCATAGGAGGTCAGTGCAGGGTCGATCTCTGCCGCTTCCTGCAGTTTGGAAAGGGCATCCCCCAGCTGATCACAGGCAGAAGGCATACGGTCATTGCCGTCATACAAAAGGGAAAGACCTTCTCCCGTCAGGCGCATCAGTTTTTCCATGCTGCCCAGACGTTTTTTCTGTTCCAGCAGGTCTTCTTCTTCTCCTGCTTTGATCGCAGCAGTTTCGATCTCTTCTTTCTGGAAAGAAAGGATATCCATCCGCTGTTCTCTCTGGCTTTCATCCCCCATAAGAGACGCCAGCTGTTTGTCGATTTCCTTTAATGCCTGAAAACTGGCTTTATATTCCTCCATAGCATCCCCAAAACCGGCACCGCAGAAACGATCCAGCAGGCGGATGTGTCTGGAAGGGTTGAGCAGTGACTGATGCTCATGCTGTCCATAAATATCGATCAGGTCTTCCGCGAACTCCTTCAGCATACTGACTGTAACCGTAGAGCCATTCACACGGCAGACGGATTTCCCGGTTTCGCTGAGGGTACGGGTGATGAGGACAGAACCATCCTCTTCCGGTTCAATGCCGTTTTCCTCCAGTTTTTCCTGCAAGGACTCAGACTGCACGGCAAATAAAGCCTCTACCGAAGCCATTTTTTCCCCATGGCGCAGAAAGTCCTTTCCTGCTCTGCCGCCCAAGGCAAACTGCAGGCTATCGATTACCATGGATTTACCGGCACCTGTTTCACCAGTCAGAATATTCAGTCCTTCGCCGAAGGAAATCTCGCTTTCCTTGATCAGCGCTACATTTTTGATATGCAGATGTTCCAGCATAAAGCGTCCCTCCCTGCTTATGCGCTGTGGATGATGCGATAAAGCTTTTCAATGATCACTGCTGCCTGATTATGGCTGCGCACCACGCAGAAAACTGTATCATCACCGGCAATGGTGCCTAAAATTTCACTGTTCTGCATATTATCCAGCGCAACGGCAACAGCCATGCCCATGCCGCCCAGTGTTTTGACAACAATGATATTCTGCGCATAGTCCATCTTTGTGACTGCTTCCTTAAACACACGCGTCATGCGTTCTGTCACTTCAGAATCATGGCTGCTGATGACAGCATATTTCTGTCTGCCCTTTTCCGTAGCGATCTTTGTCAGCTTCATTTCACGGATATCACGGGAAACTGTAGCCTGTGTCACATTGAAGCCTTCTTCGCACAGTCGCTGCGCCAGTTCATCCTGTGTCTCGATTTCGTAATTTTCAATCAGTTCCAATATTTTTGCATGTCTTGCGATCTTCATCGCGATCACCCTCCTTTAAAAAGAAAGTTCCGTTTAAAAATTTATTTGGAAAGTTTATGACGCAATACGTCATAAAAACTCTGTGGTTTCGTTTTGATGATCGTTGTACAGACCTTCGCTTTTCTGATCTGCACCACGTTTTTCCCCATCAGGGTAAAATTGTCCTGCCCGTCTGCGCTGACGGTAAAGGGGGTATCCTCGCGGCTGGGTTTCACTTCCACCGTTACCACATCCTCCGCAGAAACAACAATGGGTCTGCTGGTCAGGGTATGGGGAGAAATGGGCGTAATGGCAATGATCTCCGCATCAGCCTTTAGCACAGGGCCGCCGGCAGAAAGATTATACGCCGTAGAGCCTGTAGGGGTACAGATGATGACCCCATCCGCCAGAAGGGTATCCACATATTCATCATTCACATATACATGAAATTCCAGAATTTTGTATAAGTTACCACGGGTGATACAGATATCATTCAAGGCAATGACGCCTTCCGTTCTGTTTTCTCCCGTAGCAATACTGCATTCCAGCATCATGCGTTTTTCCAGTTTAAAGTCTCCCTCGAGCACCTGATCGATGGCCTTTTCTGCATAGTTTTTTTCTTCCGCTGTCAAAAAGCCCAGTGTACCCAGATTGATCCCCAGAATAGGCTTTTCAAAGCGAGCCGTTCTTCTGCCGATCCCCAGAAGGGTACCATCGCCCCCCAAAGAGATCAGAAGATCACTCTGGGAATACAATTCCGCTTCTTCTCTGGCATACTGAGGTAATTCCGCCCGTTCTGCCACTTCTTTGGAAAGCTGTGGTTCACAGCCCTTTCCCAGAAGATAACGTACCAGTCTTTTCGTGGTTTCCAGCCCCTTGTCTTTCTGTACATTGGGCAAAATTGCTACCTTTTTCATTTCAGCACCTCATTTCTCTGCTGAAAGTATTTTATGAGACTGGGCAACTACTTCTTCCAGTCTTGCTGCAACTTCTTCCTCTGCCATGCCTGTCTGGCTCTTGTCCAGATAGATCAGATATTCAATATTGCCTTCGGGGCCTTTGATGGGAGAGAAATCCAGCGCAAGGATCCCCAGATCCTGGGCACGCACATAATTTACGATCATTTCGATAACTTCTCTATGTACGTTGATATCTCTGACTACGCCTTTTTTTCCTACTTTTTCTCTGCCCGCTTCAAACTGAGGCTTGATGAGGCAGACCAGCTGGCCATTGGGGCCAAGAACCCCCAATACGGCAGGCAACACCTTGGTCAGGGAAATAAAGGAAACATCGATGGATGCAAAATCCCCTTCATCGGGCACCTGTTCATGGGTCACATATCTGACGTTCGTCTTTTCCAGACAAACGACACGTTCATCCTGACGCAGTTTCCACGCAAACTGGCCGTAGCCCACGTCAATGGCATATACCTTGCTTGCGCCGTTCTGCAGCATGCAGTCTGTAAAGCCGCCGGTAGAAGCACCGATATCCAGACAGATCTTGCCTTCCAGTTCCACGCCGAATTCATTGATGGCTTTTTCCAGTTTATAGCCGCCGCGGCTGACATATTTCATCTGGCTGCCTTTTACTTCGATATCTGCATTGACAGCCACCTTTGTGCCGGCCTTATCCTCCTTCTGACCGTCAACATATACGTTGCCCGCCATGATATAGGCTTTCGCCAGTTCTCTGGAGTTTGCCAGACCCAGCTGCACCAGCAGCACGTCCAATCTTTCTTTTTCTACTTTTTCTGCCATGGTCAATCTCCTAATCTCTTCTTGATGCTTTCGTAAATGCCCGCAGCATCCAGCCCGTATCGTTCAAAGAGCTGACTCTGCGTGCCCTGTTCAATATATCTGTCGGGGAAGCCAAGGTTCAGCACATCTTTCTGCATCCCTCTTTCCCCGTAAAATTCCAGTACTTTGGAGCCGAAACCGCCCATTTTCACATTATCCTCAATAGTCACGATATGCTCACATTTTTCAGCCGCCTGCTGCAGCATTTCCCCATCCAGCGGTTTGATGAAACGCATATTCACCAGCATGGGCTGATAACCGTCCGCTTTCAGCAACTCTGCCGCTTCCGCTGCCGCTTTCAGCATATGGCCTTCCGCAAGGATCGCAATCTTTTCGCCGTCTGCGATCAGTTCTGCCTTGCCGTATGCAATGGGATTTTTATATTCCCCGAAGGCCGTTTCCGCTGTCCCTCTGGGATAGCGTACTGCAATCGGGCCGTTCCATCCGTTCACCGCAAATTCCAGCATTTCTTCCAGTTCCCAGTCATTTTTGGGAGAAAGAACAGTCATGTTTGGAATATGGCTCAGGAAGGACAGGTCGAATACCCCCTGATGGGTCTCCCCATCGGAACCAACGATACCTGCCCGGTCAATGGCAAATACCACATGAAGGTTTTCCATGCAGACATCATGCACCAGCTGGTCATAAGCTCGCTGCAGGAAGGAGGAATACACCGCAAACACAGGGGTGATACCACCCTTTGCCAGCCCCGCCGCAAAGGTGGTGCCATGCTGTTCCGCAATGGCTACGTCAAAGAAACGTTTCGGGAATGCCTGCTGAAATTTTTCGAACCCCGTGCCGCTGCACATGGCCGCCGTAATGCCCACGACTTTCGGATTTCGTTTCCCGATCTCCAGCATCTTGTCCCCGAAAACCGAAGACCAGCTTTTGCCGCCCTTGGAAAGGGATTTCCCCGTTTTCAGATCAAAGGCACCGACACCATGATACGCCCAGGGTCTCTCTTCCGCATGGGAATACCCCTTGCCCTTAATGGTCTTTACATGGATGAGGACAGGACGATTCATTTTCTTCACGCCCTCAAACATTTCGACCAGATCCGGCAGATCATGTCCATCCACAGGGCCGATGTATTTGAAGCCCAGCTGTTCAAACAAGGCCCCACCGGTCAGCAGCATTTTGGATTTATCTCTGACATGCTTCAACGCCTGATAGGTACCTTCCCCGATGACAGGCACGTTATCTCTGAACTGTTTTACTGCTTCCTTCCAGCCGCGATACTGCTGGCTAGTGCGCAGATTATTCAGATGCTTCGAGATAGCCCCCACATTGGTATCGATGGACATCTGATTATCATTCAGAATGACGATCAGTCTTGTATGGTCTCTTCCTGCATTATTCAATGCTTCATAGGCCAGACCGCCGGTCATGGAGCCATCCCCGATGACAGCGATGACATGTTCTTTTCCTCCCGTCAGATCTCTGGCCTTTGCCAGCCCCAGAGCCGCAGAAATGGAGGTAGAACTATGTCCCGCCGCAAAGGCGTCGCAATCGCTTTCATGGGGCTTGGGGAAACCGCTCAGCCCGTCCAGCTGACGCAATGTGTCAAACTGATCCTTTCTGCCCGTCAGAATCTTATGGATATAGGCCTGATGGCCCACGTCCCAGACGATCTTGTCGGCAGGAAGGTCAAAGCAGTATTCCAGAGCCACCGTCAGTTCCACCACGCCCAGATTGCTGGCCAGATGTCCACCGGTCTTGGAAACTTTCTGCAGCAGAAATTTGCGCAGCTCCCTGCAGAGCAGTTTCAGTTCCTCTTCATTCAGTTTTTTGATATCTTCAGTGGAATGTATCTGATTTAAAATACTACCCACGTTTTCACCAACTCTCTATTACAGCCACAGCCCGATGAGAATCCCCAGAAGTGCCCCCGCGGCAACCTCCAGCGGGGTATGCCCCAGCAGTTCTTTCAGTTCGCCTACATTCGGCATTTTGTGGTCTAAAATCAAATCGTTCAGAATTTCCGCATGTCTGCCTGCCGCTCTTCGGATCCCCTGTGCATCATACATGGTGACGAAAGAAAAGATCAGCGCAATGGCAAACATCGGTGAATCAAAGCCATGGTATTTTGCGATACTGAAGGATAATGCCATGGTAAAGGAGGAATGGGAGCTGGGCATGCCGCCTGTCCCCATGATGCGGGATGCATCAAACCGCTTCTCCGTGATCAGTGTCAGAATAATTTTGATCCCCTGTGCCGCCGCCCAGCCAATGATGGCAGCCCAAAGAGGGGTATTTTGCAGAATCGCTCCGAAGTTACTCATAAAATCGCCTTCTTTCTGCTTCATTTTTCAGCCAGCGGAAAGGTTCGGAAAACAAAGCGTTTTCTGAATGGAATCCGCAGGCGGAAACCGCGCTTTTCGCCGAGGAGAACAGGCTGTCGCTTGGAAGTTTGCTTTGCAAACCAGCCTTTTCAGGCTGCTGCTTGCAGTTCCAAAGGCACAGATCTGTTCATACTTCTGTCTTCCAACTCGAAATCCTGATTTCGAGTTAGGCACTCAGTGCCTCAATATGTTCTTGTCAGTAAGTATTTCGTCAGTTCCAGTAAGAATTCGCAGGATGCGCCCTGTTTTTCCCAGATGGCAATGGCTTCATCAGAAAGCTTTGCCGCAATTTCTCTGGATCTTTCAATGCCAAACAATGTCACATAAGTTGTTTTCTGGTTCTTTTCATCGCTGTGGATGGGTTTGCCCAACTCTTCCAGTGTGCTTGTCACATCCAGAATGTCATCCAGGATCTGGAATGCCACGCCGATCTTTTCCCCGGCCAGACCAAACTGCGCCACGGTTTCCGCATCAGCACCGCCGCAGACCGCACCGGCCTCCAGCGCACCGCGGATCATAGCCGCTGTTTTATGGATATGAATAAAATCCAGTGTTTCGATATCCAGCGGTTTACCTTCCATAAAAACATCCACCACCTGACCGGTCAGCATACCGAAAACCCCTGCCCCATGGGCAATGGCCTTCATGGCACCTGTGGTCTGGGGGGTAGGATTTTTCAGGCAGGCATCGGCCATGGTTTCCATAGCATGATGCAACAGGCCGTCACCAGCCAGAATCGCCATGTCTTCCCCGTAAACTTTATGGTTTGTCAGTCTGCCGCGGCGATAATCATCATTATCCATCGCAGGCAGATCGTCATGGATGAGGGAATAGGTATGGATCATTTCCAATGCACAGGCAAAAGGCAGTGCATCTTCCTTTCTGCCGCCTACAGCTTCACAGGCTGCCAGCACCATCATCGGACGCAGGCGTTTGCCGCCGGCCAAGAGGCTATAGCGCATGGCTTCAAAAATCACAGGAGGAAATTCCCGCTGTTCAGGCACAGATTTTTCCAGTGCCGCTTCAATATATGCACATCTTTCTTTCATTTCCTGTTTCAGATCCATCACACTTCACCCTCCTGAAAAGGCTCTTCCTGCCAGAGTCCTGCTTCTTTTCTGAGAAGAACGATCTCTCCTTCTGCCGCCGCCAGTTTTTCTCTGCACAAAGCAGAAAGGCTCAGTCCTTCTTTATACAACGCCACAGCCGTTTCCAGAGAGGATTCCTCCTGCTCCAGCTGTTCCACGATGGCCTCCAGCCGTTCCATCGCTTCTTCAAATGTCACTTTCTTTTTCGCCACCGCCGAACACCTTCTTTCCTGTTACTGTGGTCTCTAAAATACCGTCTTTCATGCGCACCTGCAGAGCCTGTCCTTCTTTTGCGGACAGAACACTGGTCACAGGCACTCCCTTTTCATCCATAGCCACGGCATAGCCCCGCTGCATGATGGAAAAAGGCGATACCGCCTCCAGTCTCGCTCCTGTCGATGCAAGACGCATATTCTTTTTCTCCAGCTTCCGCAAAGTTTCTCGCAGCAAAAGCCGTTCCTTTTCTTCCAGATACACCTGTGTCCGCTGGATGCGCTCCAAAGGACGCTTCAGAACCGGCCGTTCCTTCAGAAAATCCAGCCGTCTTTTTGATGTTGTCAGCACCGCCTGTACATCTCTGGTCAGGCGTTCTGTCAATTCCTCCACATCCATTCGGATGCTTTCCAGATGCACCGTCGCCAGTTCCGCCGCCGCGGAAGGGGTCGGTGCCCGCAGATCAGACACAAAATCCGCAATGGTAAAATCCGTTTCGTGGCCTACCGCAGAAATGACGGGCACTTCCGAGGCAAAAATGGCTCTTGCCACGATTTCCTCATTAAACGCCCATAAGTCTTCCATGGAACCGCCGCCGCGGCCAAGGATGATAACATCAGCCTTACCCCAGCTGTTGGCCAGTTTCAGACTATTCACAATATCCTCCGCTGCAGATTCCCCCTGCACCAAGGTTGGAAAGAGGGCAATTTTCACACGGGGGTCTCTTCGTTTTGCAATCTGGATGATATCCCGCACTGCCGCCCCTGTCGGAGAGGTGATGACTGCAATCGTCTCCACATGCGAGGGCAGTTCCCGTTTGAAATCGGGGTCAAACAACCCTTCTGCCGCCAGTTTTTCCTTCATCTGTTCAAAGGCGATCTGCAAGGCGCCCATACCTACAGGCTGCAGAAATTCGCCGTACAGCTGATACTGTCCTGTTTTTTCGTAAAGAGAGACATGCCCCGCCAGAATGACCTGCATGCCGTTTTCCGGTTCAAAGGGGATCTGTGCCGCATCCTGTCGGAAAATGACACAGGAAATAGCCCCCTGTGCATCCTTCAGGGTAAAATACCAATGACCGCTGGAATGGGCCTTAAAATTGGAGATTTCCCCCTGCACCAGAAGGCTGTTCAGTATAAAATCATTTTCCAGCAGATTTTTGATGTATCGGTTGATCTGCCCCACCGAGAAAACTTTCGGTTCAATCATAATTACAGTTTTGCTGCTTTGCCCAGTACGCCGTTGACAAAGGCAGGTGCTTCATCAGAACTGAATTTTTTCGCCAGTTCCACCGCTTCATTGATGGCAACACCAACGGGAGTTTCCCCGAATTTCATTTCATAAACTGCCAGACGCAGGATCGCCAGTTCCACTTTATTCATACGTGAAAGATCCCAGCCCTTTGCACTCTGTTCGATGATTCCATCGATTTCTTCCATATGTTCATGTACGCCTTCCACTTCGGAAAGGATAAAGGCTTTTTCTCCTTCTTCCACAGGTTCTTCCTTTTCTGCAAAGAAAAGTTCCTTCACCTGTTCAAATTCCGCTGCTTCGCTGAAATCCATCTGGAACAGCAGGAAAAACGCATTCTTTCTTGCACTTCTTCGGCTCATATCGTTACCTCCGTATATTTTCGTCTGAAATTTTCATCTCAGTAAATTTTTCCATAAAAATGACAAGAGGGTCTCATCGGCATATACCATGAGACCCGTTCTTTCGCCGATTATTCTTCTACCTCAGCTTTTACTTCTTTCACAACGCCGGAAACGCTGACATTTACCACTGCTACGTTTAAACCTGTCATGGTTTCCACTGTGGATTTTACTTTTTCCTGCACTTCTGCTGCAACTTTCTGCACCTTTGTACCGAATTTGATGATGATTTCCATATCCACAACAGCTTCATTTTCATCTTTTGCCACTTTCACACATTTTGTATGACCTTTTTTGCCAAAAAATTCTGTAAAGCCTTTGCCGTGGCTGCCATCCACAACACCTTCTACTTCCAGTGCCGCTGTCACAGCGATCACACCGATCACTTCATCTGCGATCTGGATCTGACCATGCATTTTATTTTCAGACATATCAAAAACCTCCTATGTTTTTTATTCATGCTTTTCATCTTATCCATGCTTTTCATCAAACAAAATATTCACGCATAATTATGATTCGATTATAGCAGATAGTCACCATTTTTGCAATGAATTATGCATAAATTCATGCATAAAAAAAAGGGGCAGCGCCCCTTTGCTGAAACCTGCACTTTATTTGCTTAATGTATTGATTCGGATTTTGGAAGCATCCATCCCTGTTTTCCGTTTTACGATATCTTCGATCTGAGCCACCTCTGCATCGGTCAGGGTATCCTTATCCACTACCACATCCACCGTAGCATCATCCATGCGGACATAGGCTTCCTTGAATCCCTTGGATTCGATCATAGCTTCCGCTGCCGTTTCCTTTTCGATGCGCTGCTGCAGTTCCATCATGCTTTCCGTACATTTGTCCTTCTGCTCCTGAGAAATGTTTTTGTTTTCCAGCATTTCATTCAGGATATCCTTCTGCTTGGCACGGGACTGTTCCCGATCCAGTTTTGCTTCCGCAAAATAGGATGCACTGTCACCGGCATTGGCAGAAACAAAGACCGCAGCACCATCCCCCGTGGTTTCCGCCACCTCTGCGGTGATAGGATCTAATGCCACCTCCGCCGTATCCACATCATCGGGCAGGGCAGAATAATCCACTAATGCCGTCACGTCCCCTTCCTCCGTCAGCTGCAGCGCCGTCTGATTCCCTTCGGATGCACGGCTTTCCTGAAAATTCAGATACCCCGCCGCAGCGATCATCACTGCCAATGCGGTCACTACCACTTGATTTCGTTTAATGACAAACATACCTTTTCCCCCTCATTTCATTTTTAAAACTGCCACCTTATGGGCAGGTACATCCAGCAACGCCTGTGCCGCCTGATTCAGTGCCGCTGCCACAGCAGGTTGATCTGCCCCCTGAGCCGCAATGACGACCCCTTCCACCACAGGCCCCGTTTCTGTCAGTACCAGCGGCTGGGTCGCACCATCCCCATCCTCCAGCAGGATAGCCGTCTGCTCTGTTCGCAGGTTTTCTCCGTTTTCCTCCCTGGTTTCATTGTGGGCAATGGTTTTTTCCTCCGTTTGGCGGTAGGTCAGCATCACATCCACCTGTCCCACTCCCTGGATCTTAGATAAGATCTCTGCCATGCGACGTTCCGTAGCCCGATCTGCTGTTTCCGTTGCCGCCACGGTTTGCGGCAGCTCCTCCTCCTTTGAATCGGAAAAACTCCGTCCTGCCGCTAGAAGCAGGATCCCCAGCAGCAATGCCAACAGGATATTACTCCGCATTTTTTTATTTTCGGGACGAAAGAGCCCCTTCCATCTGTCCTTTTCCATGCCTTCCTCCTTATGTACCCAACAGCCGCAGCAAGGGCCCCAAAACCGCCCCCAGCACCATGACCCCCAGCACCAGTTCCGCATACCGCCGATATTTTCCCTCAGGCAGAAGGATGCTCGCCAGTGCCGAAAAAATCGTCAGAGCCGTTATAGTTTTTATATATGCCGTGAATGCGTCCATCATTCCTACAAGCCTCCCAACAAAAGCAATGCCGAAAACAGAAACATCCCTTCTCCCAGAAAAACCACGCCCAGCAGCAGCCCCGTATATTCCCCCGCCGCGCTGATACATTCCACCAGCCGTTCCTCGCAGATGAATTCCGCCGCAGCCGCCGTCAGTTTGAACACCAGCATGATGACCACCAATTTAATGACAAGAGGAATACATAACAACAGCAAAAATATCGCCGCGGCCGCCAGCGTACCGCTCCGAAGCGTCCCTGCCACTGCAGCCGCCGTTTCCACAGCACCACCCATAACATTGCCCACCACAGGCACAGCGCCAACGGCAATTTTGGCTGTTTTCGCCGCCAGACCATTCAGAGCACCCCCACCGATCTTCTGCAGGGAAAGGAGCAGCATAAATGCCATGGCCGCCCCCTTCATACCCCAGCCGATGCACTGCCGCAAAAGTTCCGCAAATTTTCCAAGGATAGGCTTTTCCGAGATATGATCCGCCATTTCCAGAGAGATAGCAAGGAGGATCGCAGGCACAATGATCTTGCTGACCGCCACCGACAGTGCCGCCGATCCACCCATAACAGCAGGCCCCATCAGTGCCCCCTGCGCCAGATTTCCCTTTGCCGCCGAAAGCACCAGAAAAATGGGCACCATCGCCCCAAATACTCCACTGATACCATTCATTCGCTCCACAACCGCATCAGAAATACCGCGAAAGGCATCCAGAATCACCACAACCAGCACCATATAGCACAAATAAAAACCCATTTCCCCCACACTCTTCCCCTGAAAGGAATCACTGAGTTGCTTTAGTATGGCACTGAGCAGCACTACAAGGATCAGCTGCATCAACAGCCGTCCCTGCAGACGGAACTCCCCAAAGGCCGCTTCCGTCAGTTCTTCTTTCCAGCCGGCAAAACTGAAATCAAAATCCCCCAGAAGCACCTCCCGCAGTAATTTGGAAAACCCCACATCTGCCTCCAGCTCTTCCGCCGCTGCGTCCACAGCTTCTGTCTCCAGCTTCTCCAGTTCCTGTTCTATGGTCTGCATTTCCGCCCCAAAAACAGGCATGGGCAAAAGGGAGAACAACAGAACCAGAATCAGTCCGATCTTTTTCATCCCATCCCCCCTTATACCAACCCCATGACCATTTCCAGAAGCCCCGTCAGAACCGGTGCCGCCGCCGTCATCATCAAAACCTTTCCCGCCAGTTCCACCTTCGATGCAATGGCATTCTCCCCTGCATCGGCGCAAAGCTGGGCACCAAACTGGGTCAGATAGGCAATACCAATGACCTTCAGCACGATACCAAAATAGCCTTCGCCCACACCGGCTTTTTCCGCCGTTTCCCGCAGTAATGCCAGCAGTTCCCCCAAGGGTGTACAGAGCATCAGAAAAATCAGGATCCCCGTTGCCGCTGCCACCAGCATGGCTATCTGGGGATTTTCTTTTTTCAGCAGAACGGCAAATACGGTTCCCACCAGACCGAGGGCAATGATTCTTGAAATCTCCACATGCCCGCCCCCTTACAGCTGAAACATGGTCTGCACCGTTTCAAACAGCTGACTGATATATCCGATGATCCAGAACAGCACCACCACCAGCCCTGCCAGCGTGGTCATCATGGCCTGTTCCTCCCTGCCTGCCCGGATCAAAACCTGATTCAGCACTGCTACCAGGATCCCAACCGCCGCAATGCGAAATACGATATCTATTTCCATCCTCTCTCCCCCTTAAAGCAGCGTTACCACGATCAAAAGCCCAGAAAGGCACCCCATACCGTAATACAACCTGCTGTTTTTCTCCAGTCTCTTCCGCCCCTGTGTCAGGGCGTCCTCTATATATCGCAAAAGCAGACGGATACTGTTTTCCTGCTGTGTTTGATCCAGATAGCCCAAAGACCGTCCAAAAGCCAACAGAGCATCCATATCCTCCATCGTCAGGAAGGTATGCCTGCCTTCTTCCTGCCATGTTTTCTGCCAGATCTCTTCTGCCGTTTCCCCCTCTCTGGCTGCCATCTGTTCCGCTGCCTTCTGAAAAATACAGCCTAACTGTCCGTTCATTTTCCGACTGACGCTTTCCAACGCCTCTGCCAGCAGTGCAGAAAGATAACTGATCTGCCCCTGCAGATAGATCAGCGCCCGTTCCAGTTCTTCCAGTTCCTGCAGGCGGTATTTTTCCTTCATGGCAAAGTACGCCCCGAACCACAGGGTCGCCCCCATGACCAGAAGGATACCGAAAAGTCGTATCATCCCGCGTCCCCCTTTCGAAGAACATTGCCGTCTCTGTCCAGAATAACTTCCAGCGTCCCTGTGCCCTTTCTTGCGGAAAGAAACAGATATCTTTCAAATATCCTTCCCTGTATCAACTTTCCCAGTTGAGGTCGATTCCACAGATCTTCCATATCGACCCCATGGGCAGTGGCCATCAGCCGAACGCCGCAATGGAGCACTTCATAAACGGCATCCACGTCCTCCTTTCTCCCCAGCTCATCCACAGCGATCACATCGGGTCCCATGCTCCGCAGAAGAAGCACCATGCCCTTGGCCTTTGGGCAGCCTTCCAGCACATCCGTACACATGCCCACGTCCATCTGTGGCACACCATCTCTGAGAGGTGCGATTTCTCCTCTTTCGTCCACTACCCCCACTGTCAGCATCCGTTCACTCAGACAGCGGACGATATCTCGCAAAAGCGTTGTTTTCCCGCAGCCCGGGGGAGAAACAATAAGGGTATGGCAAAACCGCCCTTCTTCCATCAAGTCCGGCAGAAATGTTTCTCCCCAGCCTTTCTGTTCCGCCGCAATGCGGATATTCAGGGCATTGATCTGCTTCAGGGTGCGAATCTCCCCGTTTTCCATGACCGCCTTCCCGCAGAAGCCTACCCGATGTCCCCCTTCTATGGTCAGATACCCCTGACGCAGTTCTTCTTCGAACGCATACAGCGAATAGGCACTCAGCAAAGATACCGTTTCCCGCAGTTCTGCCGCAGATATCCGCTCTGTCATAGGAAGGATCCGCCCGTCCGTTTTCTTCAGGATCATCGGCTGCCCGCAGCGCAGGCGGATCTCCTGCAGATGCTCCAGTTCTTTTTCTGTCAGTTTTTCTCGTATCCTGCGGGGCAAAGCCCGCCAGACTGCCTCTGTTTTCATAGCCTCGTCCACCTTTCTGTTCCATCCTATGAAAGCAGAAACAGCATTATACATAAAATTTTTCAGTGCATTTTCACGAAAAAATATTTTATTTCTTCACAAAATGTGATATTATTACAGATATTAACAATGAAAAGCAATACTTTTGCTTCAAAATGAAAAGGAGTCCCCCATGAGCACATTTTCCATCACGGGCCATAAGGACAGCCCCCAGCCGTCTTATTGCCAGATCACAACCGCCAAGGGAGTCTATAATATCCCTTTGGATGATATCTTCTTCATCGAATGCCACCAGAAAAAATCTTTTGTGCATACAAAAAACGGCATCCTGATCCTGCCTGTTCCCCTCTATCGTCTGAAAGATGTATTGCCTGCATCTCTTTTTCAGCAGTCCCATCGTTCTTTTCTCGTCCATCTGAAAAATATTTCCCATATCGACAAACAGAAAGACCCCTGGACCATTTCCTTCTTTGGCTATCAAGAACATGCCTTCATCAGCCGCAGTTTTCGACAACAGTTCATGCAGGCAGTCAGCGATTGACTTCCTTTTCCGCTGCCGCTAAAATGAAGAAAAAGGAGGTCTTTTTATGAAAGAATTTCGACTGGTCGCTTTGGGCGACAGCCTGACATACGGATACGGTGTCCTTTCCCATGTGGGTTTTCCTGCCAGACTGGCCGCGGAACTGCCCGAAAAACATCCTGAGATCCACTGGAAGATCTATAACCGCGGTATCAACGGGGAAACTACACGAGAAGCCAGACTGCGTCTGGAAGGCGGTGTATTGCGCCTAAACCCCCATATCTGCACCATCCTGCTGGGTTCCAATGACAGCGCCCTTAACGAAGGGCAGTATCGTACCCCTTGGGAATACGAAAAAAATATGCGTCTGATCCTGGAACAGCTGATGGCAAAAAAACACGGAGATGCTTTCAACAACGGCTTCTGTCTGCCGGTTCTGATTACACCTCCTCCCGTGGTCGATACAGATTTTTATCCCTTCACCACCACCGACCGACTGGAAATATTCCGTGATATCGTGCTGAAACTGGCAGAAGAATATCATCTGCCTGTCATCGATGTCTTTCAGACCTTTACGGATATTCATAAAAACGAGGGATTCGAAGCCTATGAAGCCCTGTTCCAGTTTGACGGCGTTCATTGGAGCAATCATGGCTACGATGTTTTCTATCCCCTGCTGGAACAGAAAATTCTGGAACTGACCAAAATGTTTTAAAAAAACAAAAAAGCCTTAAACGGTATTTTCCGCTTAAGGCTTCTTTTTTGTCTCGTTTATTTTTTTGTTGTTTCCGGCGCCTGACCACAAAGATCAACGGTCACATGCAGCACCTTGGTTTTGGAAGCAACGCCGATGCCCACTTCCTGCATGCTGCTGTCCGTCAGAGCACCCATACGGGCAGGGGTACGCACCCATTCCTGATAAACATTTACCACATCGCCCCTCTGTCTGGCAATGACCTCGGAAGCCGTGAAGAATGTCTTCCCTCGTTCCATGATCCTGCCGAAGGGTGTTGTGCCGTCGGGGCTGTTATAGTCAAAATAATTCTCTGCAATCATATCCTCCGAATGGGCTCTTGCCACATCGCAGAGTTTTTTATCCCAAAGAAGAAGGCTTCCGCCCCGCTCCACACGGCATACCTGAATCAGATCCATCAGCTGGGCTTCAATATCCTCTCTGGTGCTATACTGCAGGGTGCTTTTGGGGTCTTTTTCCTTCACAAACTGCTCACTCTGCAAAAGCAGACCGCACAGATGACCTTCGTAATCCATAATGATCCTTGCTTCGGAGCCTTCATTGCGGACGATACCGCTATGCTCTGCCATGCTGACAAAGGAAAGATTTTTGATATCCGCCATGGTACCTTTCCCATTCATGCCATGGTAGGCATAATCGCTGCCGGGCACAAAGATCTCTACGATCTTTCCGTCTTTATATGTGACAAAGAAATAATCCTGATAATCATTCAGATAAATATATCTGTCCAGACCATAAACACTTTCATCAATACGATCCGGCTCACCCCATACAGCCTTCAGTTCTGCTTCCGTCCAGCCCAGAGATACTGCTCTGCCGCCTACTTTCACCGTATCTGTTTCCGGCTTTTCCGCAGGAACAGGCGGTGTTACCGGAGCTGTCTCCGCTGCAGCATCGGGGTCATAAGCCAGCCCCGTGGTAACATAGCGATGGGCACGCACAAAGGAAAGCACTGCTTCCTGCACAGTCATTTCCCGGAAAGGCCCGAAGGTACCGTTATCGTACCCGTTGATGATCTCTGCGCCATAAAGCTGGTCGATGTATCTGTTGGAGGCTTCATATAATACCGCTGTATCCGTAAAAGGATTCTTCTTTGCTTTCTCCGTCAGATCCAGATCACATACTTTTAATGTACGGGCGATCATAATGGCCATCTGCTCTCTGGTCAGGGTGCTGTTGGGAGAAAACACGCCGGGCGCGATCCCGCCGATCACACCTGCCTCATAGGCGGCAATAACCATCGGATCATTGCAGTCGGAAAAAGGTGTTGCGATCGTCGCCGTTCTTTCTTCTCCTGTTACCGATTCCAGAAAACCCATTACAACGCCGCAGAATTCCTTTCGGCTCATGGGAGAGGTCGCTTTTTTCAGTTCTGTTTCTGTCACGATCCCTTTTTCATAGGCATATTCCATGGAGGAAACCGCCCATGCAGACGCATTGGTTTTTACCGCGGCAAAAGAAGGGACAGCGGCAGCGACACTAAATATCCCCGTCAGGAGGATCGCTGCAAACCGTTTCATAGTATTCCTTCCTTTCTCTCTTTTTTATTCCGTGAAAATATAAAAAAAGAATTTCAGGTTTTTTACAATTCTGTGAACACACGTTTGTATTTTATTATAACATAAAATTCCAGCATGGCAAGGAAAAATGCTTTTCCATCTCCACAACCCCCGTCACAATGCACAAAAAAGCGCTTTTTTCCACCACTTTCCTCTTTTTTGCAAAAAAATATCCCTTTGGGCATCTGTCTGAAAAACAGGTTTCTGATCTGCAGACAAACGCCCAAAGGGGGTTTTTTATTCCAGTGCCAGCTGTCCCGGCAAGCTGTTTGCCGTTTTATCCTTTTCCTGAATAAAATGACCTGTGGTCGGAATTTTCTTTGTTCTGTAATATTCGGGGTCTTCTGTAGCGAATTCCCCTTTGGTAAATACATTGGTAACGGTACTGTTCTTTTTCAGGGTGAATACCTGTACCCCCGTTGCGTTTTTCGTTGCACTGGAAGGGATCAGTTCCGTATTCATAAGGGTCGCCTTGTCGCCGTTTCGCATCAGGATAAAATCACTTTCTTCATCCAGTTTTGCCATCCGCACCAGCTTCGCCTTGGAAGAATAGCCGTTGATGAGTTTTTTACGATTCGTCTTTGTTTCATAGGCGTTCAGAGGTACTTTGGCCGCCTTTCCGTTTTCAAAGAAGAATACCATCTGGCCTGCATAATCCGACGTAGCCGTCATATAGACGATCTCTTCTCCCGCTTCCATGCTCAGCAGGTTCGGCAGATAATCCCCCAGCACGCTGGCCTTTGTATCCGCCGCGTCAGAGGCTTTCAGTTTATAAACATTCTGCATGCTGGAGAAAAACAGTAGATCCATACGGTTCATGCCGTCCTGTTCCATCAGCATGGTGTCATCATCCTTCAGTTTCTGTTCACCCGCCATACGCAGGGATGCCTGAGAGATTTTCTTGAAGTAGCCATGCTCTGTCAGGAAGAAGCGAACGGGATAATCTTCGATGAAGTCTTCTTTGGAAAGAGTCGCCACATCATCTTCATGGACGATCTCCGTTTTTCTTTCCTTGCCATATTTCTTCGCCACAGCACGAAGCTGTCTGCAGATGATATTTTTGATCTTCGCATCGGATTTCAGCGTTTCATTCAGACTTTTGATCTCTTCTTCAAGGATCTTCAGTTCTTCGATACGCTTGATGATATATTCCTTGTTGATATTACGCAGTTTAATTTCCGCAATATATTCCGCCTGCACCTCATCGATGTCAAAGCCCGTCATCAGGTTGGGCACGACCATTTTTTCCTCTTCTGTATGTCGGATAATAGAAATGGCCTTGTCGATATCTGCAAGGATTTTCGCCAGGCCCTGCAGCAGATGGAATTTTTCAGATTTTTTCTGAATATCAAAAGCGATCTGTCGGCGGATGGAATCCATGCGGAAATCCGTCCAGTGTTTCAGAATGTCGCCTACGCCCAGCACCATAGGTCTGCCATGGATAAGGACGTTAAAGTTACAGCTGAAATTATCTGCCAATGGTGTCATGGCATAGAGTTTATGCATCAGCAGGTCGGCATTGGTACCCCTTTTCAGGTCAATGGCGATTTTCAGACCGTTCAGGTCAGATTCATCTCGCACATCAGTAATATCCTTGATTTTCCCAGCCTTGACCAAAGCAATGATCTTATCAACGATAGCCTCGATATTTGTGGTATAGGGGATTTCTGTTACTTCGATACAGTTATCCTTTTTATCATACTGATATTTTGCCCGCAGCTTCACGCTGCCGCGGCCGGTTCTGTAAATCTGCTCCAGTTCTTTGCGATTATAAATGAGCTGACCGCCCGTGGAAAAATCGGGAGCAGACAGATGTTCCACCAGATCGATGGTATCATCCTTGATAAACTTTGCTGTTGCCTCGCACAGTTCTGCCAGATTGAAGCTGCAGATAGAGGAAGCCATACCAACGGCGATCCCCAGATTGGGGTTTGCCAGAATATTGGGGAATGTTGTGGGCAAAAGAGCAGGCTCTTTCATGCTGCCGTCGTAGTTATCCACAAAATCGACGGTATTCTTGTCGATATCTGCAAAAATCTCCTGACAGATATTTTCCAGTTTTACTTCCGTATAACGAGAAGCCGCATAAGCCATATCCTTGGAATAATATTTACCAAAGTTCCCCTCGGAATCCACAAAAGGCACCAGCAGGGCTTCATTATCTCTGGTCAGACGCACCATAGTTTCATAGATGGCGCCGTCCCCGTGGGGGTTCAGCTTCATGGTCTGCCCCACCACATTAGCAGACTTCGTTCTGTCTCCTTTCAGAAGCCCCATCTGATACATGGTATAGAGGAGTTTTCTGTGGGAAGGCTTAAACCCGTCTATTTCAGGAATGGCACGGGAAACGATGACACTCATGGCATAGGGCATATAGTTCAGCTCCAGTGTATCGGTAATGCGCTGTTCCTGAATGAAATTGTCTTTATATTCTTTTTTAGATGGAGTTTTTTTCTTAGCCATAGTCCACCTCTTAACTAATATCAATCATATCGAGGTATCTGTGACCCTCTTCTGCGATATATTCTTTTCTGCCGGCCAGATTTTCTCCCAGCAGCAGTTCGAAGATCTGCTGTGTCCGTTCTGCTTCATCGGGTGTCACAAGGATCAGACGACGTGTTTCGGGATTCATGGTCGTTTCCCACATCATTTCCGCCGCATTTTCCCCCAGACCTTTGGAGCGTTTGATCTTTACTTTCCCCTTCAGTTTAGAAGTGATCTGATTTTTTTCCGCATCGGTATAGGCAAAGTATTTCTCCTTCCCGTGACGGATCTCGTACAGAGGAGATTCTGCGATATATACTTTCTTTTCATAGATCAGAGAAGGAACCAGTCTGTAGATCATGGTCAAAAGCAATGTTCTGATCTGGAATCCATCCACATCCGCATCCGTGCAGAGGATAACTTTGTTCCATCGGAGCTGATTGATATCAAAGGAACTCAATCCTTTGTCATGTTTGCTTGCTTTTACTTCTACCCCGCAACCCAATACTTTCAGCAGATCGATGATGATGTCATTATTGAAAATTTTATTGTAATCCGCCTTCAGGCAGTTCAGGATCTTACCACGAATGGGAATGATCGCCTGAAATTCCGCATCTCTGCCCTGCTTACAGGAACCCAGAGCGGAATCGCCTTCCACGATGTAGATTTCTCTGCGAGAAACATCTTTTGTACGGCAGTTGACGAATTTTTCCACGCGGTTATTCATATCCAAATTGCCCGTCAGTTTTTTACGGACATTGATACGGGTATTTTCCGCTGTTTCACGGCTGCGCTTATTGGCCAGCACCTGAGCCGCAATTTTATCCGCATCCAGTTTATTTTCGATAAAATAAATTTCCAGCTGCTGACGGAAGAATTCTGTCATGGCATCCTGAATAAATTTATTTGTGATAGATTTCTTTGTCTGGTTTTCATAGCTGGTCATGGTCGAAAAAGAATTGATCACCAGAACCAGGCTGTCCTCTACGTCAGTAAAGGTGATTTTCTTTTCATCTTTTTTGTAGAGGCCATTCGTTTTCAGATACTGATCGATGGCATAAACAAAGGCATTTCTGACTGCCTTATCGGGAGAGCCTCCATGCTCCAGAAAGCTGGAGTTATGATAATATTCCAGCACATTCACATGATTGTTGAAGCAAAAGGCTGTTTCAAATTTCAGTTTATATTCGGGCTTATCCTCACGGTCACGGCCTTTGGTCTCCGTTTGCAGATAATACACTGTGGTCAGACCTTTTTCTCCGCTCAGTTCTGCCAGATAGTCCTGAATCCCGTTTTTATAACAATAGGAGTATGTCTCCTTTGTTTCTTCATCATAAAGTTCAAACAGAAGTCCTGCGTTGACCACTGCCTGTTTTTTCAGCACATCCTGAAAATATACCAGAGGGATGTTGATATCTGTGAAAACATCCCTGTCAGGGCGCCATGTGATCTGTGTTCCTGTAGGATGTTTTTCTGCAGCTTCCTTCATCAGGCCGCCTACATTTTCACCCTTTTCAAAGTGCAGCTGATAACACATACCGTCGCGATAGATGACCGCATCCATATATTCGGAAGCATACTGGGTAGCACAGGTACCCAGACCATTCAGCCCCAGGCTGAATTCATAATTTTCGCCGGTATTATTCTGATATTTGCCCCCTGCATACAGTTCGCAGAAAACCAATTCCCAGTTGAAACGATCTTCCTTGGCATTATAATCCACAGGGATGCCGCGGCCATGGTCTTTCACCATGATCGACTGATCCTGATATCGGATAATCTCAATCTTCTTCCCATATCCCTCTCTTGCCTCATCAATAGAGTTGGACAGGATCTCGAAAAAGGCATGGGCGCACCCATCCAGCCCGTCTGAACCAAAAATAACCCCGGGACGCAAGCGAACACGGTCTGCCCCCTTCAGGGAAGTGATGCTTTCATTATTGTAATTAGAATTTTGTTGCTTTGTCATGGCTGCACCTTCATTTCTATTTTGAGTAGCCCCAACATCTTGAAAAATTCACAGGCTACTCCACAATATCTAATTTAACAGTATTGGACACAGCCTGTCAAGCGAACACCTTTAAATTATCCTTTCCTTCGTGAAATTAGATTGCTTTTTCGCAAGGTATCTGCTAAACTATATTAGTTAAATGGAGATGTACCCAAGCGGCTGAAGGGACTGGTCTCGAAAACCGGCAGGCGGCTTCAAAACCGTGCGTGGGTTCAAATCCCACCATCTCCGTATCAGAAAAAGTCAGCAGTTCATTGTATAACTGCTGACTTTTCTTTTTATCCCTCAGAAACAAAACTCCTCTCAATATCATTGAAAGGAGTTCAAATCATAAAATCTGTTTGGTTCATCGGGTAAAGTGATTTCCTTCACTCTTTTTCTTTTAGCATAGAATAGAGCGTCATTGTATTTGTGATGGTCGATGCAAAATCAAAGATTGCACCAACATACGATTTCAAGAAATAGTGGTAAAACATCCATGGAATACAGGACAATGTTACCAGCAGTTTGAATTTCACAGGGTCTTTTACATCCATAAAAAGAATAAATACCGTACAAACTGCAGCCGGAATGATCCCCAGAAGTCCCTGTTCATTGACCAGAATCGTCATTCCGATTGAAGCTGCTATGAAAAAAGCTTTCCAATATGCATTCAACTTTTCCTGATAGCAAAGATAATTACGAAAACACGAAAGAACATTGCTGATGGCTCCGGTGATGCCGCCTAACAGCAACATGCTTGCGGCCTGCATAAGCAGCTGAATGATTTGTACTACAAGAATTTTTGTTTTCTGTTTGATGGAACCCGAACCAACCAGAATGATAGACGCAACAAGGTCAATCATATTTGCTATGATAACAGTCATGACGATCCCCCTTTCCTTAACATACAGATATTATCACATTTATCGGTCAATGACCACCCCATGTTTTCATAAACAGAACATAATCTATAAAACAGGCACCGGGCATTAAAGCCTCAGTGCCGAATGTTATACTTATTTATTTTTTTCGTTCAATGCCTGCAGCACTTTTTCCGGTGTAATAGGCAGTTCTCTAAACCAGACACCTGTAGCATTATATATCGCATGGACGATGGCAGGAGAAGATGTATTGATAACCACTTCACCGATGGATTTTGCACCAAAGGCACTGGAAGGTTCATAAGTTGTTTCAAATTCCACATGG
>NZ_JBGVHV010000160.1:0-18786 GCF_045122575.1 Anaerotignum sp. | reverse complement strand
TATCTGCAGATCCTGATGGCGGAGGGGACAGACGAAGCCCTGAACCGTATCCAGAATATCGATGAATTCGTGAATAAGGCGGCGGAATTTGACAAGGCTAATCCCGAAGGCAATCTGGAAGGTTTTCTGGAAGAAGTGGCGCTGGTGGCCGATATTGACAGCTACGAAGAAGGGGAGGAAGCCGTTGCACTGATGACCCTCCACAGTGCCAAGGGGCTGGAATTCCCCTATGTCTTCATCATCGGTATGGAAGAAGGAATTTTCCCCGGTTATCGTGCGGTGATGTACGGCGGGGAAAAGGAAATCGAAGAAGAACGCAGACTTTGCTATGTGGGCATCACCCGTGCCAAAGAAGAACTCTTCCTGACCCATGCGAAAAACCGCATGCAGCATGGTATCACCCAGTATAATCCTCCTTCCCGTTTCCTGAAGGAAATCCCTGCAGATCTGGTGGATCTGCCTACCAGACAGGTTTCTGAAATGGCGAAGAAGTACGACGCCATGACAACGATGAAAAATACTGCCATGGGCAGAAAAAATGTACTGGCTCCTGCCGCAAGGTTTGGCGTAGGAGCAAAGAAGGAAATGCCTGCTCCTAAGGATTTCCAGCTGGATTACGGCGTGGGCGATAAGGTAAGAGCACCCAAATACGGCATCGGTACGGTGGTTTCCGTAAATCCCGGCGGCGCGGATTTTGAGGTGGAAGTTTCCTTTGGTGCCAAGGGCACAAAGAAATTTATGGCGCGCCTGTCCAAACTCATTAAAGTGAGCGAATAATTTGGAGTGATAAAGATCATGACAGACAGAATGAAAGATTTAGTGGAAAAACTGAATGAAGCGGCGAAAGCCTATTATCAGGAGGACAGAGAGATCCTTTCCAATCAGGAATACGATGCTCTTTATGATGAATTGGTGGCTCTGGAAGAAAAAACAGGAACGATTCTTGCGAACAGCCCTACCCAGAAGGTGGGCTATACTGTCCTTTCCAATCTGGTAAAGGTGAAGCATGAAAGCCCCATCCTTTCTCTGGATAAGACAAAGGAAACAGCGAAACTGGCTTCTTTTCTGGGAGACAGGGAAGGCATCCTCAGCTGGAAGCTGGACGGACTGACCATCGTTCTGAAATATAAAAACGGCACACTGGAACAGGCGATCACCCGCGGCAATGGTGAGATCGGGGAAGATGTGACCCATAATGCCAGAGTTTTCGGCAATCTGCCTGTTTCTATCCCTTTTCAGGGGGAACTGGTGCTGCGTGGGGAAGGGGTCATTCCTTACAGCAGTTTTTATCGCATCAATGAAGAACTGGGAGAAGAGGAACAGTATAAAAATCCCCGCAACCTCTGCAGCGGCACGGTGCGCCAGCTGAACAGTGAAATTGCGGCAAAGAGAAATGTGAAATTCTTTGCTTTTACATTGGTCAGTGCGGAAGGAAAGGAAATTTCCGACAGCAAGGCGGAAAATATGGACTGGCTGGCATCTCTGGGCTTTGATGTGGTGGAACACGTCATGGTAAATAGCGGAAATGTAGAGGCGGAAGTAGAACGTTTCCGAAACAAAATTGAGGAGAACGACATTGCCTCCGATGGTCTGGTGATGACTTTCGACAGTATTTCCTATAGCCGTAGCCTTGGCAGAACTTCTAAATTCCCCAAGGATTCCATTGCCTTTAAATGGGCTGACGAAATGGCGGAAACTACTCTCCGTGAAATCGAATGGAATACGTCCCGCACAGGGCTGATGAACCCTGTAGCCATCTTTGACCCCGTGGAATTGGAGGGCAGTACGGTCAGCCGTGCCAGTGTCCATAATGTCAGCATTTTGAAAGAGCTGAAATTGTCTATCGGAGATCGCATCAAGGTTTACAAGGCCAACATGATCATTCCTCAGATCGCAGAAAACCTGACGGGGAAAGTTTCCACGGCGGAGATCCCCGAAAAATGTTTTGTCTGCGGCGGGGAAACGGAACTGAGAAAACTGCGGGACGGGGAAGCCCTTTACTGTACCAATCCCAACTGTTCCGCCCAGCGGATACAGGCGCTGAGTCACTTTGTTTCCCGCGATGCCATGAATATGGAAGGTCTTTCCGAAGAGACGCTGAAAAAATTTCTGGAACAGGGCTTTGTGGAAAATTACCCCGACCTTTTCCGTCTGGAAGAACACAAGACAGCCATCACAGAAATGGAAGGCTTCGGGGAAAAATCATACAACAACCTGATCACTTCCATCGAAAGGGCGAAAGATGTGGAGTTGCCTAATTTCCTTTACGCGTTGGGGATCAACCATGTGGGGCTGAGAAATGCGAAACTCCTTTGTGCTAATTTTGGGTTCGATCTGGAAAAAATCAAAGAAGCCACGGAAGAAGAACTGATGCAGGTGGAAGGCTTTGGTGCGATCATTGCCCACAGTATCCATGCCTATTTCAAAGAGGAAGCCCATCTGCAGCTGTTGGCGGATGCCCTGCAGCATCTGCGTATTGCTGCGGCGGAAGAGGCGGAAGCAGGAGAAAGCCCGCTCATGGGGCTGACCTTTGTGGTGACGGGGGATCTGGAACACTTCGCCAACCGTAAGGAACTGCAGGCACTCATCGAGAAGAGCGGCGGCAAGGTGACGGGCAGTGTGACGAAGAAAACAAACTTCCTCATCAATAACGACATCCATTCCGCATCCAGCAAAAACAAAAAAGCGGCAGAACTGGGCATCCCCATTCTGAGTGAACAGGATTTCATTGAAAGGTTCTTAAAATAAAAGAAGAGGAATAGATAGCGGTTTTTCCGAAAAAGGGGAAACTGCTTTTTTCTTCGGCAAAAGAACCAATTTATTCTATTTTTTTTGTATATTAAATCCATAGAATTTTTCTATTTGTTTTGGTATACTCTGAAAAGATGTATGAAACATTTTAACGGGAAAATAGGGGGATCTGTATGAATCTGAACCAGCTGTACTATTTCAAAACCCTTGCGGAACTGGAACATTATACCAAGGCGGCAGAAAAACTGAATATCTCTCAGCCCACTCTGAGCCATTCCATTTCGGCTATGGAAAAAGAACTGGGGGCAAACCTTTTTGAAAAACAAGGTCGAAATGTCGTTCTGACCAAATATGGTCGCATCTATATGTTTTATGTGGAAAACGCTCTGACCCAGCTGGAACTGGGCAAAAATCAGATCGAACGTCTGGTTTCCGAAGGGGGCGGCCATGTGGGTCTGGCTTATATGACTTCCGTAGGTACTAACTTTGTGCCGGAAAGGATCGCAGGCTTTCTGGATGATCCCCAGAATAAGAACATTTCTTTTTCCTGCTATGAAGGCAATACCAAAACACTGCTGTATAATCTGAAAAGGGAAAAATATGATCTGATCTTCTGCTCCAAGGTGGAAGAGGAAACGGACGTGGAATTTATCCCTGTATTCGAACAGAATCTGGTTGTGATCGTGCCGGAGGGGCATCCGCTTGCAGAAAGGGAAAAGGTGACCATTCAGGATATCTGTCCCTATCCTATGGTGAGCTATACCAAGGAAAGTGGTATGCGCCGCATCATTGACGATATGTTTACCAAAGCACAGATCATGCCCAATATCCTCTGTCAGTTTGAAGATGTAAACGCTATGGCAGGGCTGGTTGCGGCAAATCAGGGCATCGCCATCGTCACAGACGGCAGTGCGCTGAATAATTATAAAGTAAAGAAACTGGAACTGGATACACCCTATGCCCGCCGCGTGGTACATCTGGCCTACGTGCTGAATCGATACCTGCCTCCTGCGGTGGAAAAGTTCAAAGATTTTATCATCCAGCGTACCAAAAATAAAAGATAACAAAGAAACAGTGACCTCAGGCGAATTTTGCTTGAGGTTTTTTTGTTTTCGTACTACAATCAGAATAATGGGAAATTTTACATATATTTAACATTTTTTGTTATAGAAGGGAAGAAATCTATGTTACAGGATCTGGATTACGGCAGACTGGAAAATGAATTCCGCAATGTGTATCCTTCTGATGAGGACACGGTGGTCTGCTTCAGAGGAAATATGGCATTGATACACAGAAATGCAAACAATGAACTGCACCTGCCCACCTATCGGGAAGTGCTGGCCTGGGCGGAAGCGAACAACTGGGAAAGCTGGAATGAAAATAAGACCCAGTATGTATTCCGTCTGCAGGATGTGAACTATTTCATCTGGTGGGGCGAAGGCGGAGAACCTGCCGATCCTTCCTATGCCTATGAATCTACCATGACCCTCCGTCAGGTCGTTTCCAAAAATATCGCTTTCGGCATTATGACGGCATGGCATCTGTTTGACTGGTACAGAAGTAACCGTTTCTGCGGCCGCTGCGGTGCGAAAACGAACCACGATGCCAAGGAACGCATGATGCGCTGTCCGGAATGCAACAACATGATCTTCCCGAAGATCGCGCCCTCCGTGATCGTTGGGGTGACCCATGGGGACAGACTGCTGCTGAGTAAATATGCCAACCGTAACTATACCCGTTATGGTATGATTGCAGGTTTTACAGAGATCGGGGAAACGGTGGAAGAGACGGTAGCCCGTGAGGTTATGGAAGAAGTAGGGCTGAAGGTGAAAAATATCCGCTATTATAAGACACAGCCCTGGGGTGTGACAGGCGGTCTTCTGCTGGGGTATTACTGTGATCTGGATGGGGATGATGAAACCATCACGCTGGATCAGGAAGAACTGGCTATGGCAGAATTTTATCCCAGAAATGCTCTGCCTGCTCAGGATGACGGCATCAGCCTGACAAGGGAAATGATCCGTGTATTTGAAGAAGGCCGTGACAGGGAGTATCGCTAAGAGGATAAAACTATGAACGAAAAAAATAATCATAAAAAGGATATCGTCATCCTCGTGGTCTGCATCGTCCTGCTGTTTCTGGGATGTCTGGCTTTTTTCTCTGCTCGCTGGTATATCACGGAATTCGGGGATACGGGCTTTGACTCCATTCTGTATACGCTCTTTTCTGAAATGAGCGGTACGGACTCGGCTGTGATTCGCAATTTTCTGCTGACGGCGCTCTTGCCCGCACTGGCGGCCTTTGTACTGCTGACCCTCTTTTTCTGGCTCAGAAGGGGGAATGGTGAAAAAATCTATCCCTTTACGAAAAAACGGGCGAGGATCATTTCTCTGGTGCTTTCCTGCGTGATGCTTTTCAGTGCAGCGGTGACGGTAGACCTGCCCGGCTATCTCTATTATGTCAGCCAGCAGTCCACCATCTATCAGGAGGAATATGTAGACCCTCTGCAGGCAGAGATCACCTTCCCCGAACAGAAGCGGAATCTGATCTATATTTTTCTGGAATCCATGGAAAATACATATATGTCTCAGGATGTGGGCGGTGCACTGGACAGAAATACCATGCCGGAACTGACGGAACTGGTGCTGGATGAGGAGAATATCAATTTTTCCCATACGGACGGCATCGGCGGTTTCCACAATATGACCGGCGCCAGCTGGACGATCGGTGCCATGGTAGCCCATACAGCGGGGATCCCCCTTAAAGTACCTATTGGGGTAGACCGCAACGAATATGGTCAGGATTCTTTTCTGCCGGGAGTCAATACCATGACCAATGTGCTGCAGGAAGCGGGCTATTATCAGACACTGATGGTTGGCTCTGATGCGAATTTCGGCGGCAGAAAACCCTATTTTGAACAGCATGGCTTAGACCGTACCTTTGATATTTTCACGGCAAGGGAAGCGGGCATCGTGCCTCCTGGCTACTTCGTTTTCTGGGGCATGGAGGATATGCACCTCTTCGATTTTGCGAAGCAGGAGCTGACGAAAATTGCGGCGCAGGAAGAACCCTTTGCTTTTACGATGCTGACGGTGGATACCCACCGTACCAATGGTTATGTCTGCAGAAAATGCGTTGGTCTGTGGGGAGAACAGTACGAAAATGTGATTTCCTGTTCCAGCAAGCAGGTGGCTGAGTTCATCCGCTGGATCAAACAGCAGGATTTCTATGAAAATACGACCATCATCATTGCAGGCGACCATGTGACGATGGATGAAGGATATATCGACCGTAATGTGGCGGAAGATTATGAAAGAACGGTTTATAACTGCATCATCAACAGTCCTGTGGAAACGGCTTATGAAAAGAACAGACAGTTTGTGGCGGCAGATATGTTCCCGACTACGCTGGCGGCGCTGGGCTGCGAAATCGAAGGCGACCGACTGGGGCTGGGCACGAACCTTTTCTCCGGTAAGCCCACCTTGGTGGAGGAAATGGGGCTGGAGGAATTCGATGGGGAACTGACCAAAACATCGGATTATTATACGAAGAATTTTTTCTTTAAAAGATAAAAAAGAGAAGAAAAGCACCCGAAAGGGTGCTTTTTGTGTTAAAATACATTTCGTTTTCGTAATATGATGAAAGATTTGATTTTGAAAAATAAAAGGAGATAGTATGGAAAATAAACAGGATTTTACACAGGGGAGTATCTTTGGGAAAATGATACGATTTATGCTGCCCATTTTGGGGGCATTGGTTTTGCAGGCCATGTATGGTGCGGTGGATCTGCTGATCGTAGGGCGGTTTGGCACCCATGCGGGGATTTCTGCCGTTTCTACAGGCAGCAGCATTCTGAATCTGGTGACGTTTGTCATGTCAGCGCTGGCTATGGGGGTAACGATCCTGATCGGGCGTTATCTGGGGGCAAGACAGAATGAAAAGATCGGGAAACTGATCGGGAATGCCATTGCCTTTTTCTTTGTGTTGGCAGTGGTGTTGTCTGTTGTTCTGGTGGTTTTTGCCAGACCCATTGCAGTTCTGATGAAGGCGCCGGAAGAGGCCGTCGATCTGACGGTACAGTATCTGCGGATCTGTGGTGTCGGTCTGGTTTTTGTTGTGTTTTACAATCTGCTCAGCTGCATTTTCAGAGGGCTGGGAAATTCCAGACTGCCCTTGATTTTTGTAGCCATTGCCTGCGGGGTGAATATCATTCTGGATCTGATCCTGATCGCGGGATTGGGGCTGAATGTTGCGGGGGCGGCTGCAGCGACCATTGCAGCGCAGGGCATCAGTGTGATCCTTTCTGTTTTTGTGATACGCAGAGAAAATTTACCCTTTGTTTTTTCAGTCAAAGATATCCGCTTTGGCAAAGAAATCGCATCGTTTGTGCGTTTTGGGGCACCGCTGGCTCTGCAGGAGCTGCTGACGAACCTGACTTTTTTGGCGCTGTGTGCCTTTATCAATAATCTGGGGCTGGATGCTTCCAATGGTTATGGTATTGCCCAGAAAATACAGTCCTTTGTTATGCTGATCCCGGCATCCATTATGCAGTGTATGGCTTCTTTCGTTGCCCAGAATGTTGGGGCGGGGAAATTCGACCGTGCCAGAAAAGGGATGTTTTATGGGATGTCCGTTGGAGCAGGGATCGGTGTATTCATTGCAGCAGCAGCCTTCTTCAAAGGGGACGTGCTGGCATCCTTCTTCTCCGGCAATGGGGCTGATATTGCAAGAGCCTTTGAATTCCTCCGCGGATTTGCGCCGGAAGCCATCATTACCAGTATCCTGTTCAGTTTTATGGGGTATTTCAATGGACATGGCCGCTCCCTGTTTGTTATGCTGCAGGGGCTTGCCCAGAGCTTCCTTGTAAGACTGCCCATGTCCTATATTATGAGTATTCAGCCCGAGGCCTCTTTGACGCATATCGGTCTGGCGGCACCGACAGCAACGATGTTCGGTATCCTGCTTTGTGTGATTTATGACTGCAGGATGCATCGGAAAGAAAATCAATAAAGGAATGAAAAAAATCCCTGAAGAAACCTTCAGGGATTTTTGTGTTTGACAGGAATCAATGTGTCAGCAGGAGCATTGCAATGAACAGTGCGCCAATGACCCAGGAACTGCCTTTTACTTTTTTAAATTCGCCGCAGAAAACGCTGATCACAATATAGGAGATCAGGCCGAAAGCGATGCCGTAGGAGATATTGTATGTAAAGGGCATCACAGCCAGCGTCAGGAATGCGGGGATCGCAATTCTCAGGTCATCCCAGTTGATATTTTTCACAGATACCAGCATCAGGAAACCAACGTACATCAGCGCAGCGGCTGTTGTACAGCTGGGGATCAGCTGTGCAATGGGGCTCAGGAACATAGCGATGAAAAAGCCCAGACCGCAGAATACGGAAGTCAGACCGGTACGGCCGCCTGCCGCAACCCCTGCGTTTACTTCGCTGAATGTAGTTACAGTGGATGTACCGCAAAGCGCGCCGATGGTTGTTGCGATCGCATCGGAAAGCATACCTTCGTTCATATTCAGAGGGTCACCATTTTCGTCCATCAGACCGGCACCATGGATATTTTTATGACTCATAATAGCGATTGCAAGGAAGGTGCAGATGGTTACTACCATAGGCATGATATTTCCCCAGTCCTGTGTCAGCAGATTGAAGGAAGCCAGATCAACACACGTGGAAGAACTGGGCACGACAATGCCGGCATTCTGCAGCCCTAAGAAGGCAATAAACAGACCGATACCGCCGGGGATGGCAACTCTGACTGCATTGGGCAGGGAGTCAAAGATTTTTTTACGCAGACCGGTGACGGTCAGTGCGATGAAAACCAGACCTTAGCCCAGAATCAGTACCAGTGCATTGGCATAGGAAAGACCAAAGCCGATGCAGACCGTATAAACGAAGAAGGCATTCAGACCCATACCGCTGGCCTGTACCAGAGGCAGGTTGGAAATCAGATCTGCAACGATCGTGCCAACGATGGCAGGTGCGTTTTCCATGAATTTATTCCATTGTTATAGGGGCATTTTTGTGTGTTCTGAAACAGAAGAGAAAAAGAAAAGCCGTTGCAATGCAACGGCTTCGGAATTTTCCGGATTATTCCCACTCAATGGTACCTGTGGGCTTGGGAGTCAGGTCGAACAGGCAACGGTTTACGCCTTTTACTTCGTTTGTGATACGAGCTGTGATGTGCTGCAGCAGTTCAAAAGGAACGTTTTCTACAGTTGCTGTCATGGCATCTACTGTATTTACGGCACGGATGATGACGCACCATTCATCTGCACGTTTGTGGTCGCGTACGCCAACGGATTTCAGATCGGGGATGGCTGTGAAGTACTGCCATACTTTGCCTTCCAGACCGTTTTTCGCAAATTCTTCACGCAGGATCGCGTCGGATTCACGAACAGCTTCCAGTCTGTCTCTTGTGATGGCACCCAGACAACGAACACCCAGACCGGGGCCGGGGAAGGGCTGTCTGTAAACCATACCGTCGGGCAGACCCAGAGCTTTACCTACTGCACGAACTTCGTCTTTGAACAGCATTTTCAGAGGTTCTACCAGTTCGAACTGCAGGTCTTCAGGGAGCCCCCCTACGTTGTGGTGAGATTTTACTGCTTTTACTGTTTTTGTACCGGATTCGATGATATCGGGGTAGATTGTACCCTGACCCAGGAATTCGATGCCTTCCAGTTTTCTTGCTTCTTCTTCGAATACACGGATAAATTCTGTGCCGATCACTTTACGTTTTGTTTCGGGATCGGAAACGCCTGCCAGTTTGTCCAGGAAACGGTCAACAGCGTCTACATATACCAGATTTGCATCCATTTCGTCGCGGAATACACGTACAACTTCTTCGGGTTCGCCTTTACGCAACAGACCGTGGTTTACATGTACGCATGTCAGCTGTTTACCGATAGCGCGGATCAGAAGGGCTGCTACTACGGAGGAGTCAACGCCGCCGGACAGTGCCAGCAGAACTTTTTTGTCACCGATCTGACGTTTCATCAGTTCTACCTGGTCGTCGATGAAGTTTTCGATTGTCCAGTTCTTTTCTGCTTTACATTCATCGAATACGAATGCGCTCAGAACAGCTGCTCTTTCTGCATCATCTGCAGGGAAAGCTGCGCCGCCTTTGTGGTCAGCCTTCAGGATGGGGAAACCGGCATTGTAAACTGCTTCGGAAGCATCGATTTCTACGCCGTCAACCACACGGTTTACGCCGCCGTTCAAAATGATGCCTTTTACGCCGGGCAGAGCTGCCAGTTCTTCTGCTGTGATGTCATGAGGGTGAATTTCTGTGTAAACACCCATGGCGCGGATCTCGCGGGCAATCTTGAGGTTTTCTGTGCTGCCCAGGTCCAGAATCAAAATCATATCCTGTTTCATAGGTACCTCCCGTTTTTTATTATAAATTTGAATTGGTTACAAGTTGCTTAACTTGCATTTATTCTACCATAATCGGTTCCGTCCGAAAATAGAAAATCACAATTTTTCGTGAAATATGAATCAGAATAATTGGGTAGTGTAATAAGTGAAACTTATTGCTTTTCTGTTTGCTCTAAGAAATGTGATTATTCTGCAGACTTAATTGCTCGCAAAACTGCGATTTCTGTGGCTTTTGCTGCAAGGGTGCCTACCACATCCACAGGGGCTGTGGGTAATTCGATCTCCTCTGTGGAAAGGCAGAAGAGGGTATCTCCGTCCAGAGTGGTGTGGATGGGGCGGATGCATCTTGCCAGCCCGTCATGGGCCATGCCTGCCACCTTTTTGGCCTGCGCCTTAGTCAGCTTCACGTTTGTGGCAATGACGCCGATGGTCGTATTTTTTCCACTAAAGGAAAGGCTTTCCGCCATTTGTATGATGCCGTTTTCCGTAGAGGTGAAATTGCCATGATCGTCCTTTGTGCCGGCGATGATCTTCCCATTTTCGTATACATCCCCGAAGGCATTCACTGCGATCAGTGCTGCCACACGGATGCCGTTTTCCGTTGCTTCGCACCAGCTGCCGATGCCGCTGTTGGTGCAGTGTTCCATGCCCCGCAGTTTGCCTACCGTTGCGCCGCAGCCTGCGCCGTGGTCGCCTTCCAGCAGAATGCTGTCGGAAGCATTTTCGCAGGCCAGCCGTCCCATGGCCTTATTGGGACGGGTGAAGGGGTCTCCATAACCCAGGTCAAATAATACCGCGGCAGGAACGATGGGAACTTTTGTTACACCCACATCAAACCCAATGTCTTTTTCCTCCAGCCAGTCCATGACGCCGCTGGCAGCCTCCAGACCGAAGGCAGAGCCGCCGGAAAGCACCACAGCCTGTACCTTTTCCATGGCGTTGACGGGGTCCAGCAGGTCTGTCTCCCTTGTGCCGGGGGCCGCCCCGCGGACATCTACCCCGCAGACAGCGCCGCCCTCTGCCAGCACCACGGTCACCCCTGTTTTTGCATCGGGGTTTTCCGCCTGCCCAACCTTTAAACCTTTTATATCAAGGATATTTCTTTTCAGTTCCAATTGAAACATCTCCTTTCTGTCGTTTCTTCTTTTTAATATACCCCGTTCGATTCTTTCTGTCTAGGAAAAGTCCATGCACCGAAAAAATTGTCCGCTGATACAATAACGGTAAGATTCTATTTTTGTTGCGGAGGGGAAGGCATGGGGACATACATCGTGCGGGGCGGGAGAAAGATCGAGGGGGAATTTGCTGTCCGCGGCAGCAAAAATGGCACGCTGCCCATACTGGCGGCCTGTATCCTTGCGGAGGATGAAGTGGTGCTGGAAAATATCCCTCTGATCCGAGATGTGCTGCAGACACTGGAAATTTTGCAGGAACTGGGCTGCAGGGTAGAACGAACGGGGCGGACGGTTTTGATTGACAGCCGCCACCTTTTGGCAGTGGAGATCGGCAGCGAAACTGTGGGGAAAATGCGGTCATCCATCCTGTTTCTGGGAGCATTGCTAGCCAGAGAAAAACGGGCGGTACTGGCTTATCCCGGCGGATGTGCCATCGGCAGAAGACCCATCGACCTGCATCTGGATGCTTTTCGGAAAATGGGAGTAACGATTGGCGAAGAGGACTACATTCTGGACTGCAGAGCAGGGCGCATTTGCGGTACAGAGATCCGCCTGCCCATTCCCAGTGTGGGAGCGACGGAAAATATCCTTCTGCTGGCGGCAAAAGCGGAAGGAGTCACGCTGATCCAGAATGCTGCCCGTGAACCGGAAATCGTGGCTCTGGTGCGGTTTCTGCGGGCTATGGGAGCGGAAATATATGGCGAAGGTACCTCCAGTATTCTGGTGGAAGGGGTATCGCGTCTCCATGGCGCAGTGTTTTCCATGCCTGCTGACCGCATCGAAGGGGGTACCTTCCTCTGTGCCGCCGCCATGACAGGAGGAGAACTGCGGCTCAAAGGACTGGAGCGGGAACAGATGGGGGCGGTGCTGGAGGTGTTACGGACAACGGGCTGTCGTTTTCTCTGGGAGGACAGTGACCTGCTCTGGATGCGGCCGCCCAAAAAACTGCGGGCGGATTTTACCATCGTCACGGGCCCGTTTCCTGCCTTCCCTACGGATATGCAGCCTTTGGCCATGAGTTTATTGACATTGGCAAAAGGAAGTTGTATGATTAGCGAAACGGTGTTCGAAGCGCGCTTTTCTCAGGCTGCAGAACTTTGTCGTATGGGGGCGGATATTGTTGTTTCCGGCAGAAATGCCGGTATCCGCGGCGTGGAAAAACTTCATGGGGCAGAGGTGTTTGCCCATGATCTGCGGTGCGGTGCGGCTCTTCTTGCGGCGGCATTGTCTGCAGAAGGGGAAAGCATTGTCCATGGCTCACAGTATATTGAGCGTGGCTATGAAAAAATAGAGGACGCCTTTTCTTTTTTGGGCGGTGTCATCAGCCTGCAGGAAGAAAGGAATGTTTATGTTCAGAAAAAAATCGAAAAAACCGAATAAACAAAACGAAATGTTCGACATCGACCTGATGGAAGAACTGGAATATTATCAGAAACCCAAGTCCGGTCGAGGGATTGACCAGAGGGTCATGATCGGGGCGGCTTTTGGTCTGGTAGTCATCATCGGGATTCTGCTTTCGCCGATCTTTGCTCTGAAAAATGTTGCGGCAGAAGGAGCAAACCATTATTCCGAAGCGGAACTTTGCGAAAAGATCGGCCTTTCCAAGGGGGATAATATCCTGTTCTTCGGCAAGGGCAGAGCTGCGCAGACGTTGGAGGAAGATCCCTATATCGCCGATGCGAAACTTTCCATGCGCCTGCCTGATACCATCGTTATCGAAGTGAAGGAAAGAAAGGTGAGAGGGTATGTGCCCTATATGGGCTCCTACCTTTACATAGACGAAGCTGGTCGTGTGCTGGATGTGCAGGAAGCATGCAGAGATACTCTTCCTGTGGTGAAGGGGCTGGCTTTCGGCCGTTTCACGTTGGGAGAAGTGATCCCTGTGGAAAATCCGGAAGCATTGGACGTGGTACTCCACATCAGTCAGTTGATGGAAAAATATGAACTGCTGGATCTGGTGGTAGAAATCGATGTTTCCAATCCTAAGAGTATCTCTGCCTATGTGAATCAGGTGCAGATCATTCTGGGGGATATGGAAAACGGCGATACCAAGATCCGTTATATGGCAGAGATCATGAAAACCATTCCTGAGGAAGACCGCGGTACACTGGACTTAAGCGAACTGGACAAGCCGAATGGAACAGTTGTGTTCCGATACTTAATGTAGCCAGCGGCTGAAATGAGGGACATACGATGATGAAAAAACAATATTCTGCAGCTCTGACGGCTACCTGTGTGATCCTTGGGGTCATCATTGGGGTGCAGGTGAATACGGTGAAACAACAGAGGATGACCACGGAAAATCAGCGACTTTCCGAGGCGATCCTTGCGTTGAACCAGATGCAGGCGGAGCGGGACACCCTGCTGGAACAGAATAAAGCACTGGAAAAAACAGTGAAGGAATATCAGAACGGCACCCTTGGGGCGGAAATGGAACAGCTGCTTTCCTTTGCGGGGCTGACGGAGGTCAGCGGGGCAGGGGTTACGGTCACGATGACGGACAGCAGCAGTAAAGGCAGCGGCGATATGAACGCCTACCTGGTCCATGCGGAAGACCTGCTTGCGGTGGTCAATGAACTGCACGGGGCGGGGGCGGAAGCCGTTTCCATCAACGGGCAGCGTATGGTAGGCAAAAGCGCCATCACCTGTGCCGGCTCCATCGTCATGGTCAATGGCGTGCGGGTGGCGGCTCCCTTTGAGATCAAGGCGGTGGGGGATGCGGCTGTGCTGGATTCTGCCCTGCATTTTCCCGGCGGCGTGGTGGATAATCTGGCCCCCTGGGGCATCGAGATCAGCGTTCGCAGAGAAATGGCAGTCGTTGTGCCGGCTTACACGCAGACGGCATTGTTCAAAGCTGCAGAAAAGGAGGAATAACCATGTTTGTTGCATTGACCGGCCTTGTCGTCGGTATTGTGATCGGCGTGATGAGCGGCATCGTGTATCCATCGGGTTTTTCCGCCTATGTAGCCATGGGCATTCTGGCCTGTATGGATTCTTTGCTGGGGGGCATTTATGCCAATATGCGGAATGATTTTCACTGGAAGGTGTTTGCTACGGGGTTTGTGACTAATGCCGTGCTGGCTATGGCACTGATCTGGCTGGGCAATCAGCTTTCCATCGACCTTTCCATTGCGGCCATTGTGGTTTATGGCTCACGTATGTTCCATAACTGCAGTAATATCCGACATTGGCTGTTGAACAGAAATGAGGAGAAGAACCCCGCAGAGAGAGAAGTGTAATTTTTATAAAATATTTCGGAAAAAACATAAAATTTTATGCAGAAAACTTGTAAATTTCTATGGAAATCCCTTGTTTTTTCGTGTATAATATAATTTGATAAATTTTTGGAATGAACCTAGGAGGAGATACTATCATGCTTGAATTTGATATCCCTATGAGTAATATGGCACAGATCAAAGTTATTGGTGTTGGCGGCGGCGGCAACAACGCGGTAGACAGAATGATCGAAGACGGTCTGGATGGCGTTGATTTCATTTCTATCAATACAGACGGACAGGCTCTGGCAAAATCCAAATCTGCAACAAAGATCCAGATCGGTGAAAAACTGACAAAAGGTCTGGGGGCAGGTGGCGATCCCGAAATCGGTCAGCGTTCCGCAGATGAAACAAGCGATGATATCGCACAGGCACTGCGTGGTTCCGATATGGTATTCATCACAGCAGGTATGGGCGGCGGCACAGGTACAGGTGCAGCTCCCAGAATCGCATCCATTTCCAAAGAACTGGGTATCCTGACTGTTGGTGTTGTTACAAAACCCTTCAATTTCGAAGGTAAAAAGAGAATGGGCAATGCAGAAAAAGGTATTGCAGAACTGAAAAAGAACGTGGATACACTGGTTATCATCCCCAACCAGAAACTGCTGTCCATCATCGATAAGAAAACAACTATGACAGAAGCTTTCCGTAAAGCAGACGAAATCCTGCGTCAGGGCGTACAGGGTATTGCAGACCTGATCTCCAAACCCGGTATCATCAACCTGGACTTTGCTGACGTTCGCACAATCATGGCAAACAAAGGCATCGCACATATGGGTATCGGCCGTGCCAGCGGTGAAAACAAAGCAGAAGTGGCTGCAAAAATGGCGATTCAGAGCCCTCTGCTGGAAACAACCATCGAAGGTGCAAAATATATCCTGATCAACTTCAGCGGCGACGAAAATCTGGGGCTGTTCGAAACAGATGAAGCAGCTGAACTGATCCGTGAAGCCATCGACCCCGAAGCTGAAATCATCTTCGGTACATCCATCAATGAAGATCTGGTGGACGAAGTTGTGGTTACAGTTATCGCAACAGGTCTGGAAGACAACATTCCTGCTCCCGTGGCAGAACCCGTAAGAAGAGTACAGGTGGAAATGCCCAGAGCAGCAGAAGAAGCTCCTGCAGAAGAAAAAGTGTTGGATGAAGCACGTCCTGCTGCAAGAAGATTTGTAGAACTGGATGATTTCGAATCTGAAATCAAGATCCCTGATTTCCTGACAAGAAAGAAATTCTAATCAATGGAAAATGCCGCAGGCATTTTTCAGGAAGGGTGCAAGAGCGCAACTCTGAGTACCGACCATCAAAACGTACATAAAGGCTTAGGTAATTCTTAAGAATTTCCTAAGCCTTTTTTATTGCATTGACATACAGACTACAAACGTAGTACAATAATAAGACTACAAGTGTAGTTTTCTGTACAGACAAAAGGAGGTGCCTCTATGAAATATAAAATTTCTGATAGTGAATGGAAGATCATGGAGATCATCTGGGAAAATGGATTTGTGCTCCAGAGTGATATTATGGATGCGCTGGATGGCAAATGGAACAAAAACACGGTCTATACCTTTCTGAGCCGCCTGGAGCAGAAGGGGCTGGTGGTGTCAGAGGGCAGCCCCAAGCAGTATCGGGCGTCTGTTTCCAGAGGAGAATGTGTGGCGCAGGAGGAAGAAAGCTTTCTGAATAAAATATACCATGGCTCGGCGGGGAAAATGGTGACGGCCTTTCTGCAGGAGGGGCGGCTGTCTGCTGATGAGGTGGAAGAACTGAAAAAATTACTGGAGGGGATGGACGTATGACAAATCTCTGGACGGTATTATATGCCACCCTTGGCATTACCCTGACGGGGCTGATGCTGGTGGTTTTCAAAAAAATATTTCAGGATAAGCTGAATGCCCGCTGGCATTATCTGGTGTGGCTGGTGCTTCTGGTGCGGGCGGTTTTGCCTGCCAATGTGCGGCTGTTTTCCACCAGCTTTGCCCTGAATACCCTTTGGATGGAGCCTATGAAAAAACTGCGGGGTTCCGTGGAAATGGGCATGGATTCTCTGCTTTCTGCTCCCTTTGGCATGGCAGGCGGCGATCTTTCTTTATTAAAGGAAGGCGCATGGTCGCTGACGGATACGCTTTTTATGGTGTATGGGGCGGGCGTGGCGCTGGTTTTGCTCTATGACCTGCTGATTTATGCCAGACTGCGAAAGGAGATTCGGCAGGGGAGGGAAGGTTCGCCTTCCTTGCAGGAAAAAATCCGACGTACGGCAGAGAAATATCATTTGCCCCTGCAGGAAAATGTGCGGGTTTGCGCGGGGATCGAAACGCCTTTCCTTTGCGGGCTTTTCAAGCCTGTTCTGGTCATTCCCGAAAGCATGGAGGAATTCGTTGACGAAAAAGTCCTCCTCCATGAAATGCTCCATCGGAAATATAAGGATGTACTGGTCAATTTTGCCCTGCATCTGCTGCAGGCGCTCCACTGGTACAATCCCTTTGTCTATTGGCTTTGCCGTATTATCCGCAATGACAGCGAAGCCCTCTGCGACCAGCGGGTGCTGGAAAAACTGGAGGGGGAGGAAAAACGGGAATACGGCATGCTCCTTCTGGATATGGCGGACAGCCGTTATGCCAGCCGTATCGGCACCACCTCCATGGCAAACGGGGCAAAAAATATCAAAACCCGCATCGGGCGCATCGTGGATTTCGGGCGGGCACCCAAGGGAGCGACCTTTGCCGCAGCCTGCATCACGGTGCTGCTGTCCCTGGCTTCCGTCAGCTTTGCCTATGAGCCCAAATATTTCGATACTTCCGGCGTGGAAACGAAAGAAGAACTGGAGCTGCTGCTGGAGGATGCCCGTTATTTCAACGTGACTTCCCCCGAAATGGCAATTTCCATCCTCTATGAAGCCATTTCGGAACGGGACCTGGGCAAACTGGCACTGACTGTCCCTCAGGATGAATTTGAGGCATACAAGGCTTGGGCTTTAGGGGAATATGTTGATGATGACTTGGATGGCGCAAGGTTGGCCTATGGCACGAAAGCCGATTACAAATATCGTTTTTATGACAGGATGCGCTATGAAGCGGTTTACTTCTTTGACCGACAGGTGGACGGCACAGTAACGGGTGCCCTGCATATGGTAGATGAAACAGACGCCCATCTGGAGGATGTGCCTGTGACAGAACGGATACAGTATTTCCGTGTGTTTGAGGAGAATAAAGGAAACTGGTCTGTGGAACTGCTGGGGGAAGAACACTGGCTCTTTGATGTAGATGACCCCAATTATATACACAAAAAATTGAGAGAAAAAATGGAACAGGGCCAGTATACCGTGCAGGGAGACTGGAAGATGGCCGACGCAGTCTACTGTGAGGAATGGGGCGTTGGTTTCAGCGGTTGGGATATGTTCTCTTTCATGAATCAGGGGGAAGCATTGCAGTTCAATGAAAGTCTGACCCCCATGGCTACCCATGGAGCCTATCTGGAATATACGGGAACGGCATTAAAGGAAGAAGGGCAGGTACTTGTCATCTTCATCTGCCCTGCAGACAAAACAAAAGAGGAACTCTGGGATGGAAACTCTTTCCATCGCGATTTCAGTATCGGTTCCAGCGGCAGCAGCTCCGACGGTTTTGAATGGACAGTATTGGAAACGGGGCAGGATTGGGACGGCGTGATTTCTGCCCGCGGAGACAAGAACTGTGAAAATCTGGAAGAAGCCTTTCGGATGCTTTCGGAGCCCTACGAAGTCCGCATTTACTCCCGCGGCGGCCAACTTCTGGAAACCTTCCCCCTGAAGGGAGGTGCCCTCTATGAATGAAATGATGCATGAAGCAAATACGGAGACCAAAACCAGCGAAGCCATCCGCAATATCCGTACTGCCATGGTGCTGTTCCTCATCGATATCAATATCTTCGGTTTTGATATCTTGCCGGATTTCTTCGGCTGGATGTGTCTCATCGGAGCGGTGGATATCCTGACGGGGAAGGCAGAGGGCATCGAACGCATTCGCACCTTCGGGCGGGTCATGTTCTGGTATGAGGTTCTTCTTGTGGTGCTGAACTATGTGGGACATCTCCTGCCTTTTGTCGATGATCTCCTTTCGTATACAGGCATTTTCTTTCTCTCCATCCGCATCTATTTCATGTATATCCTGCTGACAGCGGCAGCGGATGTGGCGGAAAGGGAAGGAGGAGAAG
>NZ_JBGVHV010000159.1:0-19957 GCF_045122575.1 Anaerotignum sp. | reverse complement strand
CTGCGCCATGAAACGGCAAATGAGGAACATTATCGTTATCTCCATCCGGCGGAACTGAGCCTGCAGCATCGGAAGGAATGCCTTTGGAACCTGCGCCGCATCGGCTATCAGGTGGGCAGCGGCATTATGGTGGGTTCTCCCGGACAAAAAACAGAACATCTGGCGGAAGATATGCTTTTCCTGCAGGAACTGCAGCCCCATATGGTAGGGATCGGGCCATTTATTCCCCATAAGGACACGCCTTTTAAGGAAGAAAAAGCGGGTACACTGGAACTGACTCTGTTTCTTCTGGGGCTGATCAGGCTGATGCTGCCAAAGACCTTGCTTCCCGCAACAACGGCCCTGAGTACTATCCATCCGGATGGCAGAAAAATGGGGATTCTGGCGGGGGCAAATGTTGTGATGCCCAATCTTTCTCCCAAGGAGAACAGAAAACTTTATAATCTGTATGATAATAAACGCTGCATGGGCGATGAAGCGGCAGAAGGATTGGCGCTGCTGAAAGCGGAAATGGAAGAGATCGGCTATACCGTCGTTTCCGCAAGGGGAGATGGGTTGATGGAAACAGAACAGGAGGGATCGGTATGAGCTTAAATGATACACCTTTGGCAAATCGCATACATATCGGCATTTTTGGCAGAAGAAATGCAGGGAAATCCAGCGTGATCAATGCTATGACGGGGCAGAGCCTTGCCATTGTTTCTGATGTGGCAGGCACAACAACTGACCCGGTTCTGAAGACCATGGAACTGTTGCCTTTGGGGCCTGTTGTCATCATCGATACCCCCGGCTTGGACGATGTGGGAGAACTGGGGCTGATGCGTGTGCAGAAGGCTTATCAGATCCTGAATAAAACGGATATTGCCGTTGTTGTCATCGATGGTTCTGTTGGCATGACGGAGGAAGATGAAAAGATCATCGAACGGATCAAAGAAAAGAAGATCCCTTACGTTATTGTAAAAAATAAAATGGATCTGTGGGAAGGAGAAGCGGAAGAAAAGGAAAATACCATTTCCGTTTCTGCGGCCACAGGGCAGAATATTTACGAATTAAAAGAATTGATCGGAAAACTGTCTCCAAAAGAAGATGAGAGCAGAAAGATCGTCAGTGACCTTTTGCAGCAGGGGGATTTTGTGGTGCTGGTCGTGCCCATTGACTCCGCGGCACCAAAAGGCAGACTGATCCTGCCCCAGCAGCAGACCATCCGCGATGTGCTGGAAGCGGGGGCTTCTGCCATCGTTACCAGAGACAATGAGCTGGAAGAAACATTGCGCGGGCTGGGGAAACAGCCGAAGCTGGTCATTACAGACAGTCAGATCTTCGGAAAGGTTTCCAAAATCGTTCCTGCCGATGTAGAACTGACCTCTTTTTCCATTCTGATGGCAAGATATAAAGGGGATCTGGAGGCGAACGTAACAGGTGCAAGGGCGCTGGAAAAACTGCAGGATGGGGATCAGGTGCTGATTTCCGAGGGTTGTACCCACCATCGTCAGTGCGAAGATATCGGCACAGTGAAAATGCCCCGCTGGATACAGGAATATACAGGAAAACAACTGGAGTTCCATTTTACCAGCGGTACGGAATTTCCGACGGATCTCTCTGCCTATGGGCTGATCGTGCATTGCGGCGGCTGTACGCTGAATGAAAGGGAAATGAAATATCGCCTGAAATGTGCGGAAGACCAGAATATTCCCATGACCAATTACGGCATCTGCATTGCCTATATGAATGGGATTCTGGAAAGAAGCATTCATCCCTTAGGAATTTGAATGGAAAAATCACGAAATTTCCTTGAACACACAATAGAATTGTGATAAATTAAACGGAAACACGATCAGATTGTGAGATTGTGTGCAAGGGGGAATTGTTGTGGAAGATCATAAATATGATGCGTTGAAAATACAGAATCAGCTTTGTTTTCCGCTGTATGTCTGTGCGAAGGAAACCATCCGCCTTTATAAACCGTTTCTGGATGAACTGGAATTAACATATACCCAGTATATTACGATGATGGTATTATGGGAAAAGAAGCGCCTGACGGTAAAGGAACTGGGGAAGGTGCTGTATCTGGATTCCGGCACGCTGACACCGCTTCTGAAAAAACTGGAGGCAAAGGGGCTTCTGATGAGAGAACGTTCCAAAGAGGATGAAAGAAATCTGTTTATTTCCCTGACGGATGCGGGAGAATCCCTGCGGGATGAAGCCCTCCATATTCCGAAGGAACTGGAAAAATGTGTGGAGCTGGATCGGGAAGAACGGATGACCCTGTATAAGTTGTTGTATAAACTTCTGACATACGTGGAAAAAGAAGAAAAAAGCGGAAAGTGATTTTGAAAGCAGTATGGTTTATACTGCTTTTTTCTTTGAAGATTTTATGGTATGATAGCAAAATAAAATATTATGGATAAGAAATGAGGAAATCAAGTGAAGAAAGTCGTTCTTGCGGCTCTCAATGCCAAATATATCCACTCCAATCTGGCGTTGCGTTATCTGAGCCGTTTTCAGGATAATGATAAAAAACATCATATCATCACCAGAGAATTTACCATCAACCAGAGACCGGATTTTATCGTAGAGGAACTCTTCCGTATGCAGCCGGATGTGATCCTGTTTTCTGCCTATATCTGGAATGTGGAAACACTGCGCCAGCTGTGTCCGTTGATCAAAAAGGTCATGCCAAACTGCATCATTGGGTTTGGCGGTCCGGAGGTCAGCTATGAAAGTGAATCTTTCCTGCAGGACAATCCCGCAGCAGATCTGGTGCAGAGAGGGGAAGGGGAACTGGTTTTCACAAAACTGCTGGAACATTGGGATGCCGGGGTTCCTGCATCTCTGGAGGAAATCGGCAGTCTGACTTTTCGCAAAGGGGAAGAAATCATTTCTACCCTGCAGGAAGAACCTTTAGATCTGGCACTGCTTCCATTCCCTTATGAAGATGATTTCAGTGATATTCAGAATCAGATCATTTATTATGAATCTTCCCGCGGTTGCCCTTATCAATGTGGCTATTGCCTGTCTTCTGTAGAGCAGGGGGTGCGCTTTGTTCCTCTGGAAAAAGTTCTGCCTGATCTGCAGAAATTTCTGGATGCCAAGGTGCCGCAGGTCAAATTTATTGACAGAACCTTCAACTGCAGGAAAAGCCATGCCATGGCCATCTGGAAATATCTCCACGAACATGATAACGGCGTGACCAATTTCCATTTTGAAATCACAGCGGATATCATCGATCAGGAAGCCATTGATTTTCTGAAAAACGTGCGAAAAGGACTGTTTCAGTTTGAAATCGGAGTGCAGTCTACTAACCCTCATACCATTCATGCTATCAATCGAAATGTGAATTTTGATAAACTGGCTGGTATTGTGAAGCAGATCAAGGCAGGGGGAAATATTCATCAGCACTTAGACCTTATCGCAGGTCTGCCCCACGAGGATTATGCATCTTTCGGAAAATCCTTCAATGATGTGTATTGTCTGGAACCGGAACAGCTGCAGCTGGGCTTCCTGAAGGTGCTGAAGGGTTCCATGCTCCATCAGAAACAGAAGGAATACGAAATCGTTTACCACGATATGGCCCCCTACGAAGTGATGACCACCCACATGCTGCCTTACGCAGATACTCTTCGGTTGAAGTATATCGAGGAAATGGTGGAAACCTACTATAACAGCGGTAAATTCCTGCATACACTGGCCTATTTGGTGCCTTTGTACGATAGTCCCTTTGCTTTTTATGAAGCCCTGTCTCAGTTCTGGCTGGCAGAAGGCTGTCAGTATAAAGCCCTTTCCAAAATCGGTTTGTGTGATGTTCTTTGGGATTTCGTGCAGAAAAATGAGAAAGTGGATATGATCAGATTCCAGTGGGCAATGAAGTTTGATATTTCCCTTCATGAAAAGCCGAAGAAACTGCCGCAGTGGCTGAGGGTCGGCGGCAATGGTCAGGAATATGAACGCATCACAGCAAAACTGGTGCAGAAATATATCCCTTCCTATCTGGAAGTGGAAAAGAAGATCCTTATCAAAAATACGTATCTGGATGTTTTTGGGGAAGAAGCACCCAAAGCCATCCTTCTGGATTATGGCCACAGAGACCTATTGGGAAATGCAGAATATCTGGTGATTTCCATGGATGAAGTGGAAAAATTGCTGGAAGTGGAAAAGAATCGAAAATAAAAGAAAGACGAGTCAAAAGACTCGTCTTTTTTATGTTAAAAATGAGGAGGGACCATCTGCTGTAATTCATGTAGCCAGAGAAGGTTTCTGATGCACCAGCCAATCAGGCAAAGAGCGGAAATCAGCAATAGGATTGCAAAAGGTTTTATTTTCTTTTTGTCTTTTTTGCGAAAGGCATCAAAAAAGAGCAGGGCAAACAGGGCAGTCAGAATAGCAAGGACAGGGAAGATATAACCCAGCCATACGGGATGATACATGATCGCAAGAGTTTCCATAGAATTCTCCTTTCGGGAATGGTTTTCTCATTTCCAGTATAAAAGAGATCTCGCGAATGTACAAGACGGATGGAAGGATCTTACGATAATCTTAAGAATTGGAAAAGTTGGATGACAGGGAACAGAACTTTGTTATAATCGAAATATAGAGGAAAGTGTTCTGAAAATCAATGGAGAGCCAAACGGAAAAACATATATCCTTCCTTCTTCTGATGCGGTGCCGGTCAGTTATGTTCTGAAAGGCCCAATTTATCTGTTGAAACTTAAAACGGAGTATGGTGAAGCGCTGGATGCTCTCTACCATGAAGAAATATTGTATCTTCGTTTAGAGAATTTTGAAAGAGTGCATCTGCTGCGCAGTGTGGAGTATGATTTTGATACAAAGACGAGCGTATGGGGTCCGAAAGAAAAGGAAGGGGAATTGAAATGAAGAGAAAGAAACTTTTGTGCGGTATTTTAACAGCAGTTTTGATCGGTAGTCTGCCTGCGCAGGTTTTTGCAGAGGAGCGGGCGGTGTGGAAAGAAAATCAGGCGGACATCCACGTTGGCAGAACGGGTTTTCAGAATTATTATGACATTTGTTATCCGAACACAGAAAGCGGACAATTAGAATCGGATTATGTTTATGGTTTCCGTGATAGTGTCAGTCTTTTGATGATAGATGGTGGCTTTGTGCCTTTTTCCCGTATTCTGATTGATGAAAAAGGGGCAATCCATGTTTCTTTTGAAGATTTAAAAGAGCCGTTAGGATTGGAATTGCTGCAGGGAGAAGATGTGGGCGCTGTAACGTTAAAAAATGAAAATGGAAAAGAATTGGTACTGCGATATGTAGAAAGCCAGATGACAAGACTGAAAGATGAGGTTTATGTTCCTTTGCGTTTGACTGCAGAATTTTTTGGCTGCGAAGTAAAATATATTTCTGACTACCAAAAAGAATTCTGCAATGAAGAATATAGTAGTATGCCTAAAATCCATATCATTACAGTAGAAACACCACAGAATCAGGAAAAACCATATACCAGAGAAGAAGCAATGTTGATTTTGCAGGAAGCGGCTGAAGAGGTTTATGAAAGATATGTCAATACTATGCAGGCATCTGGAATGGAATATCAGGAATATGATTCTGGAGCGATCGTGGATTCCGGAAAAGAACTTGGCAGATATTTTGTCTATCAGTTAGAATCTTTTGCGGATATTCCGATTTATTTTAATCAATATACAGGAGAGATTTACAGTCAGAACCCAATGTCTACGTTGATTTCTATTTCGGATGGATTATATGGTATCAGCAGAGCATTATATTAAGAAAAAAGAAAGGCTATCTAAATAGATAGCCTTATTTTTAAGCAATTACAACTGCACAGTTGTCCAGTCTTCGCAGTTCCATACTTCTGTCACTACATCACGATAGAATTCGGGTTCGTGGCAGATGAGCAGAATGCTGCCTTTATATGCCTGCAGGGCGCGTTTCAGTTCTTCTTTTGCGTCTACATCCAGATGGTTTGTAGGTTCGTCCAGCAGCAGTACATTTGTTTCGTTGTTGATCAGTTTGCACAGGCGTACTTTCGCCTGTTCGCCGCCGCTCAGAACTTTGACCATACTTTCGATGTGTTTTGTGGTCAGGCCGCATTTTGCCAGCGCAGAGCGCACTTCATACTGGGTATAGGAGGGGAATTCCTTCCAGATCTCATCGATACAGGTCACGTTTTCGGTATATTTCTTTTCCTGTTCAAAATAGCCGGGATAGAGATAATCACCCAGAACGGATTTGCCGCTGAGGGGAGGAATCTCGCCGATGATGGACTTCAGCAGTGTGGTTTTACCGATACCGTTGGCACCCACCAGAGCGATTTTCTGGCCTCTTTCCATGGAAAGGTTCAGGGGGCGGGACAGAGGCTTATCATAGCCGATGACCAGATCTTCTGTTTGGAAGATATATCTGCCTGCGGCTCTTGCTTCCTTGAAGTTAAATTCGGGCTTGGGTTTGTCCTTCGCCAGTTCGATGACATCCATTTTATCCAATTTTTTCTGTCTGGACATGGCCATGTTTCTGGTGGCAACGCGGGCTTTATTTCTGGCAACGAAATCCTTCAGGTCTTCGATTTCCTGCTGCTGTTTGCGGTAAGCCGCTTCCAGCTGGGCTTTCTTCATTTCATAAACTTCCATGAATTTGTCATAATCGCCCACATAGCGGGTCAGTTCTGCATTTTCTACATGGTAGATCAGATTGACAACGCTGTTCAGGAAGGGGATATCGTGGGAGATCAGGATAAAAGCGTTTTCGTAATCATTCAGATAGCGTTTCAGCCATTCGATATGGTTTTCATCCAGATAGTTGGTAGGTTCGTCCAAGAGGAGGATATCGGGTTTTTCCAGCAGCAGTTTGCCCATCAGCACTCTTGTTCTCTGACCGCCGGAAAGTTCTGTAACATCTCTGTCCAGACCCAGATCGGAAAGACCCAGTGCGCGGCCGATTTCATCTACTTTGGAATCGATGATGTAGAAATCATGCTGATCCAGCATTTCCTGAATGCTGCCGGTTTCTTCCAGCAGGAAATTCATGCGGTCTTCATCGCAGTCTGCCATTTCGCCGTAATACGCGTTCATCTGTGCTTCCAGTTCGAACAGATAGGAAAAGGCAGATGCCAGCACGTCACGGATGGTCTGGCCTTTTTCCAGAACGGTATGCTGATCCAAGTAACCAACGCGGACGTTTTTGCTCCATTCGATCTTGCCTTCGTCGGGCATCAGTTTGCCTGTGATGATGTTCATAAAGGTGGATTTGCCTTCGCCGTTGGCACCAACAAAACCAACATGTTCGCCTTTCAGCAGACGGAAGGAAACATCTTTATAGATGGCTCTGTCGCCGAAGCCGTGATTCAGGTTTACTACGTTCAGAATACTCATTTGTTATCTCCTTTGGTTTGTTCTTCAATGATCTGTTCCAGAATTTTTGCTGCACCGAAATCATTGCAGTCATCTGCAATGATATCTGCTGCCTGTTTGATATGATCTTCCCCATTTGCCACGGCAACGCCGATGCCTGCGAATTGGATCATGGGCATATCGTTGTCACCGTCTCCCATAGCAAGGACATTTTCTCTTTTTAACCCCAGGACTTCGCAGAGTTTTTCCAGTGCCTTTGCTTTTGTGGCAAAAAGGGAAGTGATCTCAATGTTTTTTGTGGTGGATGCGGTAACGGAAGCTAGTCCCAGAGCCTTCAGTCTGTCCCAGATCTCTTTCCGCAGTTCCATATCTTTGAACACCAGATTGATGTTTTCCAGAACGGCATCGTTCCGTTTCATTTCATTCCAGAAATCTTCTACAGGTGTACGGGAATTTTTTATGTATGTCACATGGCTTTCCGTCAGGTTGAAGGGAGAAAGGTCATCATATACCTTTTTTGCGATATAGGCCTTGCCTTCGATGAAATATTCGGTGATGACGGGCAGTTCCCTTGCAATTTCGATGACCTCATCTACCGCTTCCGGAGTCAGATAGTTTTCGATGATATTTTTTTGTTCTACTGCATCGTAGATCGTTGCGCCATTGCTGGTGATGACGTATTTCAGAAAGGGCAGTTCCTTGATTGCCTGCGGAACCGTACCAAAAGGGCGCCCTGTGGAAGGAACGAAATAGATACCCAGTTCGTCCAGTTTTTTCAGTGCAGCGAACAGACGCGGTGTGATTTCTTTATTTTTATTCAGCAGCGTACCATCCAGATCGGACGCTACCAGTTTGATATTTTTCATCATGATTCACCTGCCTAATATTTCTATTTTATCAGAGAAGAGGAGGAGAAAGCAACCTTTATCCGAGTTGTAAGAAAATTTGTCTGAAGATTTCTGGGCTGACTGAATAGCTGTAGAAAAAAGGACCGTGAATTTGTAGATTCTGTCAAATTTTCTGTGTGCAAATTGCCTTAAAAACAGTAGGGGGTTTTGTGATTGTATACGAAAATGCACAAAGGGGAATTGACAGGAAAAATGATTGTTGCTATCATTTTAAGTGTGATTTCCGGAAACGTTTCCAGTAACGTTTCCGAGAATACAGTTTTTGTTTTCCGAACAAAAGAAATGAGGTGAGGACTGTGACGATCAAGGATATTGCAGAGCGGTGTGGTGTCTCTGTCAGTACGGTTTCACGAGTCCTGAATGACCATCCTGATGTCAGTGATGCTGTCAGGGAAAAAGTCATGAAAGTGGTGCAGGAAGTACATTATGTACCTAATAACAGTGCCAGAGATCTGGTCAAGCCCCAGTCCAACACCATTGGTTTGGTGGTTCGTGGTATCGGTAACCCCTTCTTTTCACAGGTGATCCATTCTATCGAAAAGGCAACGAGAGAAGCTGGCTATACACTGGTTTTCCATCAGATTCCCAGTGGTGAGGATGAAATTGCTGCAGGGGCCAGTCTGGTGCAGTCCAAAAAGCTGAGAGGGCTGATCCTTCTGGGGGGCTGTTTCGATTATTCCAGAGAGCAGATCGCTGTGCTGAAGGTACCCTATGTATGCTGTACCTATTCCAATAGTTTTGGTGGCCTGAAAGAGGGCACATATTCTTCTGTCACTATCAATGACCAGAAAGAAGCCTATCGTGCAGTGGAGCTGCTGATCCGTCAGGGGCATAAGAAAATTGCGCTGCTTCTGGATTCCAAACAGGATCGTTCTATCAGTGAACTTCGTTATAAAGGATATCGGCAGGCGCTTGCTGATTATGATATCTTTTTTGATGAAGAGCTGGTGGAGGAAACTGGAAAATTTGATATGGAATCTGCTTATGAAGCCATGCGCCGTCTGATTTGGCGCAGAGATGATTTTACAGCGGCTTTTGTCATTGCCGATTCTATGGCAGTGGCGGCGATGAAGGCTCTTGCCGATGAAGGGTGGCACGTACCAGAAGATTGCTCTGTGATTGCGATTGATGGTATTCAGATGTCTGCTTATACTGTCCCGACACTGACTACACTGGTGCAGCCTTCAGAGGAACTGGGTACAGATTCTGTCCGTATCCTTCTGGATATGGTAGAAAATAAGGCAGGAAACTGCCACATGGAACTGGAAACATCCCTCAGAGAGGGTGGTACAGTTCTGCAGAACAAATGATTTTTATATCCGGATGAAGGGATATGAAAATAAAAAAAGAAAAAATAAAGAATGAAAGGGAGATGTAACATGAAAAGATTTATCGCACTTATGATGTCTCTGGTTATGTGTGCAGGTCTGGCTGCTTGCGGCGGTTCTGATACAGCAAGCGACGATACAGCATCTGTATACTACCTGAACTTCAAACCCGAACAGGATGCACAGTGGCAGGAACTGGCAGAAGTTTACACAGCAGAAACAGGCGTGCCTGTAACAGTTGTAACAGCAGCATCCGGTGACTATGAAACAACACTGATGGCAGAAATGGGTAAATCCGATGCACCAACTCTGTTCCAGGTAAACGGCCCTGTTGGCCTGAAAAACTGGATCGATTACTGCTATGATCTGTCTGGCTCTGAAGTATATGGCCAGCTGACAAGCGATGCTTTCGCTCTGAAAGCAGAAGAAGCAGTAGCAGGTATCGGTTATGTAATCGAATCCTATGGTATCATCGCAAACAAAACTCTGCTGGAAAAAGCAGGTCACTCTGTAGATGAAATCACATCCTTTGAAGCACTGAAAGCAGTTGCAGAAGACATTACAGCTCGCCAGGCTGAACTGGGCTTCGCAGCATTCTCTTCCGCAGGTATGGACGGTTCCTCTGACTGGAGATTCAAAACACATCTGGCTAACCTGCCTATCTACTTCGAATATCAGGCAGATGGTATCACATCCACAGACGCGATCAAAGGCGACTACCTGGATAACTACCGCGCAATGTGGGATCTGTACATCAATAACAGCACATGCGCACCCGCAGAACTGTCTGCAAAAACAGGTGATGACTCCAGAAACGAATTCCTGGCTGGTGAAGCAGTATTCTTCCAGAATGGTTCCTGGGAATACTCCAACCTGGTTGGCGAAGGCAAATTCGCAGCAGAAGATCTGGTTATGATCCCCATCTATGTTGGCGCTGGCGATGAAGCAAATCAGGGTCTGTGCACAGGTACAGAAAACTACTGGTGTGTAAACGCAACAGCATCCGAAGCTGACATTCAGGCTACACTGGACTTCATGAACTGGTGTGTAACAAGTGAAGTTGGTACAACAGCAATGTGCGGCGGTGAAGGCGCAATGCCTTCCGGCAACCCCGGCATGGGCTTTGTAATTCCTTTCCAGGCAGCAAAAGAATCCGCTAACGTATTCGTAGCACAGGATGCTGCAATGACAGCAGCAGGCAAACTGCCTGTATCCTGGAACTTCACAACAATGCCTTCCGAAGAATGGAAAAACGGCGTTGGCTCCGCTCTGACAGCATATGCAGCTGACCAGACAGACGAAAACTGGGCAGCAGTTGTTTCCGCATTCGTTGATGGTTGGGCAACAGAATATCAGCTGGCTAATGGCTAATATTTTTGCTTGATAAGTTTTCTTACAAAAGATAAAAGGATGGGGGAGCAGTGATGCTCCCTCATTTTTATGAGAAAGAACATTTCCTGGAAATTCGAAAAGAAAGTGAGATGAACTACCCGTGGAAAAAGCTTTAAAAAGGTGGTTTCCTATATTTGTGGCGCCTACTTTGGCTGCCTTCTGTGTAGGGTTTATCTGGCCCTTCCTCCATGGTCTGTATCTGTCTTTCTGCCAGTTTACAACGGTAGATAATGCAAGATTTGTGGGTGTGGAAAACTATATGAAAGCCCTTGCAGATACATCCTTTATCGATTCCTTCTGGTTCACAGTTGCTTTCGTGATCGTGGCAACACTGATCATCAATGTGACAGCCTTTGCCATTGCACTGGCACTGACAAAAGAACTGAAGGGTACAAACATTTTTCGAACAGTATTCTTCATGCCAAACCTGATCGGGGGTATCGTTCTGGGGTATATCTGGCAGACACTGTTCAATGCGATCCTGATGAAAATGGGTGAACCTCTGCTGGCACTGAATACACAGGCCGGTTACTGGGGTCTGATCATTTTGCTTTGCTGGCAGCAGATCGGTTATATGATGATCATTTATGTTGCAGGTCTGCAGAATGTACCTCCTGATCTGATGGAAGCAGCTTCCATCGACGGTGCAAGCAGCTGGCAGACATTGTGGAAAGTAAAACTGCCAATGGTAATGCCTTCCATCACGATCTGTCTGTTCCTGACGATTACAAACGCATTCAAACTGTTCGACCAGAACCTGTCCCTGACAGCAGGTGACCCTGCCCATACGACAGAAATGATGGCACTGAATATTTACTATACCTTCTACGCCCGTGCCGGTGCAGCATGGAAGGGCATCGGTCAGGCGAAAGCAGTTGTATTCTTCATTCTGGTTGTTATCATTGGTCTGACACAGCTGAAAGCAACACGTTCCAAGGAGGTGCAGCAGTAATATGAATCAATCAAAAAAATCTATGTGGAGCACCATTGGTACTGTGTTCTTTTCCGTTATCTGTGTGCTTTACATGTATCCTATCGTGATGGTAGTGCTGAACTCCTTTAAGAAGGAAACAGCCATCACTACCGCAACAACATTTGATGTACCCACAGCCGAAACATTTGCTAGTTTGTCCAACTATGTCAGCGCGCTGGGCGCCCAGGGCTTCCTGCAGAGTTTCCTTTACAGTGCATTCATTACAGTATCCTCTGTGGCACTGATCCTGCTGTGCTGCTCCATGTGTGCATGGTATATCACAAGAGTAAATTCTAAATTGTCCAAACTGATCTATCTCCTGTGTGCATTCTCCATGGTGGTACCTTTCCAGATGGTAATGTTCACTCTGTCCCAGACAGCGGACAGCCTGAGCATTTTTGGTCTGCGCTTCAACACACCCTGGACCATTTGCTTCATTTATCTGGGCTTTGGCGCAGGTCTGGCAGTATTTATGTTCTCCGGCTTTGTAAAATCTATTCCTCTGGAACTGGAGGAATCGGCAATGATTGACGGCTGCAATCCTCTGCAGACATACTTTAAAGTAGTATTCCCTCTGCTGAAACCTACCATGATTTCCGTAGGTGTTTTGGAAACTATGTGGGTATGGAATGACTACCTGCTGCCTACACTGGTTCTGGATATCAAGAAGTATCGAACGATCCCCATGCTGATCCAGTATTTCCGCGGCAGTTATGGTCGAGTAGAAATGGGACCCATGATGGCTTGTATCGTTATGACTGTCCTGCCTGTAGTTATCATCTATCTGCTTGGTCAGAAGCATATTATCAAAGGCGTACTGGCGGGTGCAGTGAAAGGTTAAGGAGGATTGGCTATGGAAAGAAGTTCCGGCATTCTGATTCCGATTTCTGCATTGCCTTCTCCCTATGGTATCGGTACCCTTGGCAAGGCTGCCTATGATTTTATCGACTTTCTGGTGAAAGCCGAACAGAAATGGTGGCAGATCCTTCCCGTAGGCCCTACCAGTTACGGGGACTCTCCTTACCAGAGTTTTTCCACCTTTGCAGGCAACCCTTATTTCGTCGATCTGGAGATCCTTTGCAAAGAGGGGCTTCTGGAACAGGCAGAAATCGATGCTGCCGACTGGGGCAGTGACCCTGTGAAAGTGGATTATGAGAAAATCTACAATAGCCGTTTTGTCCTGCTGGAAAAAGCAAAACAACGCGGCTGGGATAAAGATGCAGAAGAAATCAATCAATTTACAGAAGAAAATAAGAGCTGGCTTCCTGATTATGCCCTTTATATGGCACTGAAACGCCATTTTGGCATGAAGGCATGGACAGAATGGGAGGATGAAGATATCCGCCTCAGAAAAGAAGATGCTTTGGAAAAATATCGTCAGGAACTGGCTGAAGATATCGAATTATTTGAATATATCCAGTATCTGTTCTTCAAGCAGTGGAACGCTCTGCGTGCTTATGCAAAGGAACAGGGCATTGGTATCATTGGGGATATGCCTATTTATGTGGCGATGGATTCTGCCGATGTATGGGCGGAACCTCAGTGGTTCCAGCTGGATGAAAAGAATGTACCTCATGAAGTTTCCGGTGTGCCTCCTGATTACTTCACTGCTGACGGTCAGCTCTGGGGTAATCCCCTCTATGACTGGGGTGCCATGAAGGAAGATGGATACAGTTGGTGGATCAGACGTATTGGCGGTGCGGCAAAACTTTATGATGTGATCCGTATCGATCATTTCCGTGGTCTGGAAAGCTACTGGGCAGTGCCTTATGGTGATACCCATGCCAGAAATGGTCATTGGGTGAAAGGACCCGGTATGGATCTGGTCTCTGTGCTGAAAAACTGGTTCCCCAATGTGGCATTTATTGCAGAAGATCTGGGTTATCTGACCCCCGAAGTACAGCAGTTACTGCAGGATTCTGAATTCCCCGGTATGAAGGTGCTGGAATTTGCCTTCGATTCCCGTGAACCCAGTGACTATCTGCCTCATACCTATACACCCCATTGTGTATGCTATGTTGGCACCCATGATAATGAAACTGTGATGGCATGGAAAGATGCCGCAGCCCCCGAGGATATCGCTATGGCAAAAAAATACCTCGGTCTGAATGAGGAAGAAGGTTTCCACTGGGGCGTCATCCGTGGCGGTATGAGTTCCGTAGCGGAACTGTTTGTGGCACAGATGCAGGATTTCCTTGCCCTTGGCGGGGAAGCCAGAATGAATACCCCCAGCACATTGGGTGGTAACTGGCAGTGGAGACTGACGAAAGGGCAGATCACAGAAGAACTGACCCTTAAAATCGCCGATTTAACGCGGCTTTATGGAAGGAGCAACAGAAAATGGCAAGCGTAACGCTGAAAAATATTAAGAAAATTTATCCTCATGCACAGAAACAGAAAAAGAAAAAAGGCGAACCCGAAAAGAAATCCAATCTGAAGATCACAGATAAAGGTGTGATCGCTGTTGAAGATTTCAATCTGGAAATCGCTGATAAGGAATTCATCGTACTGGTTGGCCCTTCCGGCTGCGGCAAATCCACAACACTGCGTATGGTAGCCGGTCTGGAGGAAATCAGTGAAGGGGACCTGCTCATTGATGGCGTAAGAGTGAACGATGTATCCCCTAAGGACAGAGACATTGCGATGGTATTCCAGAGCTATGCCCTGTATCCTCACATGACAGTATACGATAACATGGCGTTCTCTCTGAAAATGAGAAAACTGCCTAAGGAAGAAATCGATCAGAAGGTGCGTGAAGCGGCTGAAATTCTGGATATCACACAGTATCTGGATCGTAAACCCAAAGCTCTGTCTGGCGGTCAGCGTCAGCGTGTAGCCATCGGCCGTGCCATCGTTCGTAATCCTAAGGTTTTCCTGATGGATGAACCTCTGTCCAATCTGGATGCAAAGCTGCGTAACCAGATGCGTGCAGAAATCATCAAACTGCGCCAGAAGATCGATACTACATTCATCTATGTAACTCATGACCAGACAGAAGCTATGACACTGGGCGACAGAATCGTTATCATGCGTGATGGTGTAGTTCAGCAGATCGGTACCCCTCAGGAAGTATTCGATCACCCCGCAAACAAATTCGTAGCAGGCTTCATCGGTATGCCTCAGATGAACTTCTATGATGCGGAACTGGTGAAGGAAGACGGCAAATATGCCGTTGTTCTGGATGGTGCAAAAGTTGTTCTGTCTGATGACAAACAGGCAAATCTGGCAAAGAAAGACGTACAGCCTCAGTCCGTAACACTGGGCGTTCGTCCCGAACATCTGCTGCTGAAAGGCGATGCCAGCCAGATGATCCATGGTAAGGTAGATGTAAGCGAAATGATGGGTTCTGCCATCCACCTGCATGTGGATGCCTGCGGTCAGGATTCCATCATGATCGTGCAGATGAATGACATTCATGATGAAAATCTGGATTTCTCCATCGGCGCACCCGTTTCCTTTACATTCCGTGGTAAAAACGTAAATATCTTTGATAAGGAAACAGAATTGAATCTTGAATTTTGATAAAAGCGGAGAAAAGTTGACGAAGCTGACGGTTTCATGGAAACTGCTTGCAGGAGCAGAGAAACCGTCAGGAGGCAATAGGTTTGCGGAGCAAACCAAGTTTTAGCCTCGCAGAGGCTAAAACTTCCTTTTCATTGAAGTTAATCTCTTCCACATAAATGGCGGTGGGATCTGTCTAAACAGGTTCTGCCGTCATATTTTTATGGAAAAAGAAAAGCAGATATGATATGCTAAAAGCAGAATGAATGGAGGGATGAATATGGTTTTTACACCATTTGCAATTAAAGATGTAGAACTGAAAAACCGCTGGATCATGCTGGCGATGCATACAGGCTTTGCGGAAGGAAATGCTCTGACTGAGCGTGACTATGCATACTACGAAGAAAGAGCCAAAGGTGGCGCGGCGGCTGTGACCTGTCTGTTGGCAGTCAACGAAGCAGGTGCATTGAAGGGGATGTACGATGCAGAAACCGTGGACAAAGAGAGTCTGAAAACACTGGCAGAACGTGTTCACGCCCATGACTGCAAACTGATTGTGCAGCTGTTCCACTGCGGCAGAAATGAAAGCGCGAAAAATCACGGCGATAAGCCGCTGCTGGCACCTTCTGTAGTGCCTTCTCCTATCTTCCGTACAGAACCACAGGAAATGACAGCGGATGATCTGGCAGAAACAAAGAACGCCTTTGCTAACGCAGCGGCTCTTTGTAAGGAAATCGGTGCAGACATGGTGGAAGTCAGCGCATCTGCTGGCTATCTGCTTTCTGAATTCTTCTCTCCCATCACAAACCTGAGAGAAGACGAATATGGCTATAAAAATGAAAATGGCGTGAAATTCCCTCTGGAAGTGCTGGCGGAAATTAGAAATGCCGTAGGGGATCATCCTGTTCTGGTGAAGGTTTCTGCAGCCCAGATGGTGGAAGAAGGCTATGAACTGGTGGATACCGTACGTTTTTGCAAAAAAGCGGAGGATGCAGGTCTCATCGATGGTGTCACTGTAACAGGCGGCTGGCATGAATCTCCTATCGAACAGATTTCCTACCATGTGGCGAAAGGGGCATACGCTCCCTTTGCAGGCATCATGAAGAAATATCTGTCTGTTCCTGTTATCGCATGTAACCGTATTCAGGATCAGGAAACAGCAGAACGTATTCTGGAGGAAGGTCTGTGTGATTTCTGCGGCAGTGCGAGGGCATTCCTTGCTGATCCTGCCTTTGCCAATAAAATGCAGGATGGCAAACCTTATCTGCCCTGTCAGGGCTGCAATAAATGTATTGCGGCTGTCTTGAAAGGTGAGGAAGTATTCTGTGCTTTCAACCCAGAAGCTGGCAAGGAACATTTTGAAAATCAGCGCAGAAAAATTGCCACAAGAAAAGAATGTGTTGTTGTGGGCGGCGGCCCTGCCGGGATGCAGGCGGCGAAAAAAGCGGCAGAGCGCGGCTTCAAAACAACGATTCTCTGTAAGGAAAAGGAACTGGGCGGTCAGCTGAGACTGGCGGCACTGCCCCCCAAAAAAGGCGATTTGCTGAAATATATCGATTATATGAAACATACGCTGGAAGAACTGGGCGTTGTCATCCTGACTGAAACAGAGGGCACGAAGGAATTTGTTGCAGAAAAAGCACCTTACTTTACTGTGATCGCTTCCGGCAGTCTGCCTGAAAAAATGCCCATCGAAGGTGTTCCCGATGAAAAATATTTCACAGCGCAGGAAATCCTGCAGATGCCGGAAGAAAAGGTACTGGAACTGCTGGAAGGCGAAGGTGTCATCCTCGGCGGTGGTGCAGTTGGTCTGGAAACAGCGGCATATATGATGGATAAGATAGAAGTCAAAGAGGATGATTATAAACTTAAGATTATCGATAAGGCAAAGAAAATGGGTATGGATCTGGGTGCCATGGCAAAACCTTTGCTGGCGGATCTGAAAAAGAAGCGGGTCAGCTTCCTGACCACCACACAGCCTACCCTGATGGAAGGCAGAAAGCTGTATGTAAAAATCGGGGAAATGCCCATGTTCGTTTCTGCGGATTATGTGATCTGGGCTGGCGGCGGCGAATCCTATGTGGATAGCGAACTGACTATGTGGCTGATGGATGAACGTATGAGTTACGCCATCGTGGGCGATTCCAATGAAGTAGGGGACGGCGGTCATGCCATCCATGATGCCTACGATATTTTCACAAGAATGTATCTGGCATAAGAATTTTGTGTACATTGTATTCTTTTTGGCTGTAAATGAAATATTTTTCAGCAGATATTGTCAAATGAACCATATTGTGCTATATTGAATACAAGTGTGAAATAATTGCCAAAGTGTGTGTTTTTCGGCTTGGCAATGAAATAAATACTGGAAAATTCAACCATTTTTCTATGAAAGGAAGCGGAATTTATGGATTTTATCAAAAGAACATGGGCAGAAGTAGATCTGGACGCACTGGATTACAACATCAAGAGCATCAAATCTAAAATGGCTCCCAAACACAAAGTAATGGGTATCGTTAAAGCTGATGCATACGGCCACGGTGATGGTTTTGTAGCAAGAAAACTGCAGGCTGGCGGTTTCGACTGGTTTGGCGTTTCCAATATCGAAGAAGGCATCAGCCTGAGAAATGAAGGTATCACAAAACCTATTCTGGTTCTGGGCTATACACCCGCTGACTGTGTAAAAATCATGTCCGACTACAGCATCACAAATGCCATCGTTGGTATGGAACATGCAAAATCCCTGCAGGCTGCAGCGGAAGCAGCAGGTGTTGTTGTAGAAGGTCACATCAAACTGGATACAGGTATGACACGTGTTGGTTTCCAGACAGACGAAGTAAACTTCGGTCAGTCCTTGGCAGATATCATCGAAGTAAGCAAAATGCCTAACGTAAAAATCACAGGCATTTTCACACACCATGCAGTAGCTGACTCCTACACAGACGATCACCCTGATTTCACAAAAATGCAGTTTGAACGCTTCGACAGAATGGTAGCAGCTCTGGAAGGTATGGGCATCAATGTAGGTCTGCGTCACTGCGCAAACTCCGCAACAACAATCGCTTATGCTGAAAGACATATTGATATGTGCCGTTCCGGTATCATTACATACGGTATGCTGCCCTCCGGCGAATGCGAAGGCATGATCGACCTGAAACCTCTGATGACAGTAAAATCCACAATCGGTCTGGTGAAAAAAGTTCCCGCTGGTTCTCAGCTGTCCTACGGTAGAACATACACAGCAGAAACAGAAAGAGTGATCGCTACAGTTCCCATCGGTTATGCGGATGGTTACAGCAGAGCACTGTCCAGCAAAGCAAACATGATCGTTAACGGTCACTATGCACCCGTTGTTGGCCGTGTTTGCATGGACCAGCTGATGATTGACGTTACAGGTATCCCTAACGTAAAAATGGGTACAGAAGTAATCGTTGTTGGTACAGATGGTGATAAGCACGTTACATTTGATGATCTGGCTGCGATCCTGGGCACAATCAACTATGAACTGCCCTGCGTACTGACAAAACGTGTTCCTCGTGTTTACAAAGAAAACGGTGAAATCGTTGGTATCGTAGACCACGTTCTGCACCAGTACAAATAATTAAAAAAATCAAGAGAGGCGAAATGCCTCTCTTTTTTTGCACAAAAATAATACCCTCGGTTGACCGAGGGTATTGTTTTTAGAAACCATAGTATTCGTATTTTTTTACAAAGCAGAAACCGGTTGTACCGGGGCCTGTATGAGAAGAAATGGTTGCGCCGATCTGGAAGGGGGGCAGATATTCCATGCCGGGAGCTGCCTCTTTCATTTTTTCATAGAAATCATCCACGTCATCCCAGATGGTATTTGTGCCGGGAGTTGCGATATATTCAGCAGGATTTTCGCCTGTTTCCTTGAAATGTTTTTTTGTTACATCTGCAATCTGTGTCAGACCTTTCTTTCTGGCACGGCAAACGCCGCCAACGCCGATTTCACCATCTTTCAGAATGATGATGGGTTTGATTTTCAACAGACCACCGGAAAGAGTAGCCAGTTTACCGATACGGCCGCCGACTTCCAGATAGCTCAGGTCGCCAACCATAAAGTGGATGCGGGCATCTACACGGGCCTTTTCCACGTAGGAAAGAACATCATCCAGAGATTTGCCGTTTTTCTGCATGCGAGCCATTTCCATCAGAAGCAACATCTGCGCCCCTGTTGCCACCCAGGAGTTGATCACTTCGATTCTTGCATTGGGGAAGTCTTCTTCCAGCATGGATTTTGCGGTCATGGCAGACTCCTGAGAAGCTGTCAGGCTTCTTGTCATGGTCAGGCAAAGTACATCCTTACCTGCTTCCAGCGCAGGACGGAAAGCATCGATGTAATCCTGAATGGAGGGCAGGGAGGTTTTGGGATACCCCTTTTCCTCTGTCATAAAGTGGAAGTAATCATCCAGAGAAATTTCTAAAATTTCTTTATAATAGTTTTCATGGTCGATAGATACATAAAAAGGGATCAGCTGAATATTCAGTTCTGCGGCTTTTTCA
>NZ_JBGVHV010000158.1:0-4384 GCF_045122575.1 Anaerotignum sp. | reverse complement strand
AGATTTTCAATTTCCCCATAAACTTCATCCGGAAATTCCACTGCCAGTTCATATCTGCGGATGACAGACAGGATATCCACACCGGGGTCGTTCACATGACCGAGGATCTCCACGACTTTCCCTTCGGGGTTGCGTCTGTCTTCGCCGTAATCGGTGATTTCCACTACAACTTTATGACCGCTGACTGCACCTTTGGTATGATCTCTGGAAATAAAAATATCCTTTGCAATTTTCTTATCGTCTGCCACCACAAAGCCAAAGCCTTTATTGCTGGCTTCAAAGGTACCAACGATGCGTTGCATCCCTCTTTCCAGAATTTTCACGATAACGCCATCGGCTTTTTTCCCTTTTTCCGCCTTATGCAGCACCTTGTAAAGGACTTTGTCTTTCTGCATGGCACCCATGGTCTCGCTGGCAGGGATAAACACATCGTCTCCGCCTTCATCGGGCGTTACAAAACCAAATCCTCTGGCATGGCCGATAAAAGAACCCGTTGCCATCTGCAGGTCTTTTGGAGAAGCCAGTTTGCCTTTTCTGGTTTCAAAAATATGCCCTTCGTCAATGAGCTGCTGCAGCAGCTCTTCAAAGGCAGGTCTGTCCTCTGTCGGCACATCCATCATCACCCTCAGGTCTCTGCGTTTCATGGGGATATATCCGTCACTTTTGATATAAGCAAGGATCCGTTCTTTCCTCGCCTGCATAATATCATTCTGTTCCATAGAGATTCTCCTTGTTTTTTCTTACTTTTCCCAAAACTTTCAGTTTTATAAAAAAAGGGATGCTGTTCCATACAGCATCCCCAGTTTTTCTTAACCTACCAGATTTACGATGAACGCAATAATCATAAATGCTGCGCCCAGAATCTTTGTGTATTTTTCCAGTTTCCCTTCCACGGAGTTACCTTTGTTTTTGCTCCAGAAAGAATCTGCACCGCTAGTGCCGCTTACTGCGCCCAGACCAGCAGAACGTTTGGACTGCATCAGGATGATAGTTGCCAGAACAACTGTCAGAACGATCAAAATTACTGTTAAAACTGTACCGATTGTAGACATTAGAAAAACCTCCTGTATCATCACTCGTTTGCGAGTGTTATCTCGTTATGTGACAGGGACACTTCTCCCCATGATTTTCATATTGTAGCACATTCTTTGTCCGACCGCAACAGTTTTTTGCAGAAACTCAGGCGTTTTTCTCCATTTCCTCCCGCTGCCGCTTGGTCATACTTTGAAAATTGACCATTACCATCGTAATCGAAAGGATGGCCGCCAGCCCATCGGCAACAGGCCCCGCAAACAGCACCCCATCCAGACCAAACCGCAGCGGCAGAATCAGCAGAATCGGGATCAGGATAAATCCCTGTCTGGAAGCCGAAAGAACAATCCCCTGTTTGACTGCGCCGATACTGGTAAAAAAATTGACCGTAATGGGCTGCAGCCCAAAGGTAAATACCATAAACATATAGATCCTAAGATATTTTTCCGCAAATACAAAATACAGCGGTTCTCCCACCCCAAATACGGAAATGACCTCCCGCGGGAAAAACTGAAACAGCAGAAAAGCCGCCACACTGAAGCACATGCCGATCTTTACGGCCATTTTGTATGTTTTCTTTACCCTGTCATAATTTTTCGCCCCGATATTAAATCCAAGGATCGGCTGACAGCCATGGGCCAGCCCCACCACAAAGGCCACCATGATACTGTTCAGCTTCGTTGCCACGCCGGAAACTGCAAGCGGAATATCCTTGCCATAAACAGACAAGGCACCATAATACGACAGAGAATGATTCAGAACAATAGCCACCGCCATCATAATCGTGTGATTCAAAAAGTTACTTGTCCCCAGTTTTGCGATCTTTGTCGCATAGCTTTTCCGGATCCCCAGCATATTTCTTGTAATGGGAAATGTCCTGAATTTCGGAAAATAACAAATGCAGAGCAGAAAAGATACAAACTGACTGACGGCCGTTGCCAACGCTGCCCCTTCCATCCCCCAATGAAACACAAACAGAAACAGCCAATCCAGAAAAACATTCAAAACCGCACCGCTGACGGTACAGGTCATGGAATAAGACGGACTGCCGTCCGCACGGATGATGGTGCTGGCTGCACTGGAAAAAAGCAGAAAGGGCAGACCAATGGCGGTGATCCCCAAATAAGCCTCTGCCAATGGCAGAATATTTTCCGTCGCACCGCAGACCTTCAGGATCGCTGTTTTAAACAGCAATACAAATACAAGGAACAACAGCCCAACGATCCCTGTCATAGACAGTCCCGTCCCAATATATTTTCTGGCATCTTCTTCTCTTTTTGCCCCAAGGCTGATATTGAAATTCGCCGCTGTGCCAACACCGATCAGCTGCGCAAAGGCGATCAGTAGCATCGTTACAGGAAAGGCAACATTGGTCGCCGCATTCCCCAGCATCCCGATTTGATGACCGATGAAAATCTGATCTGTCATATTGTAAAGGGAATTCACCAGCATACTGATAATAGAAGGGATTGCAAATTTTCGCATCAGGCCACCTAAAGGGGCATACCCCAAGGGATTCTCCTGTATGATTTTCTTTTCTTCCATAGTCTATCCCCCTGAAAATATCTTTGTTTTTATTGTATCGTCTTTTCCTCACGAAAAAAAGACCAAAAGCAACCAAATTGCTTTCAGTCTTTCTTTTATTTCCGATAGGGTGTCAGGTCTTCGAAAGGAATCTGCCCATGGGTCCAGCCCAAAGCCTTCATCTGCCCGTGGGTCATCCCTTTCAGATCTTCATGGGTATTGGCATTCAGCCCCACTTCAAACGCCAGATTTGCAGGAATGATCTTTCGCAGATGTTTCTGCAGAAACTCTCTTTTTTCCTTCACCCGCAGTTCCAGTACCAACTGCAGGAAATATCGTTCCTTCTGCAGTTCTGTGGTATAATTTCCGGCTCCCAGACAGCCATCCAGCCAGTCCCGCAGATGAAATTCTGTATAGGGGCTTCGGCTGTTCCAGCGATACAGGATCTCCTCCCGCAGTTTTTCCGTTTCCATCATCTCTGCTCCCAGAACCCCCATCATTTTTGCCAGCCGAAGCAGGCCATTCCTTTCCGCCGTCAGGATCCACTGATTCTTTACCAGGGTATCCTTCGCTGTCGCCTCTTCCTCCAGAATCACTCCTTCGATCTGCCCTAGTTTCCGAAACTCCTGCAGTTCTTTCACCGTATCCGGCAAATATCCGCTGTATCTGTTTTCCGTCATGCTCTCACCTCGATCTCACCCAATACAGGCACTTCATTCGCTCCAAGAACCAGATTGCCGCCTGTGCCGTTAATGCTACAATCAGAAACATCCAGCACACCATCCGCTTCCAGCGCGCGGCTTTCCAGATAACTGATACGCACCGTCAGATAGGCACTGTCTGCCCAACTTTTCCGCATTTCTTCCAGATATGCTTCGAACCTCTGCCGAATCTCCTCTGCCACCGTTTCCTGCACCGCACCTTCCGCCAGAGAAATCGTCATATGGATATCGCAGGCCACTTCCGTGACCCCTTCTACCGTTACCCGATGGCCAATGGGCGCAATGCCATATCCTTCTCCTCTGCTTTCCGGATCAATTTCTCTCTGCAGTTCTGCCAGTTCCGTTTCGGTAGGGCCATGCCAGCCCTGATCGATAATGACTACCTTCACTGTACCACCGCCGTTCCATACAGGATAAACCTTTACCCCGCCAACATTCTGCATAGCACTGATCTTTCTTTTATAATCAGAAATATTTCCGCCAAAGGCATCTGCATCAAAACTGGAAAAATATCGTTTTCTCAGTTCTTCGTCCCCTTCTTCGTCTTCCCCGTTTGTCCGCAGTTCCTCCAGCGTTGCTGCAGCCAGCCCGGCCATGGTTTCTATGGGGATCAGATTCCCCAGATATTCATTGCCACAGGCACCTGCTGCCTCACATTCCAGCACATATCTTCCGTCCTCCTCTCTGAAAAGTACCACATAATGATACTCCTCCAGAAAGAATCTTGTTCCCGCTTCTACAGGATATTCCACGCCATCCTCGTTCAGGAAACTCCCGTAAAAAGTTGCCTTTACCGCAGCCTTTCTCAGGATGCCCCGTTCTGCCGCCCGTCTGGTCAGATCCTCCCCCGTTGCCGTGTCTGCAAAGGTGCGATCCTCCAGCATATCCAGATCGGCATAAAAAGCCGCTGTTTCCGCCGCATTGGGTGCCAGCGCATCATAAATCACACTGCCCTGTCTTTTGTCTCTCTTGTCATCGATCAAATCCAGTTTTCTCTCCATCAATGCTTCATAGCTCACCATCAAATATCCACCGTCCTTTCTGCCTTTATTTCCCCAAAGATCGTATGCACCACGAATTCTGCCGTCACAGAACCTTTCTCCTGC
>NZ_JBGVHV010000157.1:0-3590 GCF_045122575.1 Anaerotignum sp. | reverse complement strand
ATCAAATGGCTGGAAGAATTCCTGATGAACTTCGAAAACACCGTTATCGTTGTTTCCCATGACCGTCACTTCCTGAACAAAGTCTGCACAAACATTGCAGATATCGACTACGGTAAGATCACCATGTTCGTAGGTAACTATGATTTCTGGTACAACTATACACAGATGACACAGCGTCAGCTGAAAGATCAAAATAAACGCGTGGAACAGAAAATCAAAGAACTGCAGGACTTCATCCAGAGATTCTCTGCCAACGCTTCCAAAGCAAAACAGGCAACTTCCAGAAAGAAACTGCTGGATAACCTGCAGATGGATACCATCAAACCCTCCAGCCGCCGTTACCCCTTCTGTGACTTCAAACAGGACAGAGAAGTTGGGAATGACGTACTGCTGGTAGATGGTATCTCCAAAACAATCGATGGCAAAAAAGTGCTGAACAACGTAAGCTTTATGATCCGTCCCAAAGAAAAAGTTGCTTTCGTAGGTAAGGACGAAATCGCAAGAACCACACTGTTCCAGATCCTGATGGGTGAAATGGAACCCGATGAAGGTACATTCAAATGGGGTGTAACAACAAAAACAGCTTACTTCCCCAAAGACAATACAGAATATTTCGAAGGCTGCAAAGACAGCCTGATCGAATGGCTGCGTCCTTATGCAAAAGAAGGCGAACAGTATGACTCCGATATCCGCGGCTGGCTAGGCAGAATGCTGTTCAGTGGTGAAGAAGCGCTGAAAGCGGCAAACGTACTGTCCGGTGGTGAAAAGGTAAGATGTATGCTGTGCAAAATGATGATGAGCGGTGCCAACGTAATGATCCTGGACGAACCTACTAATCACCTGGATCTGGAATCTATCACAGCAGTCAACGAAGGTCTGACAAACTTCAAAGGCACACTGCTGTTTGACTCCCATGACCACCAGTTCGTACAGACCATCGCTGACAGAATCATCGAGATCCTGCCCGGCGGTATCATCGACAGACAGATGACATACGATGAATACATCGACGATGAAAGCATCGATGCCATGAGAGAAAAACTGTCTCAGTAAGGAATCAGGAGGGAACCCCTATGATCAACGGAAAAATCGATTTAAGAAGTGATACGGTAACAGTGCCCACAGAGAAAATGCGTCAGGCGATGTTTGAAGCCATCGTAGGCGATGATGTTTACGGCGATGACGCCACCATCAATGAACTGGAAAGACTGGCGGCGGAACGCTTTGGCAAGGAAGCGGCTTGCTTCATGCCTACAGGCACCATGAGCAATCAGACTGCGGTGTTCACATGGGTGAAAAACCGCGGTGATGAAGTGATCCTGCCTGATAACTGCCATATCGTGGTACACGAAGCCGGTGCAGCGGCGATCATTGCCGGTGCACAGCTGAGAACGGTACAGAACGCAGCAGGGGAAATGCCTCTGGATATCGTGGAATATTACATTCGTAAAGACCCTACAGATATCCATCAGCCTGCCACAGCCCTCATCACTTACGAAAACGCCGATTCCGATGGTCAGGTGCGTTCCGTAGAATATATGAAGTCTGTCTGGGAACTGGCAAAGAAATATGATCTGCCCGTCCATATCGATGGCGCCCGCATCTTCAATGCGGCAGCTTATCTGGGGGTAGATGTGAAGGAAATGGCACAGTATGCCGATTCTATTTCCGTATGCCTGTCCAAAGGGCTCTGCGCGCCCGTAGGTTCTGTTCTGGTAGGCTCCAAGGCATTTATTGACCTTGCCAGAAGAAAACGTAAAATTCTGGGCGGCGGCATGCGTCAGGCAGGGATCCTTGCGGCAGCAGGTATCATCGCTCTGACAGAAATGACAGACAGACTGCAGGAAGACCATGACAATGCGGCGTATATGGCGGAAAGACTGACAGAAGTGGAAGGTCTGGAAGTCTATCAGGAACGTCAGCAGATCAACATGGTGTTCTTCAAACTGAAAGAGTATCCTCTGGATTCTCAGCATCTGGTGGCTTATATGGCAGAAAATAATGTCATCATTAACGGCGAAGATAACGGCATGATGCGCTATGTGACAAATGCTTATGTTTCCAGAGAAGAGATCGACACAGTGATCGAACTGATGAAAAAGGCGAAGTAAGCGCTTTCGAAATAAAAAATAAGTAAAATCATGACTGCCTCTGTGTTTACACAGGGGCAGATTTTTGGAGGGATCAGAATTATGTGGGATATCTTTCTGGCAGTCGGCATCGGTTTTCTGATCGGCTACAAAGGTTTTCTGAAGGAAAAAGGGATTAAACTGAACAGCAAACTGCAGACAGTCTGGCTGATGCTCCTGATCTTCTGTATGGGGGTCAGTATCGGCAGAAACGGGGATATTGTGAAAAATCTGCCTCTGCTGGGCGGCAAGGCGATCCTTTTTGCGATCATTACTGCCCTTTGCAGCGTTCTTGTGGTGTATATCCTTTCTAACCTGTTTCTGGAAAAGGAGGGGGGAAAATGAGTCTTGCCATTCTGATCGTGCTGGTGCTTGGCATTGGCGCGGGGTTTATCCTGCCGGAAAACATCAGCGCAATGATCGACAGTGCCTCTTCTTATATGCTGCTGATCCTGCTGTTTTCCGTAGGTATCGATATGGGGCTGAATAAAGAGGTATTCACCCGGATCAAAGAACTGGGGTTCAAGATTTTGCTGATCCCCTTTGGCGTGGTGGCAGGCTCTCTCTGTGGCGGGGCTCTGACGGCACTTCTGACAGGTCTGCCCGTAAAAGAGGGGCTGGCTATTTCTGCAGGGCTGGGCTGGTACAGCCTTTCCGGCATCCTCATCACAGAGGCCGGCAATCCTGTAGGGGGGACGATCTCTTTTCTGGCCAATGTCTTCCGTGAAATGCTGACATTTATTGTGGTGCCCTTTATTGCCAGTCACCTGAATTATTACTGCGCCATTGCCCCTGCCGGCGCAACAGCCATGGATACGACGCTGGGGATCATCAGCAGAAATACCAATGCCACAGTGGCGGTTCTGAGCTTTGTCAGCGGTGTTGTCTGTACGCTGGTTGTGCCCGTGCTGGTGCCGATTTTCTTGTGATGGTATTTGTGAAAAGCATCCGTAAGCCTGCGGCTTACTGGATGTCTTTGCTCCGCAAAGATATTTTTAAAAACTTTTCTTCAATTTTTTACAAAAAGTTGTTGACAAAAGAGAGTAGATGCGTTATTATAGTCAAGCGCACTGAGTTGTGCGGATGTGGCGGAACTGGCAGACGCGCTAGATTCAGGTTCTAGTGGGCATTGCGCCCGTGCAGGTTCAAGTCCTGTCATCCGCAGTAATGCGGATAAGGTCATCGGAAACGATGACCTTTTTCTTTTTTCTCTATCAGAAGAAAGATGCTTCAGAGCGAGGAAGGTCCTCTACGTCGACAGGGGAAACAGATGCATTTTATACATTTGAAAAAATCTTCATTTTTTCTCAAAAAAAGTGTTGACAAATCTTTTTGGATGGGTTATTATAGTCAAGCACACTGAGTTGTGCGGATGTGGCGGAACTGGCAGACGCGCTAGATTCAGGTTCTAGTGGGCATTGCGCCCGTGCAGGTTCAAGTCCTGTCATCCGCAGTTATTGC
>NZ_JBGVHV010000156.1:0-29885 GCF_045122575.1 Anaerotignum sp. | reverse complement strand
GGTTCTGTGCCCATCCAACGACCAACATAAATAAGCACTTCGTCACCTGGCACACCAGATCTTTCTATCCAAAGTGTACCATCTGTACGGAATACTGTTTCTTGTAAATTCGGGTAGCATTTCCATTCTGTTGCTGTTGTTTTTCTGGGGATATATCCTTTTGTATTATTTGTATGTTTTGTCTCACCAATTGTACCATCAGCATAGACATAAACCCGATTGCCTTCACCATCAGCCCATACCCATGTGGTACCATCTTTCTCAACAGCATAAATAGGAATGCTTTCTGCCCATACCCGTTCAATATCTTCCAGGATCTTCATGGGCTTTTCGTTTCTGGTGGGAAGCCCTGTCCAGCCTTCCTTCAAACCACCTACATAAAGGATATTACCATAACTGTCATACTGGCCGCCATTACCCAGCAGGCCTCCTCCATTGTTCCCCCAGCTCCAAAGGTCACCATCTTCTGTCAGAACAAAAAAGGCATTACTATAAACGTTGATGCTTTCACCATCAGAAAATGGAAGTGTTTTTTCCAGTTTTGTCGTGCCGCCCCAGAAATACCATACTTCATTTCCCTTCAGATAATAATTATCAGCACAGACATTGGCAACGCCTGTGTTCAGAACTTTCGTCGAATATTCCGCTGCACTCAGGACCCTATCGCTGTGATTCATGATATCAGGTTCAATATCATATAATGTACCGTCTTTTTTCAGCACACCAAAATGGTAGATCCCATTTTCAACGACCTTTTCCACATTATCCATCAGTTTCAGAGGGCCCATGATCTTCTTTTCATAATCAGAATAATAATATGTCCAGAGGGTACCGTCTTTTTTCAGCACCATCACATTATTGTTTCCTTCTGCAACCATTTTCACACCGGTCATCAGACATCTGGTCTGACTGCTGTCCAATTGACGATGAAGCGTTACATTATCCTTTTTCAGATAGTAAAACCACAGTTCATCATGATCATTGACGACAGAAACACCCCCGCCAGAATCCCATACATAGGAATATGCAACACTACCTTCTTCAGGCATGGGTGTCGCAGCCTGTACGGGCTGTACTGCCAACGCAGAAAAAGCCAGCATGCCACTCAATGCAAAAGCCAAAAATTGTTTCTTCATAATTATCCCCTCTATTCCATTATTCAGAGCCCTAATTTGTATTTATTATAGTACAATATCCATTGTATTGTCAATTTAAGCAAAAAACCATCGGTCATACCGATGGTTTCTATCTTTATCAACTATTTTTATCTTCAATCTGAATTTTCAGTTCCACACCCGTATTTCCATCACGGATGACATACATATCCACTGTACTGCCGATCTTTGCTGCATTCACTTTTTCCGCCAGAGAATCCATATCCATCACCGTTTTTCCATCAAACTGAGTGATCACATCCCCTACCTGCAGACCTGCTTTTTCCGCAGGGCCGCCTTTTGTAATTTCCAGAACCAATGCGCCTACGGGCAGTTTATACTGCGGTGCAGTTTCTTCTGTGATATTGGTGCCCATAATGCCGATATAAGGCTTGGGCTGCGTGCCTGTCTTCAGCAGTTCTTCCACGATGGGTTTGATGTAATTGCTGGGGATCGCATAACCCATCCCTTCTACCATGGCAGAATTATATTTTGCGGTATTGATCCCGATCACTTCCCCGCTGGCATTTACCAATGCGCCGCCGCTGTTCCCGCTGTTGATGGCTGCGCTGGTCTGCAGTACGCCCAGATTGTTGCCGTCCACATTGATGGTCTGTTCCTTCATGCTGATGATCCCATCTGTAGCAGAAAGCCCCATACCCATGGCATTACCAATGGCAATGACTTCACTGCCCACTTCCAGTGCATCGGAATCACCGAATACGGCTGTTGTCACCTGTTTGATTCCTGCATCGTTCAGATCTTTCCAGCTGACTGTCAGCACTGCCAGATCAGATTCACTTCTGGTGCCGATCACTTTGGCAGGTACGCTGATATCTCCTTCAAAAGTAACATAGATCGTATTCGCATTTTCAACCACATGGTAATTGGTCGCAATGGCTACCTTGCTGTCATCGGAATAAAAAATCACACCGCTGCCTGCGCCTTCAGATTCGAAGGGAACGCTGAATGCACCCCAGTAGCTGGTCATACCGGAAATTTTAGTAGATACACTTACCACGGAAGGTTTCACAGCCTTAATGATCTCTGTAAAAGAATAGATTTCTCCATCGGATGTTTTTGGTGTTCCCACAGGTGTGCCACTGACTGCATTTCTGCCTGTCATCAGGTGATCCACCAGGGAATAGCCCGCGCCGATGCTGCCGCCGCCGGCAATCCCGACAATGAGACAGCCCGCAACGAATCTTGCCCATCCTTTTTTCTTTTTCGGAGATTTTTTTACCTGCTCCTCATAGTGATATTCTCTGACAGAAGGCTGAGGATCTTTTTCAGGGATTTCTTCCTGCGCGGAGGCCTCGGCCCCTTCGGGAGAAACTTCTTCTGTATCAGCATCATTTTCCGCCTTCATCTCTTCTTCCGCAAAGGCTTCTGCTGTTTCGGAAATGATCTCTTTCATTTCTTCTGTCTGTTCTTCTTTATGTTCAACATCCTTTTTTCTTGGAGTTACATCTTCAAAATCCAACATAGGCTTTCCTCCTGATCATCAGAATCTTTTCGATAAATCTGATTTATTTTTCGTATGGTGTCATTATACATCAGTAATTTGAACAAAATGTGAATGACCTATGAATAATTTCTGTTTTTTCTGAAAAGAAAATAAGCGTTTTCTGAAATTTTTTCATAAAAAAAGGGGATCCTGTTTCCAAGATCCCCTTTTGCAGTGCGCCTGGTGGGACTCGAACCCACACGCTGTCACCAGCGTCAGATTTTGAGTCTGATGCGTCTGCCAGTTCCGCCACAAGCGCATATCAACTGCTTGAATATACTATCATAAAACCCAATGGAATGCAAGAGAAATTTTTTTACATAAAACGAACATAACGAAAAGGAAAATCTTCCTCCCTGCAATTTCCTTTCTCATGGAAACAGCCGACGGTTTCTGCTCCGTCGGCTGTATTTTCTCAATTTATATTACATTTTCTGAGGTTCGGGATATTCCACACCAAAAGTATCAACGGTTACTTTTACCATGATCTGATCTTCCACAGGTCTGTCCTGTCTGTTTGTTTTTGTTGCAGCGATCTGATTTACCACATCCATGCCTTCTGTCACTTTGCCGAATGCCGCATACTGGCCATCCAGATGAGGACTTGTTTCGTGCATGATGAAGAACTGGGAACCTGCACTGTGAGGGTGCATGGAACGAGCCATAGACAGTACACCGGGTGTATGTTTCAGGTCATTTTTGAAGCCTGCCCAGCTGAATTCACCTGCGATATGGTAGCCGGGGCCGCCCATGCCTGTGCCTTCGGGACAACCGCCCTGAATCATAAAGCCACGGATCACGCGGTGGAAAATTTTGCCGTCATAGAAACCTTTTTTCACCAGAGAGATGAAGTTGTTTACTGTGTTGGGTGCAATTTCAGGATACAGTTCGGCTTTGATGATACCGCCGTTGTTCAGTTCAAATGTTACGATGGGATTCATTGGGAATCCTCCTTTCTTCGTTAATATTCAGTAGTTTATTTTAACATAAAAATATTTTTCCGTACAGCCTTATTTCGCAGTCAGGGTCACTTCGATCAATTCCGGTCTGTTGAAAATACGGAAAGGGAAGCTGCTGTTGCCCAAGCCGCGGCTGACCACCATCACCGTGCCATCCTTTTCGTGCATCCCCTCTGTATATTTCGGGAAGAAGCCCTGATGGGGCGCAAAGATCCCCTGTCGCAGGAAGGGAATGATGATCTGACCGCCATGGGCATGACCCGTAAAGGCAAGGTCAATGTTTTCCTTTACATAGGTTTCAAACAGTTCCGGTCGGTGGGAAAGCAGGATATTAAAGCTATCCTCCTGCCCTGCCATCAGCGTATGCAGCATTTTATCATAGTACTGATTCACGCTTTTATCTGCCAGCCCAAGGATGGTGATCGTTTCCCCGTCTTTTTCAATAATGGATTTTCCGTTTTCCAGCACTGTTACGCCGGATGCTACCAGCCGTTCCAACAACACTTCCCATTCGCCACTCTGGTGTTCGTGGTTGCCGGAAACAAAATACACAGGCGCAATTTCCACGATGGCATCGATCAATTCCATGGCACTGTCTACGTCTGTTCTGTTTTCATGCCTGTCCAGCAGATCCCCCGTCATCATGATCACATCAGGTTCAGCTGCTCTGATCTTCTTCAGCAGTGGTTTCTGCTCCCTGCCAAAAACCTTATTCTGAAGATCTGCCACCTGAAGAATCTTATACCCTTCAAAAGCAGGAGGAATATCCCCCTGATAGGTCATTTTTGTCAGCATCAGGCCGTTATCCTGCCAATAAAGGAACGCCCCGAAAAGCAGTCCTGCGCAGATACAGCCGATAGTTCTTTTATATTTCATGAAGCACGCTTCCTTTCATTCTTTTTCTTCATTATAAAAGAGAACGATCTTTCTTTCAATGTGGGATTGATTAGAAATCTTTTTTCTGCTAAAATAAGACCAGAACACTTATTCGCATTTTCAGAAAGAGATGAGAAAATATGAGCCGTATCATTTTTCATATCGATGTAAACAGTGCTTTTCTGAGCTGGACAGCCGCAGACCGCCTGAAAAAAGGCGACGAAACCGATCTGCGCACCATTCCCTCCATCGTCGGCGGAGACAGCGAAAGCCGCCACGGGATCGTTCTGGCCAAATCCACTCCCGCCAAAAAATATGGCATCACCACAGGGGAACCCATCGCCATGGCATTACGCAAGTGTCCTTCTCTGGTCTGCGTTCCGCCGGATTTCCCTCTGTATTCCCAGAATTCCAAACAGATGTTTGAACTGCTCAGTGATTATTCTGACCGCATTGAAAAGTTCTCCATCGATGAAGGCTTTCTGGAATATACCGGCATGGAAAAACTTCTGGGGCCGCCGCTGGAAACGGCAGAAAAGATCCGCCGGCGGATCAAAGAAGAACTGGGATTCACCGTCAATATCGGTGTCAGCTGTAACAAGATCCTGGCAAAAATGGCAGGCGAACTGGAAAAGCCCGACAAGCTCATCACCCTCTTTCCGGAAGAAATCGAAGAAAAACTCTGGCCTCTGCCTGTTGAAGAATTATTCATGGTTGGCCGCCGTACCGCTCCCCGCCTGCATCAGATGGGGATCCATACTATCGGTGATCTGGCAAACTTCCCCCTTCCTCTGCTGGAAAAGGAATTCAAAAGCTACGGAAGGATGATGCATGCCTATGCCAACGGCATCGATGACAGCCCTGTCATTCCCGAAGCAGAAGCAGAAGAGATCAAATCCATTGGCAATTCCACCACCACTTCCTTTGATGTCACCGACAGAGAAACCGCCTGTAAGATCCTGCTTGCCCTTTCGGAAACAGTTTCCATGCGCCTGCGGGGGCATAAATGCTGTGCACTGGAAATTGCCGTCACCTTCAAATCCGCCGATTTCAAGGTCTATTCCCATCAGAAACAGCTGATGAACGCTATCGACTGCACCAATGCCGTCTATGAAACCGCCAAGGAGATCTTTGACGAGGCATGGAAAAAAGAGCCTTTGCGGCTGCTGGGCGTTCGTGCAGGCAAACTCTGCACGGAGGAATGTGTCCAGCTTTCCATTCTGGAAGAAGACTGGAGCAAACAGAAAAAGGCCGATGCCGCCATGGATGCCCTTCGGCTGAAATACGGGAAAAATACTGTCCGCCGTTCTACCTTTGCCGACCACGAAAAGGGATTCGAAGGAAAACTGAAAATCAAAGATCAGGTCATAAAATAAAAAAGAGCCTTTCGGCTCTTTTTATTTTTGGAATAATCTGACGATTTCTTTTTCCGGCATCGGTCTGTGGTAATAGAACCCCTGCAAACGGTCTGCACCTAAAATACGAAGCGTATTTGCCTGTTCTTCTGTTTCGATCCCTTCGGCCACCACGCTGTATCCCGCTTTGCGCAGCATTGCAACCAGATTTTCCAGCACAAGCAGTTTTCGCTTCGATTCAAAGGCACCCTGTACCAGTGTCAGATCCAGCTTGATGGTTTCGATCGGCAGAGAAAGAACCCCTGCAAAATTGGAATATCCCATCCCAAAATCATCCAGATAGAACTGGATCCCTTTTTCCGTCAGCTGTCGCAGGGTATCCTTTGTGCGCTGCGGGTTTTCAGAGATCATTCGTTCTGTGATCTCGATACGGAGACGATCCGGAGACAATGCATATTTCTGCAGACAGGCTTCCACCTGATCCGCAAAACCTTTACTCATAAATTGCTGCATAGACATATTTACAGAAACGGTGCGCATTTCCAAGTCAGGGTGGCCGCTCATAAAGGCGCAGACTTTATCTAGTACGATCCATCCAATCTGATCGATGATCCCCACTTCCTCTGCCACCGGAATAAATTCTGCCGGAGAGATCAATGTACCGTCCTCATCACGCAGACGAAGCAGTGCCTCCATGGAATAGAACGCGTTTTCTTTCCAGCTGTAAATCGGCTGGAAATACATCTCAAAAGCATCCTCTTTCATGGCTCGTTTCATACGGCGGATCAGATATTTTCTCCGTTCCAGATTTTCCCGCACCCTTTCGTCAAAATGAAGGATACAGGATTCCGTTTTTTCTTTTGCAATCACTTGCGCAAACTGCATCTGCTCGATCAACTGGGCTGCACTCTGCGTACCCTGCTCACAGATGATATCGCAGATACCGACACGAAGCGCATATTCCACATCCTGTACCTGCCATTTATTCTGAAATCTGCAATATATTTCCTCACAGCAATGAACAGCGTACTCCTTGGATACAAAAGGCAACAGCACCACAAATTCCACGCCGCCTACACGGTAAACCATCCCCTCCTGAAAGGTCGCTTCGAGATAACGGGCAAGCTGATAGAGAAATTCATCCCCTGTCCTATGGCCAAATTTTCGGTTTACCGCAGTAAAATCCTTTAAATTTACAGTAATAAACTGGAACGGTACCCCTTTACAGATCTTTCCGTTGATATCTGCAATACATGCGGATCTGTTCTTCAGTTCTGTTACAGAATCCTGCTCCATGCGGCTGGACTGGCTGATAATAAACAGGATCAGATTTGCCATTGCACTGATGATCCCATTCATCATGATATCTCTGTTGACCAGCTGAATGCAGATCAGAACAGAAATTGCAATGGGCAGCATTTCGATCAGCCTTGTCAAGGACGCACTGATATATCTTCTGTTTCTAAAATAGCAGACTACCAGCAAACAGAGCTCAATCCCTACCCCCACATAGCCTACCGCATTCAGAGAGCCTCTGGTATAGATCCCGTTTTCCACTGTAAACAGACAGTTTGTTCGGAAATTGGCGATCGTCAGAATCACTACGATCAGCAGAAACGTACTGATAATACTATAGGCGATCCTGCTGCATTTTCTCTGGGGCACATGTTCAAACATAAGGAAGAACAGGAAGAATGCCAGCATGGAAGCGTTGCCCATGATCATCGGATAATACAGCGCATTCAGGAAAAAGCTCATTTCGTCAGATACTTTCCCCAGTGTCAAGACTGACAAAATATTTACCAGAATAGAAAATAAAGACAGTCCAAGACACGCCAGAAAGCATTTCTTTTTAAAATTCAGGTGCATATTCTTTTCACAATAAAAGAACAGCAGCACACAATTCAAAATCAGCGCAACATATTCTATTTTTAATGAAAAATCCATAAAAACACCCCAAAATCACTTTGTTGCATAATTGATGATCAGCAATTCTGCCGCAGTTTCCTCTGCGGCTTTACCCAGTTTGATATTCAGGTCGGTTTCCAGACAATCCCGCATAGCCGCTTTCCAAACCTCTGCAGGGAAGCGTTTCGATTGTCTGAGATATTCCTTCACCGCAAAATCACGGATATCCAGTTTTGCAGCGATCGCATCATTGGACAACCCGCCTTCCGAAAGCAGTTTTGTTTCCAGAATAAATCGAAACTGTCTGGTGATGAGAGAAAGCACCATATACGGAGATTCCTTCAGGGAAAGCAAGGTGCGATAGATCTGCACCGCCTTTTCCGGCCGTTTTTCCGCCACAGCCTTTACCAGATCAAAAACCCTCGCTTCCAGCGAAACCGTACAAACGGCACGGATATCTTCTGCTCTGATCTCCTTCTCATCACCTTTGTAAGCGATCAGCTTCATCAGTTCCCCTTCGATATTTTCCATATCGTGGTCAACGGTTTGCAGGAACAATCCCAGCACGCTTTCGCTCATCTGCATGCCGTTATCCTTGCATACCTTTCTGACCCAGGCAGACAGATCCTTTTCTGTCAGTTTCTTGAATTCCACCGCCTGTCCATATTTGGCCACTGCCTTATACAAAGCACTGGTTTTTTCAACCTTTTCTTCTACAAACAGCAGACATACGCTTTCCGGCAGATCCGCCAGAAATCCTTTCAGACGTTCGGCTTCTTCCTTTCTGCCACTTTTCTGGAAAAATTCACTGTTTCTGACCGTTACCAGTCGTTTCTCATTCAGAAACGGAAAAGTTTCCGCCGCATCCATAATAGCCGCCGCTGTAGCACGCTTTTCCTCGAAGATATCGTGATTCATCATCTCTGTCCCTTCGGGGAGGATCGCCTTTGTCAAAGCCGTTTCATAATCTTTGATCAGATAAGTTTCTGCGCCGAAAAACAGATAGCAACGACCAAACTCACCATTTTTCCACTGTTTTTTTAACTCTTTCATATAACGGCTCCCTTTCCGCCATCGTTTCTATCGTAAATGAGCCATCCCCTTTCAGCGTTACCTGCACGCTACCGCATGCATCGGTACGGTAAATTTTCATTCCCGCCTCCGTCAGACGCTCCAGTGTTTCCTCATGGGGATGTCCATATATATTCTTTTCTCCGCAGGAAATGACGGCTGTCTTTGCAGCCACCGCCGCCAGAAAATCCTGACCTGAGCTGTATTTGGAACCATGATGGGAAACTTTCAGAATATCTGCAGAAACATCCGCATTCGTATTCAACAGGATCTGTTCACATTCCGAAGACAGATCCCCGGTAAACAGGACTTCCGTATCCCCCACCGTATATTTCAATACCATGGAGCCATGATTATCTTCGTCTTCTGCAAAAGAAATATCCGCAGCAGGTGCAAGGCAGTCCCATGCACCATCAGACGAACGGCTCCTATCATCCACAGTATACAGCGTTATTCGGTATTTTTCCAGTATTTCTTTTAAAAATTCCAAATCTTTTGTAACTTCATAGGGATATGCTCCAAGATAGAAGCCCTTGATGGGAATATACTCCACGATTTCCAGTAATCCTGTCATGTGGTCGCTGTCCGGATGAGAAAGAAAGGCTCCCTCCACCTCTGAAACACCAAGCAACTCCAGATAAGGCAAAAGCACCGTATTGCCGACATTTTCGCCAAATTCCTTCCCATATTTTCCGCCGCCGTCTACCAGATATGTCCTTCCTTCCCATGTATGGATCACTGCCGCATCTCCCTGACCAACATCAAGAAAGGTGATGGTCGTTTCCTTTCGAAACAGCTGGTTTTCAAAAACAGCACACCAAAGCAAAACGCAGAGTACAACTGCTCTCTTCCAGCTGCCTTTTCTTTCGGAACCTTTCAGCCAGAAGAAAAGTAACACATAATATAGAAGGATGACCAGTTCCGTCGGCCGCCCCACCGGAATATATGCAAAGGGCAGATACAGCAGGAAAGTGCAGGCCATTTCAAATATTTTCAAGATCCCATAAACACTGCCTGCGGCAAATACCCCCAAAGGCACCCACAGCATTCCCAGAAAAGCGCTCAGAAGTCCAAACCCCAGCAACAGGCCGCTCAGCGGGATCACGACCAGATTGGCCAGGATCCCCGCCGGAGAGATATAGTAAAAATAATAGGCCGCCAGCGGAAAACTGAAGAGAGATGCATACAAAGAAAACCGCAGGCTATCCCGCAGAATGTCTTTCCATATCATCTCTTTTGCAGGTTTTCGTTCGATCTGTTCCGCCGCAATACAAAGTCCCAGTACCGTCACAAAAGATAACTGAAAACCAATATGAAACAGATATAACGGCTCAATATACAAAATCAGAAGTGCCGCAAGGGCGATTTCATTCAGTCTGTCATGGCTGCGAAACAACACCCTCGCCGTCATCACTACACAGATCATCGTCACCGCCCTGACTGCTGATGGCGTAAAGCCGATAAACAGCAAAAAGGACAGTGCCGCCATCATAGTTGCAATGGCCGAAACTCTCCTTGGCTGTTTCAGTATCTTTTCCATGAAAAAGGATACATACAACGCCAGCACAGACATATGTAACCCCGAAATACAAAGAACATGAACGATCCCCGCCCTTGCATAGAGGCGATAGCTTTCTTCGGGGATATCCTCCTTATCTCCCGTTAGCATGGCTTTCATGATACCGCTTTCCCCGACAGGCAAAATGCTGTCCAGTGTTCCATGCAATTTTGCTCTGGCTCTTGCCAAAAAAGAAAACAGCGAATGATCCTCTCCCAGATATTCCATTTCATCGGGATACATCTTTCCTTCATACCCCTTTGTCCGCAGGTACAGATCCTCATCATATCCGCCGGGAACAGATACTTCATAAAAAGGCGTTAATTTTCCCGTAAAAGCAACGCTTTCTCCCGCCTGAAACTGTTTTTCTCCTGACCAGATCACGTACAGTTTTCTATCCTGCAGCGCTGCACCTGTTCCATCCTCCAGATCACATCGGATGCTCAATTTCTGATTGCCTGCATCTGTCTGTCCAGCTTCTATGATCACGCCTTCCGCTTCCACGATACCACCAAGGAGGGTTTCTGCTGTTTCTTTTTCTGCGCTTTGCCCTGCCAGAAGAAAACCGGCGATCCCAAACAGCAAAAACAGCAGATATTTTCTGTTTCCCGTTTTTATCACAAATCGGAACAGGAAAAACAGAAAAAACCCAAAAAAGACCAGACAGATCAATTCTGATCTGCCCAGTCTCATATAAATACCACAAACCGTAAACAATACTGCCCAAGCAGCCGCCCTTTTCATACCTTTTACTCCCGGTCTTTCCCCAATGTTTTCACACTGCTGATAGCTGCAAAAGGTGTTTTGATTTCCAGACTTTCCTTAAATTTATCTACCTTTTTCCCTTCAACCAGGAACTGTACCTTTTCGATATGATCCAATTCACAAAGAGAATTTACGATAGAATAGATCGTCAGTTTTTCCGCCATTTCGCCGCCAACATGCTTTGCCACGAAATCCTGACTCAGATTCACATAACAGATGCCATCATTTGTCGTCGTTACATCTTTGATCTTTGTTTCCATCGGAACGGTGCGCTGTGCATTCACTTCCTCAGGACCGGCGATCAGCTGTTCCAGAACTGTTTTCTCACTGGTCTGGTTTGCATTTACTTCAATGACGCGTTCTTCTGTGATCAGGTCTGTACCATCACTATTGGCAAAATAAAGGGTCAGGATCGCATATTCCGTTGTTTCTGCAGAAATTTCCGGTTCAATGACCACATTGCTGCGGTTCATAGGGCCAAATTCCTGCCCGTTATTGTTTTTTAACGGCTGCCCTTCTACCGTCAGGACAACCCCTTCGATAAAATCCAGAGAAGTCAGCGTCCAGACGATCGAAGCCCGACAGATGACTTCCTCTGTGTTTTTCATTCGATGATATCCATTTGATACATCAACGACTGCGTTGTTATTTACCACGCCGACCGAAAGGAATTCTATCTCTTTGGGAATAGAAGGCAGCATTCCTTCTGCCGTTGTGTCATTTTTCAGCGTATTCAGCGTTGTCACAAGGATATCCTCCGTATTTTCTCCGCGGATCTCTTTTTTTGTCGGCTGCATCACGCCTTCATTGGACATATAATAAAACTCCACTTTTTCCTCACCGGAAGAGATGATGGAATCATACAGCAAAAAAGCGCAGGGAACCAGCACGATCAATACAATGATCATGACGATGGCTTTTCGGATTTTTGTTTCTCGCAGTGCCATTTGGTTACCTCCTTTATGCCTGCGCTGCAGGCTGCTGCTTTAAAGGGATACGCACCAGAATGGTCGTCCCTTCTTCTTCCTTACTGTTCACCTTAATGCTGCCTTTGTGCATCATAATGGTAGCATGGGTGATGGAAAGACCAAGACCTGTACCGCCGGTCTCCCTGTCTCTTGTTTTGTCTACACGATAGAATCGTTCAAAAATACGGCTTACTTCCTGTTCGGGAATACCGATCCCCGTATCTGCCACAGTAATAAAGACATTCTGATGGTCTGCATTCAATGTCACCTTGACCGTACCGCCTTCCGGCGTATATTTGATAGCATTATCCACCAGATTGGATATTGCCAGAGAAAGTTTCATTTCATCTGCATCCGCAGTTATCTCTTTCAGATAATCCGCTTCCAGAGAAACGCCCTTTGCATCTGCCAAAGGCTGCAGACGTTTGTTGATCCCTGCCATCAGCTGATTCAGATCGATCTCCTTGAAATTCAGGGGGATCTCCTTCTGATCCAGTTTTACCAATGTCAGCAGGTCATTGATGATCGCTGTCATACGGTCTACTTCGGAATTGATATCGTGAAGGAATTCCACATACATTTCCTTAGGCACATCTTCCATCAGCAGAATAGATTCACTCAGAACTTTCACAGAACTCAGCGGTGTTTTTAATTCATGGGATACGTTGGATACAAACTGCTGACGAGTGGATTCTACCTTTTCCAGCTGGTCTGCCATCTGATTGCAGGCCAGAGCAAGGTCGACCAGTTCCGTATGCATCCGCTGTTCCACTTTGGCACGTCTTTCAAAATGTCCTTCCGACATTTCCTTGATGATGCCGATCAGATTTTTTACAGGTTCTGTAAAGACCTTAGATACCACGACCATGATGATAAACAGCAATACCACAATGCAGGCCAGAAGCAAATAGGCTTCCCGCCCGATATCCCCGATGATATCCTGTACATTCTTCATACCGTCTACGATCAGAACAACGCCGCTGCGCTGATTGCTCAGCCCCATGACAGAAGCCGCCGCATAAACGACACCACTGTCCTGTTCCTTCGCGGTATCCTTATCATCCATAGCCTGCACCACTTCCGGCAGCAGGTATGTCTTGCCGATATCCTCATATCCGGTATCATAGACTACCACATAAGAGGAATCCAGGATCAGCACACGATACCCTTCATTCTGGCTGGTCTCCAGAATGATCTCTTCCATATCCCCTCTGTTTTCTTCATTAAACAGAAAGCCGGAAGAAGTCAGCTGACCGGAAATCACATTCGCCTGACTCAGCAGTTCTTTCTTCCTTTCCTCCACAAAATAATCCTGTACTGAATGGAGCATGGTGCTGGCAAGAAGCAGCAAAGGAATGATCCCTGCCAAGGCATAGGCCGCCAACAGGATCCATCGCAGAGAAAGAAACGGTGTTTTTTTCCACAGGTTCTCATTCATTAAAATAGTAACCAACTCCCCATTTTGTAAAGATATATTTGGGCTCGCTCGGGTTAGCCTCGATTTTTTCTCTCAGTCGGCGCACATGCACATCTACCGTTCTGACATCACCGGGGTAATCAAACCCCCAGACAGTATCCAACAGTTTTTCTCTGCTGTAAACCTTGCCGGGATTTTCCATCAGCAGTTCCAGCAGGTCAAATTCCTTGGCTGTCAGATTCACTTCTCTGCCGCTGACAAAAACACGTCTGCTGTCAAAGGAAAGTTCCAATTCTCTCGCCTTCAGAGAATGTTTTGCTTCCGGTGCCGCTGCTGTTTTCTTTACGCTGCGGCGCAGGATCGCTTTGATCCTTGCTTTCAGTTCCAGAATGTTAAAAGGTTTTGTGATATAGTCATCAGCGCCATATTCCAGCCCCATGATCTTGTCCATATCCTCACCCTTTGCCGTTACCATAATGATGGGCACCTGAGAAAATTCTCTTGTCTGCTGGCAAACCTCCAGACCGTCCATCTTGGGCAGCATCACATCCAATACCACCAGGTCAAAGTTCTTTTCTTTGATATTCTGCAGAGCCTCTTCCCCGTCATAGGCCGTTGTGACTTCCATACCGTCCTGTTCCAAAGAAAATTTAATGCCTTTGACGATCAGTTTCTCATCGTCCACTACCAAAATCTGATAAGCCATTTTGAAGCCTCCTTATTCTCCCACTGTGATCCGTTCTTTTATCTCCTCGAACGTTTTTTCGCCAATACCGGGCACTCTCATCATGTCCTCGATCCGGCCAAATGTTCCATTTTCTTCTCTATATGCTATGATATCCGCTGCGCGCCCTTCCCCGATACCAGAAAGAGAAATCAGTTCCTCTGCCGTCGCAGTATTGATATTGATTTTCTCCAGCAGATCTTCCGCCGCAATCTGTTTTCCTTCTGCCACGCCGATTTCCTCTGCAGCGATCTGTCTGCCCATATCCAGCATACCACCATAAAAACTATGGCTGTACCAGATGCCGCTGACCAGAAAAAGCACGACTACTGCCAGAAACTTATACTTCTCCTTCTTTTGTTTTCTGTTCAAGGTTTTTTCACGCAACTTTCATCCAAACCTCTTTTTCTTTTTTAATAAATATGATATAATAATTTATTGTGACCTAATATTGTATGCACAGAATTATCCACTATTATTGTAGTTTATCACATTTGACATAAATTTTCAAACCACTTATCGAAAGAATGACAGGAGAATCCCATGAAAAAAAGATTTCTGCCAGTTTTAATGGCTTTATCCATAATCTTCCCTACTTTTTCCGCTTTTGCAGAAGAAGTGACCCTGGAAACAACCCCAAATCAGTCTGCCCCTGCCATCGTTGCGGAAACCGCTGTTCTGATGGATGCTGCTAGCGGTGAAATTTTATATGACAAAAACGCTGACCAGAAAATGTTTCCTGCCAGCATCACCAAACTGATGACCATCCTGTTGGCCTTGGAGCATGGCAAACTGACTGACGAGATCACCTTTTCCCACGATGCCATCTATTCCATCGAATCCGGCAGTGCCCACATTGCCATTCAGGAAGGCGAAACTCTGACTTTGGAACAGGTGCTGCGAGCCATCATCCTGCGCTCCGCCAATGAAGCCTCCAACGGCGTAGCAGAATATGTGGACGGCTCCATCGAGGCTTTCACAAAGCACATGACAGAACGGGCAAAGGAACTGGGCTGCAAGAACACCAACTTTCTGACTGCCAATGGTCTGCATAACGAAAACCATTATACAACTGCCCACGATATGGCTCTCATCGCAAAAGAACTGCTGAAACACGAAGAATACCGCTCCATGATGAGCGAAACCTATTATGAAATTCCACCTACCAACAAACAGACAGAGGTGCGCTATCTGCACGGACAGCATCAGATGCTGAACGAAAATTCTCTGTATTATTACAAAGATGCCATCGGCGGCAAAACAGGCTTCACCACCGAAGCCCTGAACACATTGGTGACTTATGCCAGAAGAGACGGTATGGAGCTGATCGCCGTTGTTATGAAATGTAACGGCGCCGACCACTATACAGATACCGCCGCCCTCTTTGACTATGGCTTTGACCATTACGAATCTGCAAAGATCCTTTCTGCCGCAGACCACATGGTCACTATAAAAGTCACAGAGACCTATAAGGAAAAAACTGTAGACCGCGGTACCATTACCGCTGCTCCCGCAGAGGATGTTTATCATATCCTGCCCAAGGGTACGGATATTTCCGATATCACTGTTGAAACAAAGGTTCCTGAAAGCGTAGCAGCCCCTGTGGAAGCAGGACAGACCATCGGTACATTAAACATTTCTCTCCACGGAGAACTGCTGAAAACCGTCGATCTGGTAGCGCAGGATGCGGTTGCGGAACTGACAGATGCAGAAAAAGAAGAACTGGATGCTTCCTCTTTCACAGGGATCCTGAAAAAAGTCGGGATCAGTGTCGGAATCTTTCTCCTTGTTCTGATCCTGTTGGTTTGCATCACCCGTACCATCGGATATCTGCAGTATCAGAAACGCAGAAAAAACAGACGCAGAAGAAGAAATTCTTCCAGACGCAGAAGATAACATATAAAAACCCTCAAACCATTTGGTTTGAGGGTTTTTTGTCAGTTCCCACATTCAATACTGATTTCTGTAAAGATGTCCAGAATATCTTCTACTTTCGTATTTTTCTTTTCTTCGCTGCCTTTATCCAGTACAATATGGCCTTTATCCATCATGATCAGTCGGCTGCCATAATCCGCTGCATAACGCAGATTATGGGTCACCATCATGGCTGTCAGTTTCTTTTCTTTTACGACCTTATCTGTCAGCTCCATGATGATATCCGCTGTTTTAGGGTCAAGGGCTGCCGTATGTTCGTCCAGAATCAGAAATTCGATTGGTGTCAGCGTTGCCATGATCAGTGCCGCTGCCTGTCTCTGGCCACCGGAAAGAGCCCCCAGTTTTACGTTCATTTTATTTTCCAGCCCCAGACCGAGAATGGAAAGCTGTTCTTTATAATAATTTTCTCTTGCTTTATTGACACCTCTGCCCAGACCAAAGGGTTTACCCTTGTTGTCGGCCAGAGACATATTTTCCAGCATGGTCAGATTGGGACATGTGCCTGCGGAAGGATCCTGATACACACGGCCAATGGTGCGATATCTCTGGAAATCCTTCATTTTTGCAATATCCTTGCCACCAATGAGAACTTCACCGCTCTGAATGGGAATGCTGCCGCAGATAATATTCAGCATGGATGTTTTCCCGGAACCGTTACTGCCTACAATCGAAAGGAATTCCCCATCGGGCACTGTCAGATTGAAATCATCAAACAGCAGTGTTTCGGAAATCGTGCCGGGGTTATAGATTTTTTTGATATGTTTCAACTCAAGCATTTTCCGCACCACCCTTCTGTCTGTTGCCCAGAACCAGAACCAACAGGAACAGCACCGCTGTTGCCAGTTTCATCAGGTTTGCAGGCAGACCCAGACTGATTGCTATCTGAATACATGCTTTATAGAACACACTGCCCACCAGAACAGCTGTTGTACCTTTGACAAAACTCATTTTTCTGAACAGAGTTGTACCAATGATAACCGCCGCCAGACCGAATACCATCTGACCGGTACCCATTGTGCTGGAGAAAGCTCTCTGCTCCATACATACCATTGCGCCGGATAATGCCACCAAAGCATTGGCAATGACCAGACCAAGGATTTTCACTGTGCCTTTATCCTTCGCCAGTGTTGTGACCAAAGTGCTGTTATCACCAACTGCTCTCAGCAGCATACCGCTCTTCGTGCTCAGGTACCAGTCCAGAATCAATTTGAACAGAACTGCTACGATCAGAGACATCACGAATTTACGCAGCATCAGGGAAGAACCACCCATGATGGCCATGATAGGGCCGGATGTAAAGACCGTATCAATGGCACGTTCTACCGCCAGATTGGAACCTGCGATCTGCAGATTGATGGAGAACAGGGCTGTCATGGTAATGATGCCCGCCAGCAGATCTCTCACGCCGAATTTCACATGGATCACCCCTGTGACCAGACCAGCCACAGCACCTACCAGCATAGCCGCGATCAATGCCGCAAAAGGATTCATACCTTTTACCAGAAGCACTGCTGTGATAGCCGCCCCCAGAGGGAAACTGCCGTCTACCGTCAGATCAGGAAAATCAAGGATTTTATAAGTAATATAGATACCATAGGAAAGCAGGGCATAAATAAAGCCCTGCGTTGCTGTACTGATGATCAAGTCCATCATAATTATGACCTCTTTCTATGCAGATCGATTATTCTGCTGTTACATCAATGGCATTTTCTACTTTTGCATTCAGATTCATTGCTGCCATTGCTTCAGGATTTACATAGATTTCAAATGCTTCTACTGTTTCATAAGGCATATCTGCTGCAGCTGCTTCGCCTTTCAGGATTTTTGCTGCCATAGCACCTGTCTGTTTGCCCAGACCAACATATTCGATACCTGCGGAAGCTACGCAGCCCAGTTTTACCTGTTCGATTTCGGAACCATATACGGGGATGCCTGCGTCATTTGTTTTTTCCAGGATAGAAGGCAGAACGCCTACTACGTTATTATCTGTCAGGTTTGTCATGCAGTCAATGCCTTTGGAAATCATCGTATCTGCTGCCTGATTTACTTCAGCCTGTGTCATAACGCCCATTGCTTCGATCGTGAAACCGTATTTAGGCGCTTTTTCCTGATATTCTGCTACTGCAGAAACAGAGTTGGGTTCGCTTGTTGTGTAAAGGATACCGATTGTTTTTGCATCGGGCTGCATTTCACGGATCAGCTGCAGCTGCGCTTCAATAGGAAGTTTATCACTGGTACCTGTGATATTACCGCCTGTCAGTTTTGCCTGTTCAGGGTCTGTGATCGCTGTAAAGATAACGGGAATATCCTTGTCTTCTGCTGCTGCGTAGCATGCTGTTGCAGAAGGTGTTGCGATGGCACACATCAGAGCCACATCATTTGCAGAGAAATTCTGGGCGATCTGTGTTGCAATATTATCATCAAACCCTGCATTCTGGTAATCGATTTCGAAGTCAACACCTTCCACCAGACCTGCTTCTTCCAGACCTAACAGGAAGCCTTCTCTGCAGTTATCCAGAGATGCATGCTGGCCATACTGAGAAATGCCGATCACAGGGATATCGCCACTTGCCGCATCACCACCGCCGCAGCCTGTCAGTGCCATTGCCGCCATTACCATTGCCATTGTCATTGCCATAAATTTTTTCATAATTATCGCTCCTTTTCTGTTCTTGTTTTGTTTCTTCTTTCTTTTCTCGTCTCGTCTCTGCTGTTTCTATGAGCTTATTCCTCTTCCGTAAGAAATAAAAAAAGCCTTATCCCATATTCCTAAGGGACAAGACTTGAAAATCCTGCGGTACCACCCAAATTGATGAAAATTCATCCGCTCATATCACTGTACAGCCATACAGTCTCGCTCTGATAACGGGTGCGCTCCCCGTCGGCTGCTACTTGCTCACGCTTTCGGCCGCCCTCATAAGTCCATTCACCGATCCTCCTGCTGCCACGCTCCCACCATCCGCGGCTCTCTGAAAGCTGATTTGAAAGGCTACTCCTCTTAATCATTGGTTTTTGTCTTTGAATATGGTTATTATATCACCTCGGTCTTGTTTGTCAATAGTGTTTTTCGAAAAATTTTGTTTCGGTCGTTCCCCTTCCGAAAACAGACACAAAATATCAAAAGCCCAACAAACACAAGGTTTTGCAGGGCTCTTTTCTCATATGTACAATAAAAACAATATCAATCGATTATGCCAGTACTGCAGACAGTGCTTCCACTGCTGTAGCTTCATCTGCCCCGTTTGCTGTGATCACAGCATTCTGGCCTTCCTGCATATTCAGGGAGATTGTACCCATGATGCTTTTTGCGTTAATTTTCTTTTCGTCAACACTTACATGAATTTCTGCTTCAAATTTGCTGGCTGTCTGCACGAAATAAGCAGCCTGTCTTGCATCCAGAGCGGATTTGATTACGATGGATTTCTGTGTCATTCTAATTCACCTTTACCTTCTCTAAGCATTTCAGCGATATTACTGATTTTACGCAACCTGTGATTTACACCGGACTTCCCAACCGGTGTAGACAAGAAAGAACCAAGTTCTTTCAAACTTTTGTCAGGATATTCCAACCGAAGACGGGCTATTTCCTCCAGCTGTTCGGGCAACTGAGAAAGTCCAATGGTTTCTTCGATGTAGTCAATATCCTCCAACTGCTTCACTGCTGCGCCAACAACCTTATTCAGGTTTGCCGTCTCGCAGTTGACCTTTCGATTGATGTCATTACGCATTTCCTTAACGATACGGACATTTTCCAGATCCATTAGCGCAAGGGGCGCTTCCATTACATTCAAAAGATCCACGATCTGCTCGCCTTCTTTCAGATACACAACATAGTGGTCCTTCCTTTCCACTACCTTTGCATCCAGTTCAAAGGTGTTGATCAGTTCTCGCAGTTGCTCAGCAACGAACTTATCTGCCAAAACAAATTCCATGTGATAGTTCTTCTCAGGGTCATTGACCGAACCAACAGAAATGAATGCTCCGCGAATATATGCTCTGCGGCAGCAAACACTGCTGACCACGGGAGGATAGATCCGCTTCTTCAATTTAATCTGTCCTTCTTCTGCTGTTAACATTCCTGTTGCTTTCAGAATAGTTTCAGCCTGAGAAAAATTTTGAATAAGCACAGTATAAATGTGCTTGCGTCCACTGCTTCTGACCGATACGTCCGCTATAATATTAAAAGTATTTTTCAATAATGTAAAGCACTTTTTCGCGACGATAAAATTCTCTGTTTGCATTTTTAAACAAAAACGCCCCCCAAAAACAGCAATATGACCACAGATATTTACAATAGCCGCTGTTTCTGCAATTTGACAATGTCTCCCATTTCCCAAATGAAGGGACAACTCACCCTTTACCTTAGACGAAAATGACAAATTTGTCCCTCCTTTTCAAAAATCATAACAAATCCATTTTTTGCTTACTTTTTATGTCTTGCATCCTTTTCTATGTCATGATGCTGCAGCAGCAGCATGTGTTTTTCCTGTCCCAAAGCGGCATAAAGCGCATTGGCCAATGTAACGGAACGATGCTTGCCGCCGGTGCAGCCAATGCTGATGACCAGATTATTTTTCCCTTCTTTGATATACAGAGGGATCAGAAATTCCACCATATCCAGCAATTTACGCAGGAAAAGCTGGCTTTCTTCAAAATTCATCACATAACTGCTGACAGGCTCATCATTCCCTGTCAATTCTTTTAACTCCTGAATATAAAAGGGATTCGGCAGGAAACGCACGTCAAACACCAGATCACTGTCTGTAGGGATGCCATATTTGAACCCAAAGGACTGAATGGTGATCACCAGATTTTCATGGTTTTTATTTTCCACAAAGATACCGTTGATCTGCTCTTTCAGCTGTCTGGTCAGAACCTGGCTGGTATCGATGATATAAGTGGCCTTCGCCTTTACATCCCGCAGCATTTCTCTTTCCTTCTGGATCCCCTCATGGATGGAACCGTTTTTGGAAAGAGGATGACTTCTTCTGGTTTCTTTATAACGCTTGATAAGTACTTCATCGGAAGCATCCAGAAAAAGGATCTCATATTCATAACCTTTTTCCTGTAAAGAAGAAAGCACTTCAAACAGATCATTAAACAGCTTGCCGCCGCGGATATCGATCCCCATGGCAACTCTTTCAATTTCCCCTTCCTGCTCATAGCACAGCTCAGCAAACTTCGGCAGTAATGCAGGAGGCAGATTATCTACACAGAAGAAATTGATATCTTCCAAAAATTTCAGTACAGAGGTTTTTCCCGCCCCGGACATACCCGTTACAATGACAAATCTCATACGCTTTCGCCGTCCCTTCACTTTTCTTTATCTCTTGTTTATTTTTCCCCAACAATTTTTACTTCTGTTTCCAGCGCAACACCAAACTGATTTTTTACTTCTTTCTGACAGAAAGCAATCAGATCCAGAATATCCTGCGCAGTTGCACCGCCAATATTGATCAGAAAACCGGAATGTTTTTCAGATACCTGGGCACCGCCGATGGTTTTGCCCTTCAGGCCGGCATCCTGCACCAACTTGCCTGCAAAGTAGCCTGCAGGACGTTTGAACGTGCTGCCTGCACTGGGATACTGCAGTGGCTGTTTTTCCCTTCTCTGCTCTGCCAGTTCGGCCATACGGCCGCGGATTGCCATTTCGTCTCCTTTTTCCAGTTTCATCTTTGCCCCCAGAACGATATATCCTGCTTCGGCCACGATGCTGTGTCTATAACCCAGTTCCAGTTCCCCTACCGGAATGGTTTTTACTTCCAGTTCTTTTGTCAGCACATCCACGCTGACCAGTACATCTTTCATTTCTCCGCCGTAAGCACCTGCGTTCATCACAACCGCACCGCCAATGCTGCCAGGGATACCGCTGGCAAATTCCATGCCCGTCAGACCGGCATCTGCAGCCTTTGCAGCCACCGCACTCAGCAGAGCGCCGCCTCTTGCTTCGATGATCTCTCCATCCACAGTGACATCCGCCATGCGGCTGTAGATCTGGATGACTGCGCCGCGGATCCCTTTATCACGCACCAGCAGATTGCTGCCGTTGCCGATGACCATCACGGGCATATGATATTTTCTCAGAATGCCAATGGCACCCTTCAGTTCTTCTGCATCTTTTGGCATCAGAAAAAGATCTGCAGGGCCGCCCACACGGAATGTGGTATGCTCTTTCATGGGTTCCTGCAGTTTCAGTCCTTCTTCCCCCAGCACTGCCTGCAGTTCCTGTATCAAATTCTCCATAGTTTCACCTCATTATTTGCCAATACGATTTGCGAATTCCTGCGCCGTGTTCTTCCCCATCTTTTTCTGTCGATTGGCCATGGCTGCCGATTCGCAGATCATGGCTATGTTTCTGCCGGGACGTACAGGAATCGTATTCAACTGTACCTTATTCCCCAGAATTTCAATATATTCTTCATTTAAACCCAGTCTGTCATAATGGGCACCGCAAGCACCTTCATCCCAGAATTCCAGTTTGATGACAAGGTCAATGGTTTTTTTACTGATAACAGAACCAACACCAAACAGTTCCTTTACATTGATGATGCCGATCCCTCTCAGTTCGATCAGATAACGGATGATTTCAGGACAGGAACCGGTCAGTCTTCTGTCCGCAATTTTTTTGATCTCTACCGCATCATCTGCCACCAGACGATGACCTCTTTTGATCAGTTCCAGCGCAGTTTCACTCTTACCGATGCCGCTGGCACCTGTAATCAGAACGCCTTCCCCATAAATATCCACCAGCACCCCATGAAGCATCACACGGTCTGCCAGTTCTTCTCTCAGCCAGAAAAGCAGTTCCGCTGTGAAATCCGTGGTCAGCTGTTCTGTACGGAAAACGGGCACATCAAATTCTCTGGCATATTCCAGCATTTCAGGAAACACTTCCTGTCCCTTGCAAATGATTAGGCAGGGCACACGATAACTGAACAGATTATACAGCGCCTCTCTTCTGGCTGTCTCCGACAGGCTGGAAAGATAACCATGTTCTACACGCCCGATCACCTGCAGACGGTCATGGTCAAAGCTTTTGTAATAACCTGCCAGCTGCAGTGCCGGTCTGTTGATCTCTCTTTTTTTAACAGCGCGTCCTTCTAAAGAAATTTCAGGCAATATATTTTCAAGCTGAAATGCCTCTACGATTTTAGCCAGTTCCGCAGAATACATACACTTCATCCTTTCTATATTTCAAAAAGCCAATTCTTATCTGAGTATAGCATAACCGAAAATCAGCGGTTTTGCAATTCTTCCTGATGGAAAAACAGATATACCGACTCTGCCGCCGGGATGGTCATTCCCTCTGCCTCCAAGAGATCTGCCACCTCCGCCTCTGCGATTTTCTCAATGCTTCCAAAATAGCGCATCAACGCTTTTCTGCGCACTTCGCCGATCCCCTTGATATCATCCAGAACAGAATGGAGATTTCTTTCATCCCGCAGTTTTCTATGGTAAGTGATAGCAAAGCGGTGTACTTCGTCCTGAATTCTTGTCACCAGTTTGAACCCCTCTGAAGTCAGCGGAATTTGGATCTCTTCTCCCCGAAACAGAAGGCCTCTTGTTCTGTGCTTATCATCCTTCACCATGCCGCAGACAGGAATATCCATGCCAAAGGCCAACAATACCTCCTCCGCTGCATGCACCTGTGTCTTGCCGCCATCCATCAGGATCAGATCAGGCAGACGGGTAAAGCTTGTTGTCTTTCCTTCTACCTTTTCTTTGACAGCATGATTCAGTCTGCGGGTGATTACTTCCTGCATGGAAGCATAGTCATTGGGGCCAATAACAGTTTTGATTTTAAATTTACGATAATCGCTGTTTTTTGCACGGCCATCTTCAAAAACCACCATGGAACCAACAGACTCAAACCCCTGTGTATTGGAAATATCGTAAGCCTCCACTCGCTGCAGTTTCCCTTCCAGCCCCAGCGCCTTTCGGATCTCTTCCATGGCACCTTTGGTACGCTGTTCTTCTCGTTTCAGTTTTTCGCCGAACTGTTCAAAAATCAGCATGGCATTTCTGTGAGCCAGTTCCACCAGTTTCTGCTTTTCGCCCTTCACAGGCACAGTCAGCGTCACCTTGCTGCCCCTTCTTTCGGAAAGGTAGTCGGCAATCAGCTGGGTTTCTTCCTCCAACAGAGCCTCCTGCAGAATGATCTCCTTGGGCACATAGGCCGTACCGCTATAGAACTGCTTTACAAATGCCGTCAGGATCTCTGCCCTGCTCTGTTCCTCAAAAGCCGTCAGGGTAAAGTTCTCTCTGCCCGTCATTTTTCCGCCGCGGATAAAGAACACCTGCACCAGACATTCCTCAAAAGCACGGACAAAGGCAATGACATCCGCATCCCCAAGACCTGTATTGCTGATTTTCTGCCGTTCCGCCACACTGCGGATAGAGCGGATCTTATCTCTTAAGGATGCGGCCTTTTCAAACTCCATATCTTCCGCCGCCTGCAGCATTTCCGCTTCCATCTTCTTCAGAATACCGTCATGCTTGCCTTCCAGAAAATCCATGGCATCTTTCACATAGGCCTGATATTCCTCCTTGGGCACATTGCCGCTGCAGGGAGCCAGACACTGACCGATATGATGATTCAGACAGGGACGTTCCTTGCCGATATCCCTTGGAAAGACCTTCTTGCACTTTCGGATAGGAAAGAGTTTATGCAGTGTTTCCACCGTCTCCTTTGCCGCCAGAACGTCCGTAAAAGGGCCATAATACTTCGCCTTATCCTTCTCCATGCGGCGGGTAATGAAAATACGGGGAAAATCCTCCTGCACCGTCACTTTGATATAGGGATAGGTCTTATCATCCTTCAGCAGGATATTGTAATAGGGATGGTATTTCTTGATGAGGTTACATTCCAGCAACAATGCTTCCATCTCGGAATCCGTTACGATATATTCAAATTCCTTAATATTCGGCACCATAGACTGGGTCTTTACCGTATGATTTCGGCTGCTCTGAAAATACTGCCGTACGCGGTTTTTCAGATTGACCGCCTTCCCCACATAGATCACGTGTCCATCGGCGTCCTTCATCAGATATACCCCCGGTTTCTGGGGCAGTTTTTTCAATTCTTCCTGAATATCAAACATAAACTCACCTCTGATAACAAAGCTCTGCTTTGTTGTCTGTGCTTATAAGCTCTGCTTGAAGCACCATCTTTTCCTGTTTTGTAAAAAAGGAGCGTTCCTTTTTTCAAACGCTCCTCTTATTGTTTCAAATTATAATAATCTCAGTTTTTTCAGAATTCTTGTCAGTTTGCCGCCGCCGGGCACTGCCTGCAGATCTTCTTCTACAATACCTTTGATCAGAAGCATCACCAGACCATAAACGGCAATGGCTACACAGATCGCCAGCAGTGTGGCAATGGTATTGCTTCCAATCAGTTCAAAGAACAGCTTGTAGCTGCCAATGGTACCTGCCGCCATAGCAATAGAACCGATGACAGGCTTCAGGAAACTGCCCACGAAGTCAAACTTCGTCCCTGTGAGTCTGCTCAGCATGATCACGTCAAACACGCCGGCTACCAGATAACAGCCTGTTGTGGACAACACCGCACCCAATACATTGATAAAAGGAATACGGATGAGCAGTACATTCAGGATGACTTTCGTAATAGCACCAAGGATTGCACCGACTACAGGCACTTTGATATGACCGATCCCCTGCAGGATGCCGGTAGAAGTCTGGCACAGGGCAAGGAAGATGATAGAGATACCGCCCACTGTCAGAAGCATACCGCCGTCGCTGGCACTGGGAAACAGCATTGCCAGAATCTGAGGGCCAAGCGCACTGATGCCCACTGCCGCAGGCACGGAAATGATCATGGAAATACGGTATGTAAGAGCCATTTTACGGCGTACCTGTTTCTTTTCCTTCAGTTTCACGGATGCCGCAATACTGGGCAGTGCTGCCGTGGCAATGGCTGTGGAAATGGTTACGGGCAAAGTGGTCAGCGTTACAAACTTACCAGAAAGCTGACCATACAATGCTTTCGATTCTGCATAGGAAAATCCTGTATCCTGCAGAATATTTACGACCATCCCCATATCGATCAGATTGGTGATACTGAATACGGCTGTGCCCGCAATGATAGGCCATGCTGTCTGCAATACTTTACCGATCAGTTCACGCTTGGATTCTTCATAAGGCTGTCTGCATCTGTTTACACGCCACAGCAGATATTTTCTGATGAGGGAATAAGCAAAAACCACCACGATCAGACCGGCCAATGCACCGATGCCGGTACCCATGGTACCGCCGGCCGAAGCCAGAGGGATATTTTCCGTCATGCCTTCCGGCACGTTCACGCTCAAAAATACCCACGCCAGATACACGCTGAAAAAGGCATTAAATACCTGCTCGATGATCTGGGAAATGGCTGTAGGCACCATGGTATGCATCCCTTGGAAATAACCGCGGAACACAGACATGATGGCCACAATGACCAGTGTGGGACAAAGGGTCAGCAAGGAAAAATAGCTGTCCGGGATCTCGATCAGATTCGCCAGCTTCTGCGCCCCCAAGCCCATGATAACGGCAAAGACCGTGCCCAATGTGGTAGAGATGATCAGCGCCGCATGAAATACCCTATGGGCATTTCGATACTGTTTCAGAGCGATTCGCTCGGAAACCATTTTAGAGATGGCCGCAGGCAGACCCGCCGAGGACAGAATCAGCAGGAAGGTATAAATATAATACCCGCCGGCATAAATCGCATTCCCCTCGTCCCCGATCATGTTTGTCAGGGGCAAACGGTATACAAAGCCCAAAAAGCGCACAAGCAGGCTGGCCGCCGCCAGAATTGCTGCCTGTTTGATAAAGCCACCGCTTTTTTTCTTTGTTCTTGCTGCCATGACTGCACCTCTTTTCTATCTCAATCTCAAAAATTCAACTCTATTAGCTGTTTGCGCGGTTTCTTGCTTTTCTGCGCTGTGTGTTATCCAGAATTTTCTTTCTCATACGCAGGCTGCTGGGTGTTACTTCCAGCAGTTCATCATCACTGATGAATTCCATGCACTGTTCCAGAGACATAACGATATGGGGTGTCAGTTTCAGTGCTTCATCGGAGCCGGATGCACGAGTATTTGTCAGCTGTTTTCTCTTACAAACGTTGATATCCATATCGTCGGAACGCGCATTTCTGCCGACTACCATACCTTCATATACTTTTGTGCCCGCACCGATGAACAGGTCACCGCGTTCCTGCGCATTGAACAGACCGTATGCTACTGCGTCGCCGCTTTCAAAAGCTACCAGAGAGCCCTGAGAACGTGTCACGATATCACCTTTGTAGGGTTCATAGCCATCAAACAGAGAGTTCAGGATGCCGTTGCCCTTTGTATCTGTCATAAATTCACTGCGGTAGCCGATCAGACCTCTGGCAGGAATGGAGAATTCCAGTCTGGTATAACCGCCTTTTGCAGGATACATATTTGTCATTTCACCTTTTCTGGAACCCAGTTTTTCGATAACGTTACCAACGAATTCTTCGGGAACGTCGATAGTCACCGCTTCCATGGGTTCGCATTTCTTGCCTTCGATTTCCTTGAACAGAACTTCAGGTTTGGAAACCTGGAATTCATAGCCTTCTCTTCTCAGTGTTTCGATCAGGATGGACAGGTGCAGTTCGCCTCTGCCGGAAACTTTTACGCTGTCCAGATTATCTGTATCTTCTACACGCAGGCTGACGTCTGTGTTCAATTCTTTGAACAATCTGTCTCTGATCTGTCTGGAAGTAACGTATTTGCCTTCCTGACCTGCAAAGGGGCTGTCATTTACAGAGAAGTTCATTGCCAGTGTAGGTTCGGAAATTTTTACAAAAGGCAGTGCTTCAGGTTTTTCGGGAGAACAGATGGTATCGCCGATGGCAATATTTTCGATACCGCTCAGGGCTACGATATTACCAACGGATGCCTCTTTTACTTCTACTCTCTGCAGACCTTCGAACTGGTACAGTTTTGTGATTCTTACCTTTTTCTGTGTTTCCGCATTATGCATATTCAGAACGACAACTTCGTCGTTTACTTTCAGTGTGCCGTTTTCGATCTTACCGATACCGATACGACCCAGATATTCGCTGTAGTCGATGGTGGAGATCAGTGCCTGTGCAGGGGCTTCCATATCGCCTGTGGGTGCAGGGATGTGGTTGATGATTGCTTCAAACAGAGGCTTCATATCCCCTTCTCTTGCAGAGGAATCTTCGGAAGCGTAGCCGCCTCTTGCAGAAGCGAATACAAAGGGAGAATCCAGCTGATCGTCGTTTGCATCCAGTTCCATGAACAGTTCCAGAACTTCATCGATCACTTCGTCAGGACGTGCTTCAGGTCTGTCAATTTTATTTACGCAAACCACTACGGGGTGGTTCAGTTCCAGCGCTTTGCGCAGAACGAATTTTGTCTGGGGCATAGGGCCTTCAAAAGCATCTACTACCAGAACAACGCCGTCTACCATTTTCAGTACACGTTCTACTTCGCCGCCGAAGTCTGCGTGGCCGGGTGTATCGATAATGTTGATTTTCATATCACCATAATTTACCGCTGTGTTTTTGGAAAGGATCGTGATCCCTCTTTCCCTTTCAATATCACCGCTATCCATAACTCTTTCCTGTACAGTCTGATTGGAACGGAAGATACCGCTCTGTTTCAGGAGCTGGTCAACCAGTGTGGTTTTACCGTGGTCAACATGGGCAATGATGGCTACATTTCTGATATTTTCAATATTCTGCTTCATATAAATTTACTCCGATCCTGTCTTATTTTCCTCTTACGTACAACAGTATATTATAGCACTGCACCCCTTTGTACGCAATCTTTCCTCAGAAAAAAATATGCCTGTATTCAAGGAAAAACAGGCACTTTTAAAGATATTTTTCACAAAAAAAACGATGATCCGGTCTGTTCTGCCAAATCATCGTTTTATTCATTCTTCAAAACCTTGATCGTACCATTTTCCACCAATGTCACAAACAATTCTGCCAGCTGAGGGTCAAACTGTCTGCCGGCCTCACTTCTTACAACGCGCAATGCATGTTCGGTGTCGTAGGCATCCTTGTAGGAGCGTCGGGAAACCATGGCATCAAAGGAGTCTGCAATACAAAGGATACGGGCAGAAAGAGGAATATCTTCCCCTGCGATGCGGCGGGGATATCCTCTGCCGTCCCATCTTTCGTGATGACCGATAACTGCAGGGATTACATAGTCCAGAGAAGGCAGATGACGAATGATGCCGATGGAGTTTTCCACATGCTCTTTCATAACTTCATATTCTTCTGCTTCCAGTCTGCCGGGCTTATTCAGAATATTTTCCGGAATGCCGATCTTACCGATATCATGGAGCAATGCCGCTTCATGGATGATGGATACACTTTCACTGTTCAGACCATAGGCCTTCGCCAGTTTTGTGGCATATTCCGCTACATTTTTAGAATGGTTAAACGTATAGTGATCCTTTGTGTCGATAGCCGCTGTCAGAGCATAGATTGTAGATGCATATTCGGAGTAACTGCCCTCACGATAGCCTGTTCCGGTTTCCATCTGGTTGGTACGCGTATCTTCCACCTCACCGATGGAGTAGATCATGACTTTATTTTTACCGCTATGCTTCGCCTGATACAGCGCCATATCCGCATTATCCATCAGCTGCTTCATATTGGATGCAGCATAAGGAATGGAACAGAT
>NZ_JBGVHV010000155.1:0-9820 GCF_045122575.1 Anaerotignum sp. | reverse complement strand
GGTTTCCTGGGTCAGATCCTCCGCCAGCGTAGCATCGGCACAGAGACGATACAGGAAGGCATACACTTTCTGATAATATTCCCGATACAATGTTTCAAAGGCTTTCATCCGATCACCTTCCTTTGTTTATTTCAGGATTTTCAATTCAAAATCCTTGCCGTCTGCATATTTTTCCAGCAGTTCTTTTGCCTCCTCCAGCAGAACGGACAGATCGCCGTCGCCGTCAAAGGCATAATACACCAGCAGCAGATCCTTTGTTGCATCTGTGATCATGGTTCTGTCATTGTCGCTGGTGGGGTTGCCAAAGGGGCCTTCCTCGTCAAACAGCACAGGCAGAAATTCGATATTCAGCACATCCTTGCCAATGCCGCGGTAGGCTGTGCCTTCGGGCGCGCGCATCCATGTGATATCCCCTTTGGTCTGTGCCAGGTCATATGTACCCATGGAATAGCCGCTTTTAATAGACAGATAGTTATTGATATCCACTACATTATTGATATAATACAGGCCGCGTTCCTTGGCGATCCTTCTGCACATGGCTTCTGCAGAAGAACGGTAACGGTTGGGTTCCTTGCCCAGTGCCTTATATGCTTTTCTGGTGGACTGAATCTTATCTCTTTTGTTTGCCTGAGACAGTTCCACTTCGGATAATTCCGTAATTTTGCCATTCAGCATAGCCAGAAATTCTTCAGGGTCTGCATATACTTCTACTTTACACTGCAAAAGCCCCAGCGCCGCATCGGGGCATCTTTCCTTCAGGCTTTCATCTATTCTTACATTTACCATGTTCGTTCTCCTTTCAAAAATCATTCCTTATTTTCAGAATACCGCAAAATGACGGTTTGTCAAGTTTTCCTTCTTCACCTGTTGAAAAAATCGCTAAAATGCGTTATGATATTTTTTAGTGAATTTTTTTAATAAAAGGAGAGAGAAAAATGGATCAGCATACTTTAGTTGTTTCCTGCGTAGAATATTACAGCGATCTGAAGGCAATTCCCAGTGATAAAGTGTTTGCTGCTTTTGAAAGAGCAGGCTTCCTGACAATGATTCTGGACAGCCAGAAACTGTTCCCCGAAATGGGTATCGATTTCTACATCGGTATGGTTGACGGCCTGACAAGCCTGGAAAGTGATTCTGACGTTGGCGAAAACACACACCACGAAGAACGTTCCGCTCTGGCTGCAGAAGTGATCGCACTGCTGATGAAAAAACACAAACTGAACGATCTGGAAGCTTGTGAAATGTACTATCATTCCAACACAGCAGCATCTGTCAGCGATGAAAAAACAGGGTTCTACAAAAAATCCGCACAGGAAATTTACGAACTGGTTGAAGCAGAATAAGAAAGTTTCAGGCGATGGGAAATCCCATCGCCCCACTTTTTGTTTTTCATTGACAGACAGTGACAAAACTCGTTCTTGACTTTTTCATAGAAATATAAGAAAATAGTTATGTTATACAGATTCATATCGGAGCGTGGCCCAGCTTGGTAGGGCGCAGCGTTCGGGTCGCTGAGGTCGTGGGTTCAAATCCCGTCGCTCCGGTTTTGCAAAGCACTCCTTTCGGGGTGCTTTTTTCCTGTTTTTTTTACATAAGGAGGCACCATGAAACAAAACCATATCATATACAGCATGGTACTTCTGATCATCGCAGCCATGGTAGGCGCAGCAGAAGTATTCCATCAGCATGAAATCATTTTCCCTGAGATCACCGCCATTGCCGTCGGCGCACTGATGGCCCCTAAAATGAGCTGGAATACCAGCCGCATCCATATCCTTGTTTTTATTATGATCTGCGCGCTTCTGGGCGTCGGCATCGTCATATTTGTTCCCGGCCCCGTCTGGTGCAAGGTAACGCTGGCCTACGGTATCGCAGAAATGGTCTATCTCTGCTCCGGCACCTCCTTTGCACCTATGATCTCCGCCATCGCCCTTCCCGTTCTTCTGGGAACGGAAAGCGCCGTCTACCCCATTGCAGCCTTTCTGCTGACAACACTGATCCTGGGCTGTCATGTCATTCTGGAAAAGGCAAAAATAAAGCCTTCTGTTCTTTTCCTTCCTGTAAAGGCGGAAAAACAGGATTGGCTGGATGCAGTAAAACGCCTGCTCCTCGTTGCCTTCGCGGCATGGCTCGCCTTGCAGCTGGATTGCCGCTTTGCCATTGCGCCGCCCCTTCTGGTGGCTTTTACCGAGTTTTCCAAAAGAAGCAGCGGTGCCAGAAAGATGCCTGTCAAAGTCGTTTCTGCCATCGCCCTCTGCGGCCTTGCAGGCGCCCTGTGCAGATACTTCATTGTACTGACTCTGCATCTGCCGCTGACACTGGCGGCCATCCTCGCAGGTATCTTTATGATCCTGATTCTGACAAAACTGAATGTTTTCGTTCCTCCCGCCGGTGCTCTCTGCATCCTGCCCATGCTGATCCCCGAAACAGCAGTCATCGGCTATCCCCTGCAGATTCTGGCAGGGGCGGCACTGTTTATGGTATTATCCTTAACTGTATTCAAAACAGATACGCAATAAAAAAGCACTCCAGTGGAGTGCTTTTTGTTTATCCGTTTTCCGTATTACAGGAATACATATTTCAGAACGAACAGGATCGCCAGAATATACATCAGAGGCGCAACCTTTTTCGCTTTGCCTGTCAGCGCATGGATCACTACGTAAGAAATAACGCCGATACAGATACCTTCAGAAATGCTGTAGAACAGAGGCATTGCCAGAATGCACAGGTATGCGGGGATCACTTCAGGAAGATTTTCTTCTTTGAAATTCAGTTCTGCTACGCCTTCAAACATCAGGAAACCCACGAAAATCAGTGCAGGTGCTGTTGCAAAAGAAGGGATAGATGTGAACAGAGGGGAGAACAGTGTTGCCAGCAGGAACAGAACAGCTGTTACCATCGCTGTCAGACCTGTACGGCCGCCAACTGCTACACCGGCAGCAGATTCTACAAATGTTGTTGTGGTGGATGTACCCAGAACTGCACCTGCGGATGTTGCGATAGCGTCAGACAGCAGTGCGGGTTTGATTTTAGGCAGACGGCCCTGTTCATCCAGCATATTTGCTTTTGTGCTTACACCGATCAGTGTGCCCAGTGTGTCGAACAGGTCAACAAACAGGAAGGAGCATACGATAACGATGAAGTTGAACATACCAACTGTGCTGAAATCAAAACTGAAGCACTGACCAAATGTTTTGCCCAGCGCGGAGAAGTCTGCACTCATGATACCGGAAGGGAACAGGCTGTACGCACCAACCTCAGGATTGGGAACATAGATGCCTGCCGCCTGACACAGCATACCCAGACCCCATGTCACAACGATACCGATCAGGATGCTGCCGCTTATGTTTTTGATATGCAGAACCGCTGTTACCAACAGGCCTACCAGTGTCAGCAGCGCACAGATACCGTGTGTGCTGAAGTTTTCTGTAAAGCTTGTGATCGTTACCAGTGTAGAGGAATCTACACACAGGCCGGAGTTCTGCAGGCCGATAAAGGCAATGAACAGACCAATACCAACGCCAACCCCTTTTTTCAGTGTCAGAGGGATGGCATTGAAGATGGCTTCGCGTACATTTGTCAGGGACATGACGATGAAGATGATCCCTTCAACAAATACTGCAAACAACGCGATCTGCCAGGAAATCCCCTGCCCCAGAACGACGGTATAAGCCAGATACGCATTCAGCCCCATACCCGCAGACAACGCGAAGGGAAGGTTTGCCATCAGCGCCATACATACAGTACCAACGAAGGACGCCAGACAGGTTGCGATCAGAACCGCATTGGCATCCATCCCCGCTTCACTCAGGATGCTGGGGTTTACTGCCAGAATGTATGCCATTGTCATAAATGTGGCAAGACCTGCAGCCACTTCTGTTTTAACAGTTGTATTGTTTTCTTTTAATTGAAATAATTTTTCTAACATGGTTATTAACCTTTCTCATTATATTCGGCAATATAAGGCAGGTTGCGATAGTATTCGCCGCAGTCCAGACCGTACCCAATTACAAAATGGTCGGGAATGGTAAACAGAGCGGTATCCGCTTTGAAGTCAACCACACGTCTGGAGGGTTTGTCCAGCAGTGTTACCACTTTCAGGGAAATGGGGTTACGTGTTTTCAGCAGATTCACAACGTCATTCAGTGTTCTGCCTGTATCAATGATGTCTTCTACAATAATCACATGATAATTGCTGACATCCTGATCCAGATCCATTGTGATTTTAACAGCACCTGTAGAAACGGTACCGTTGTAATAGCTTTTTGCCGCCATAAAGCCAATTTCACAGGGTACTGTGATGGCACGGCACAGATCCGCCATGAACACAAAAGCACCTTTCAGGATACTTACCAGCAGGATCGGTCTGCCATCATAGGAATCGCTGATTTCCTTACCTACTTTCGCAATAGCCTCTTTAATTTCATCTTCAGTAATAAGGATTCTTTTGATCTTACTGTTGTATTCTTCCACTGTCTTCATTTGCATGCTCCTTTATTATTCTGAACACCAATCTAAAAATTTATACCACTATGTTGACTTCAGGCTTTCCCTTCGTCAATATTTGAAAAAACAGGCGGAGTATGCGTTCCTGCTCCGCACTGTTCTTTTTCAGAATTATTCTTCTGCCGCAGGTTCTTCTGCTTCTTTGATTGCGATCCCCAGTTCATCCAGCTGTTTTTCTTCTACAACGCCGGGTGCATCTGTCATAGGGCAGGAAGCATCTTTTACTTTAGGGAATGCGATAACGTCACGGATGGATGTAGCGCCGCTCATCAGCATGATGATTCTGTCCAGACCGAAGGCCAGACCACCGTGAGGGGGAACACCGTATTTGAAAGCATCCAGCAGGAAGCCGAATCTTTCCTGTGCATCTTCCTGTGTGAAGCCCAGCAGTTCAAACATTTTCTGCTGAATTTCTCTGCGGTGGATTCTGATGGAGCCGCCGCCCAGTTCGTAACCGTTCAGAACGATATCGTATGCTTTTGCACGAACGGCACCGGGGTTTGTATCGATCAGTTCCAGATCTTCATCCATAGGTGCTGTGAAAGGATGGTGAACTGCAACGAATCTGTTTTCTTCTTCGTCCCATTCCAGCATAGGGAATTCTGTGATCCACAGGAATGCGAAATCGTCGGGTCTTGTCAGTTCCAGCATTTTACTCAGTTCCAGACGCAGGGCACCCAGAGAGTCAAATACCACTTTATCCTGATCAGCACAGATCAGGATCAGGTCGCCGGGCTGACCTTCCATAGCGTCTACGATTTCCTGCAGTTTTTCAGGTGTGAAGAATTTTGCGATCTGGGATTTCAGTGTGCCGTCTTCGTTTACAACGATCCAAGCCAGACCTTTTGCTCTGTATGTTTTTACAAATTCAACCAGAGAATCGATTTTCTTTCTGGGGAAGGAACCGCAGCCTTTTGCATTGATGGCTCTTACGCTGCCGCCTGCTTCCAGTGCGGATTTGAATACAACAAATTCTGTACCGCGAACCACTTCGGAAATGTTTTTCAGTTCCATACCGAAACGTACGTCGGGTTTATCGGAACCGAAACGTTCCATCGCTTCTGCGTAAGTCATTCTGGGCAGAGGCAGCTGGATGTCTACGTTCATCAGATCTTTGAATACCTTCTGCATCATTCTTTCGTTGATATCCATGATATCTTCGATATCTACGAAGGACAGTTCCATATCCACCTGTGTGAATTCAGGCTGTCTGTCTGCTCTCAGGTCTTCGTCACGGAAGCATTTTGCGATCTGATAGTATCTGTCCATACCGGATACCATCAAAAGCTGTTTGTACAGCTGAGGGGACTGGGGCAGACCGTAGAAGTTGCCTGGATGTACACGGGAAGGTACCAGATAGTCTCTTGCACCTTCAGGTGTGGATTTACCCAGGATAGGTGTTTCGATTTCCAGGAAGTTTTCCTGATCCAGGAAGTTTCTCATCACCTGTGCTACTTTGTGGCGCAGCACCAGATTGTTCAGCTGAGAAGGTCTTCTCAGATCCAGATAACGATATTTCAGACGCAGATCATCTTTTACTGTGATGTTGTCTTCGATCTGGAAAGGTGTTGTTTCGGAGTCGGAAAGGATACGCAGTTCCTTTGCAATGATTTCGATTTTACCTGTTTTCATGTTAGGGTTGATGTTGCCTTCTGTTCTTGCTGCAACCTCACCTCTGACTGCCAGTACATATTCACTGCGAACAGTTTCTGCTTTTGCAAACAGTTCCTTTTCTGCTGTGTTTTCGTCAATAGCGATCTGCACCAGACCTGTTTTGTCTCTCAGTGCAATAAAGATCAGCTGACCCAGGTCACGACGGCGCTGTACCCAGCCCATCACTGTTACTTCCTGACCGATCATTGCTTCGCTCACGTTTGCACACATGCAGCTTCTTTTCAATCCTGTCAAAGCTTCACTCATGATTCTATCTCCTTACTTAAATATATATTTCTATGTTTATAGCCATAGTTGTCCATCTTTATTATAATAATCACATTTTCATCAAAAGTAAAGTTTTCGGGCAAAAAAAACGTATTTTTCGCAGGAAAAATCTGCCTTGCCTTGTGCCGGAAAAAGTAATATAATCTATTTATTATGAAAATAAAATTTACAGAAATACGTTTATTTCTGCATGATAAGGAGTGGTTAGCATGAACCAGAATAAAGTCATCACCATCAGCCGTCAGTATGGCAGCGGCGGCAGGATCGTAGCACAGAAACTGGCCGATGCACTGGGCATCCCCTTCTATGATAATGAACTGATCACCATGGCAGCGGAAAAAACAGGTCTTTCCGTTGAATGCTTCAAGGATGCGGAAAAAACATCCTTCGGCAATCTGTTCTTCTCTCTGACCAGCCTGACCCCCAGTCTGGATTCCGCAGGTCTGCCCCTGAACGAAAAAATCTTTCTGGTACAGTCTCAGGTCATCAAAGAAGTGGCAGCAGAAGGTCCTTGTGTTATTGTTGGCCGTTCCGCAAACCATGTGCTGCAGGACAATCCCAATGTCATCAACGTATTCCTGCAGGCTGATCTGCCCGACCGTGTAAAACGTGCCATCGACACCTATGGTCAGGATGCGGAAGGTGCAGAGGCAATGGTCGTGAAAACAGACAAACGCCGTGCCAACTACTATAACTACTTTACCGGAGAAAAATGGGGTAAAGCAGAAAACTACGACCTGATCCTGAATACTTCCAGAATGGATCTAGATAAGATCGTAGAAGTCATCAAAACTTATATCGCACTGAGATAAAAACAGAACCATCCTCGGAAAGAGGATGGTTTTTTTGTTTTCTATGAAACTATCAGGAAAAGCAGTTGCGGAAACAGCCTCCTTTACAACACCCGTTCCACTGTTGTTCCCTGGAAATAATATTCAATGATCTCCTCTACTGTTTTTCCTGCCTTGGCCAGACCCTTTGCCCCATACTGGCTCATACCGACTCCATGTCCGTTTCCGCCGCCGTAAAGGGCAATGCCTGTCAGTTCCCCTTTCTCATTTTTCATTTCCTTTACCGCAAAAAAACCGCTGGGCAGCATCGTATTTCCCGTTAGAGAATCTCCGCCTTTTCGCTGCAGGTAAATGGGTTCGCCAATGGTCAGTTTTGTGGGAGAAAGCACTTTTCGGATAGCATTTTCCGTTTTTACCGTCACCTTCCCTTTTGCAAAGGTCAGGGTCAGTTCCATGGCTATCCCGCCTTCGCCCCGTCGGGTCACGGCGATCCCCTGCAGTTTTCCCAGTTCCGATAGGTTCCCTTCCACAACTTTATTGGAGACGTTTGTCAGCGTTTTCTGCAGGATCTCTGTCAGCTGCCCGCAGCCGAAATAAACCTTCCAACGATACCAGGGAGAAGCCATGTCATAGCCTTCCTGTTCCCAATCCTGCCAAAAGGCAAGCCACGCTTCCTCTGTATGCGGAGTTTCAAAATCCCCGTATTTTTTCGGCTGCAGATATTCTTTTTCTACTCCTGCGAAGGTGCCGTTCGCCGACCAGACCTCCTCGCTGCCTGCCCCAAAACCGCAGGAAGTGGAATAAAAGTAAGTCTGCGCCACCGTACCTTCCTCCGTTACCGCACATAGCCCCTCTGTAGCCTTTACAGCCGCCTCCGCCGTCTTGTTTGCTTCATAGCCCAAATATACCTGACTGGCCACCGTATCCACCACATGAGCACCATAACCGCAATAGGTATTGCCGTAAAACTGGTTATAGGCATAACTGCGGGCAGTGATGGCCTGCGCTTCCAAGGCTGTCTGCCCGAAGGAGGTCGGCATCTCATTGGGCACTACGCCCAGCAGATATCGTTCCAGAGGCACTTCATTGATAACGGAAAAGCTGTTTTCTCCCCGCCGTTCCATCTCCAGAACCCCTTCATATCGGTAAGACGTTCCATCTGCGAAGTCGATACGGATGGGACTCTCTGCTTTCGCCGTCAGGATCCCATGATCAAACCACGGCAGATCCGCGGACAGAGTTGCCTTTTCCCCTGCCGAAAAATCCTTCTTCGCCGCTCCATTGGAAAGGGAAAATCCTTTTTCCGCAGAAAGGGTCACTGTTTTTTGTTCTTCCCCCTTCAGAAAGATACGCATATTTTCCAGAACGGCCCCCTCGCGGATCACAGCAGCACAGATTTCCCCTTCTTTTTGGTAATATTCCCCGCCATCCGAGCCACAGATCAAATCCGAAAAATCCGCCTGCTGTACTGTCCCACAGGCATCGTAAATACGGGCGTTTTCCGCCCATTTCCGCCCGCCTTTTTCCGCCAGATAGATTTCATCCTTGCTGACTCGTTTCACCGTACACTGCCCCAGAGAAGCCACAGGGGTCACTTCCGACACCCTTCCATCTTCCAGCTTTACATCGCAAATACCTTCTTCCAGATCCCCTCTATAGGAAAAGGCCACCGCGCCGACTCCCGTTTCCAGAAGCAGTTTCCCGTCCTCTTTCCTGCAGTACACATTCTGTATCACAGGAGAAATGGCTTCCACTGTCAGCAGTCCCACGATTTCTCCGTCCTTTTCCCAGAAGGTGATCCGGCTGTTTTGGTAGGGCTGCAGGTCGATCCCCACAGCCGTAAATTTTCCCGTGTCACAAAGCCCTTCCTCAGAAAGCAGCACGGTATTCTGCGTCCGAAACCCATAGGAATCCAGACTATCCTCTCCCCTCCTTGCCTGCAGTGCCGTTTCCAAAAGCTGCAGCCAAAGCTCGTAGGATATGGCCATATTTTTGTTTTCCTCCGTCAGGACGATACGGCTGTCATACTGCGGCGCCAGCCTGTCCATCAGGGCTTGGGCCTCCCAAAGGGTCAGATCATCCTGCGGACGAAACGTCCCCTCCTCGCTGCCAGCAAAAAAGCCCTGTGCCACACAGGCGGCGATATAGGGATAAGCCCAGTCTCCTTCCTCCACATCGGAGAAATCCACCTCCAGCGATTCCATTTCCCCTGCAGAATAAAAGGCCATCCCGATGGTCTTTGCCGCCATCTCTCTGGAAACCGCCGTATCCGCGCCAATATGCCCCGTCTGTGCCCGCAGGAGCGGTTGTTCTGCCATAGAACATCCCGTCAAAAAAATCATGCTCAATGCTGTTATGATCCATTTTTTCATCGTACCAACTCCTTGGTACAAGTCTATGTAAAAAAAACAGACTTAGACCAATCGTCTAAGCCTGTTTTTGGTAAGCGGTTAACAACAGAGTGTCTTGAAACATGAAAAGGATGGCGTATAATGCCATCCTATATTTTTTACTTACATTCTGCCTGAACCGCCGCAGCCCAAGGCATCAGATGATCCAGTTCTTCTGGATGGTTACGCCAG
>NZ_JBGVHV010000154.1:0-12902 GCF_045122575.1 Anaerotignum sp. | reverse complement strand
CTTCGCCATATAATATTCCGCTCCTAAGGAAATGGCCTGCCGCACCAGCTTATCACTGTCGATGGCAGAGATCATAATGCAGACCCCGCCGATTCCTTCCTTTCTCAGATTTTCCAGTACCCAGAACCCATCCCGCTCACTCAGCAGAATATCCATCAGGATCACGTCCGGGTGCAGGTCTTTTGCCATTTCCAGCAATGTCGGGCCGCTGTCTGTCATCCCCAGCACCTGCATTTCCCCCTTCCGTTCCAGACACCGCTTCAACCGCTGCAGATAGAAGCCGTCTCTGTCTGCCAAAATCACTTTGCTTTTTCTGTTTTCCTTCATAAAAGGACACCCCATTTCTTATTTTTTTCTGCAGAAAAATCGGCTTCCCTTCCGCTTTCTCTGTCAAAACCCATTATAGACCTCGAAAATTGCTTTTTCTACCGATTTGGACAGACAGCACCTTTTCGGGCGCGAAATGCCTCTTTTTCTTCCCAAATGACAATCGCCCATAAAAAAGACCTCTGCATCTGCAAAGGTCTCTCAGTTTATTTCAAATATCAGGATCCGTTCTCTCTCATCTTTTCCGGGAAAAAGATCACGGCAATCTATTTCCTCTACAAAATGCAAGGCATACATGGTCATCAGATAAACCAGATAGGCATCATTAGGGTAATAAAAAAACAGACGCATTTTTCTGGGATTTTCATAATAGGATTCCATGATGCGCCCCATAACGCTCTGCAAAACTTGCACCGAAAAAGGATTGAAAAAATAAAAACAGTCTGCTTTCACCACCGGAAATTCCGCCGCATCCGCATGATAAAAAGATACCCCCTGCCCTTTTGCTGCCGTTCCTTTGTTTTCCTCCGCCTGCGCAAAAATAGCAGCATCATATTCCAGACCAATCGTTCTGCAGCCGAGGGCATAATAGAGAAAAAAGCCCACGCGTCCCTTTCCGCAGCCATAGTCAATGAGGATATTTTCCCCCTTGATATATCCGCTTTCCACCAGTCGCTCCAGAACCGTATAAGGTGTCGGCTCGTAGGGATAACGATATTGATCGGCATGATCATCCAGCCTGCCGGTGGTATGTATCCTCAGTTTTTTATCCCACTGTTCTTCCGTCATCTTCATACCTTAACCGATCATGCTCTGCGGCACAATAAAGCCTTTCATCAGCAGAAATACCAACACCAGACAGCAGACAAAAACACCTACCCAAGGAAGGATCATCTGTTTTGTTTTTTTCATAAAGATTCCGTATACGAATGCAATACCGGAAAACATAGCCACAACCCAGCTGCACAGCAGCAGAATCATATAAACAACTTCCGGTACAATCAAATAATTAGACATGAACGTTCTCCTTCATTCTAAGTAATACTTTTCCGTCTGATTATTATATCACAGGAATCTTCGCAAAAAAAGAGCCCATCCGAAGATGGGCATAAAAAACATACGAAAATCATTTCTTTCTGGAGAATCCGGCCAGACCAAAAGCTGCAGGGCCGCCATGGGTAGTGATTACGCCGCCAGCCTGAATCCATCTTGTTTTCTTGAAGCCTGCTTCCTTAGCCGCATTTTCCACAACTGCGCGCACTTCATCAGAAAAACCGATGACATATACCAGCCACAGACATTCTCTGTCCAGATCATATTTTTCCGCATAGTCAGCCACCAGCTGAGCTGCCACTTTGTTCATCTTGCCGCGGTATTTCTTTGTAGCCATCAGCAGACCGTCCAGAATTTCAATCACGGGATGCAGATTCAGGATACGCGCCCCTAAAAATGCCACATTGCTCACACGACCGCCCGCCCGCAAAAATTCCAGATTATCGGGCATGAAGCACATATTTGCACGGGAAATCAGGTCTTCTGCTGCTTCCACCGCTTCTTCCATCGTCAGATCAGGGTGATCTCTCAGCAGTTCTGCCATGGCAATGACCACATTACACTGACCGGCGGATACCTGCTTTGTATCGACGATCGTCACATAATCTCTGCCTTCTGCAGCGATCACGCCGCTCTGCATGGAGCAGGTAGTAATGGCAGAATATGCCAGATACAGGATCTGCGCATCGGGATGTTCTGCATGGATACGGTCAAAAACGATTTCAAAATCCTCAGGGGTGCTGCCGCTGGTCTTAGGCAGTTTGCCTGTGGTCTGATAGTAATCCACGATTTTTTCAACAGGAAAAGCGCCGTCGTCCATGGTTTCCGTATCAAAGGAAACGTGCATGGGAACGATCTCTACGCCATATTCTTTTGCCAGTTCCGCATTCACATCAGAGCCTGTTTCAGCTAACAGAATGATTTTTTTCATGATATACCCTCTCTCCTGCTTGATTTCCAAGTATTTTCTGGGAATATATTACATGGTTCTGAAAACCATGTCAATGGTTTTCACAAACTTCCATATTTTTCCTGTTATGAAAAAAAAGGTGCATATCTTCTGATATACACCTTTTCGGTTTCTATTATTCTACTTTGAGTTCTGCTCGCTTCAGTTCTCTGTTTCTCTGACGAATTTCCGCTGCTGCCTTTGCAGGGTCACCGTCATAATCCAACAGCATCTTTTCTGTTTTCAGTTCCTCTGTATAAGGCACCAGTCTGCCCTCCAGATATACATATTCTTCAGAAGTTCTGAAGATGGTATTGCTGGAACCAACCTGACTGATGGTCACAACATCCCAGTCTTCCAGATGACTCTTTTTCAGTTTGAGGGTATTTTCGTTTACAAACTTTCTGGACTGTTTTTCACCATTGATATACACATACGTCCATTTGGTAAAGTTGTTCCCGACAATGGTATATTCCCCGTCCAGACTTTCGCTCAGATACAGTATTTCCGAATCACGAACACCCATTTCAATATTTCCTTCCGTGATCACAGGCTCGCCTTTATAGGTATACTGTTTGCCGTAAAGCAGATCATACTGCAGCAATTCCAGATCCATCAGATAATCGACCACTTCTGTGTCTTTTCTTTGCTGATGATAATTGAAGATGGTACCGCTGTGCAGACCGATACGGTCCATCACTTCCGCCATGAGCTGGTAGGTAGGAATCGTTCCGTCTTCCTTCTTCAGACCAATATTATCCCAGATCACATAATTTGTATTGAACAGGCTTTCGCTCTTCATATCCGCTTCTGCCAGACCCAGTGTAGGCAAATGGTCCCCATAGAATACGACTACCGCAGGCTCGCCGCGTTTTTCCATCATATCCACCAGATTCTTTGCGAAAGTATCCATTTCGTAGACCTGATTTGCGTAGTATGTCCACTGGTTGTTCTTTTTCGCAGATTCTGTGCCCCATGCATACAGATGAGGATCTTTGAGCACTTTTTTCTCAGGATAGCTGCCGTGACCCTGTACGGTGATCGTAAATACAAAGTCCTGCTGTTCTGTAGAATCCAGACAGTCATTGATATGTTCCAGCAGCACTTCATCCTTCGCCCAGCCATTGGGTGTGGTGTCAAAATTCATGAATTCCTTACACACAAAGGTGTCAAAACCGATATTGTTGAAAACCTTCGCACGGCTGTAAAAATTACCGCTGTGGTTATGGATGGCGTGGGCACCATAGCCAAAGGATTTGAAGGCTGTTGCCGCACTTTCTGCCGTTCTTTCTTTCAGATATGTTTTGTAAGGATATTCCCCGGGGCCGAAATATCTCAGGTTCATCCCTGTGATGACTTCAAATTCCGTATTTGCTGTGCCGGCACCGATGGAAGGCACCTGACAATAGCCGGAGGAATATTCTTCTGCCATCTTTCTCAGATTGGGCAGAGGGTCGATGGTCGTATTCAGACTTTTAAATTCAGAAGTATCAAAGAAGGATTCCAGCTGTACAAAAAGTACGTTGGGCATCAGGTCTGTGTCTGCTGTGCTTTTCACGATCTCGCTGTCATTGGTGATTTCTGCCACCATTTCTTCCGTATAGCCGTTGGGCTCGGAAATGCCTGTATTGAAAATACTTGCCGCAAAACAATAAGGCAGACCATAATCCTGATATGCAAAGGCAATGTTTGCAAAATATGTGGAAACGATACGGTTTTCAATGACATAATCCGTCAGCACGCCATAGCCGCCGAAGGACGCCGCCACCACTGCCGCTGAAAGCAGATAATTGACCTTTCTTTTGAACTGACCCACTGTTTTCCACAGATAAATCAGAAAAAGAACGACCAGCACAGCTCCCAGCCCCAGACCGATCAGTTCCAGCACGCTAAAATAATTCGTGAACAGGGAAAGCCCCTCTGCTACGGTTTTCAGGTCCTGGGCATTAAACGGCGTGACACGTCTGGAAAGCATGACCCCGTTGACGATCCCCAGCACAAACCAGAGGATACTGATAATGATACGGGTAAAGGCTCTCCGTTTGAACAAATACACAACGGAAAATGTGACAAAGATCATAAAGGCGTTATACAGGAATGCCTTTGTGGAGATCCTGGAATATTCCCACGCCGCCATCACCGAATGACGGGACATGGCTTCAATGATATAGTTGATGATGATGGCCCAGATCCCGTGAAGGATCAGAGAAAAACGATTCATCTGCGCATTAACTGCCTGCATCTTTTTCCATGCGGCACTATTTCGGAAAGCTTCCATTTTTTCGGCACGTAATTGCCTGCTTTTTTGATAGCCTGCTTTCACATCCGACCATTTCAGTGTTTTCAGTTTCTGTACTCCGGCTTTGATATCCGGCTTCTTGATTCTGATCTTTTTCATTTGTATCAAACTCCTTGTTATATCCCGCTTTCTTCTGTGATATTTAAAGCTTCATATGGAACAAAAAACGTCCTTTGCAGCAATCTGCAAAGGACATAAAATAAACAAGACTACTTTTTGATGATATCTCTGAATGGTTGATTTGTCAAGTTTTTTAGCAGTTTTAAGGGAATTTTAAGATTTTTCCTGTTCCAGCATGTGCTCCATAAAAATCCCATACCCTCTGGTTGGATCATTCACCATCACATGAGTCACCGCGCCCACCAGTTTGCCATTCTGGATGATGGGGCTGCCGCTGGTACCCTGCACGATACCGCCCGTCAGTTCCAACAGACGCTCATCCGTGATGCGGATGGTCATATCCTTATGGGCTTTTCCGCCGTCCTTCCGCAGGCTTTCGATCCGTACTTCGTAAGCCTTTACTCCTTTTCCTTCCAGATCAGAAAGGATATGGGCTTTCCCTTTTCTGATCTCTGCCGCTGCTGCTACAGGCAGAGCCTCCCCATCAAAAACAGCTGTACTGATACTGCCAAAAATACCCGCTTCCGTATTTTCATCGATGCGGGCAAATTTTTCCTGCAGTTCTATTTTCCCCGTCAGTTCTCCGGCTTTCCCCTTCTGCCCTTTGACGATTTCCGTCAGCTCCACCGAAACCAGCGCACCTTCCCGGATCTGCATCAGTTCCCCCGTGTCCACATCATATACCCCGTGTCCCAAAGCCCCGAAGGTCTGGTCGTTGGGATCATAATAGGTCACGGTACCGATCCCCTGAATACTGTCCCGTATCCATGCACCGATCTTATAGGTGCCGTCTGCCGTGCTGAAAACCGGGGTCACAGCAACTTTCTTCTCCCTGCCATCCCGCTGCAGCCGCAGCGATATAGTTTCCCCGCCGCTTTTTTCCACCGCTTCCAGAAAAATTTCCTTATTTTCCAGCGTCTGCCCATCGGCTTCCAGCAGCAGGTCGCCCGCCTGCAATATGCCTTTACAGGGCGTATAGATGCGGTCATTTTCCCCATCCACGCTGCCTGTGCCCAAGACCAACAGCCCCTGGGTATCCATGGTAACGCCAACGGTCTTCCCCACAGGCACCAGCATTTCTGCCGCCTGCGCCATCTGCAGAAAAAGGGAAAGGCAGAAAAATGGTATCAAAAAAAGTCCCTTCGGGTATACTGCAAAAAAATGATTTCTTTTTTTCTGCTGCATCAACTCCACTCCCAAATTGTAAATTTTGGAACAAATATGCGCACTTTCTGTTCCTCAGTTACTTTTTCCCCTTTCGAACTTCGATATTCCGCCCAAAAACGCCAGAATCATACAAAGCCCGCCAGCATCATTCCTTTGGGAGTCTGGAAATTTTTCAAAGAAAGATCAGAACCATATCTTCAGCATACGTTCCAGCATGGTACCGATATCAGCCTTTTCTACTTCTTCCGCCGCGATCAGATCCGTTCGTCCGACTTCTGCTCCGTTGATCAGATAGATCACTTCCCCCACCTTCTCGCCTTTCTGCACCGGTGCATGCAGCACAGGAAGGGTTTCTGTCGTCGTTTCCCACTCTTTCCCTCCGTCTTTTTTCAGCAAAAAAGAAATTTCCTCTTTCACGATGGCGCTGACCGTATCAGCCATCCCCTTCGTTACGGGAATTTCCGCCATCTTTTCGCCTGCGGACAGCCCTTTTTCCGCGCTGTAATTGGCAAAGCCATAGTCCAGCAGCTTCATAGTCTCCTGAAACCGCACCTTAAAATCCGGTGCCGCCATGACCACTGCGATCAGATGCAGCCCATTCCTCTCCGCCGTGCCGGAAAGACAATAGAGGGCCTTTCCCGTGGAGCCGGTTTTCAGACCGGTGGCTCCTTCGTACCATTTGATGAGCTTATTCGTGTTGGTCAGACCAAATTCCGATTCGCCCTTGCGCGTCTTATGTACGATCGTATCCTGCCACGTGGTGGTATAGTCTCTGACCTCAGGAAAGCGGGTCATCAGCTCCCTGCTCATCAGTGCAATATCGTAGGCACTGGTCTCATGTCCATCCGTATCCAGACCGCAGGCATTTTCAAAATGCGTATCCGTCATCCCCAGTTCTTCTGCCTTCTGGTTCATCCGCTCTACAAAGGCTTCCTCGCTGCCTGCCACAAATTCTGCCATGGCAACAGCTGCATCATTAGCGGATGCAATGGCAATACATTTGGTCATATCTGCCACCGTCTGGGTCTCTCCCGGCTCCAGAAAGACCTGAGAACCTCCCATGGACGCCGCATGTTCACTGACCTGCACACGGTCTTCCCATTGGAATTGTCCGCCTTCCTCCGCTTCATAGATCAGCAGCAGCGTCATAACCTTCGTTACACTGGCCGGCGGCATGGCTTCATGGCTGTTTTTTTCATACAGGATCGTTCCCGTTGCCGCATCCATCAGAAGGGCACTTTTGCTTGCCAGTTCCAACGCAGCCGTTTCTTCCCCAAAAACAGGAAAAACCATCCCCACCGTCAGGAGCAACGCCAGAAATCCAGCTAAAATCCCTTTCCTTTTCACACACATTCCTCCCGTAATATCTTACGGATAGTATATGTTTTCCCGAAAAACATATACCGGGAAGCGATTTCCACAATTCTTAATTCTTTCTTAATTTCGCCGTTTTTAATAAAAATCAAAGGTTTTTATAATATAATATTGATATACTTGTTCCAAAGAGGAAAAATATTTGATATAATACGAAAAAAATATGAAAACACAAAAGGAGGTTGTCCCTATGAAATACCGTAAAACCGCAAAACCCCTTTCCCTTCTGGTAGCATCTCTTCTGGCTTTCCAGCCTGTGACTGCTTTGGCTGTTACCTTTGCAGACATCAATCAGGTTCCTTGGCCCGGTGCCGAAGTATCTATCAATAAAGCTGCCGATCTGGGTCTGGTAGTCGGTGAAACGATCAACGGCAAAAATTACTTCCGCCCCAAAGACACTGTATCTTTATCCGAATCCTGTCAGTTTGCATATAAAGTTCTGCTGCAGACCAAAAAAGCTTCTGCAGACGCTTCTGTTACAGAAAAATGGGCAACTGTACTGAATACATATAAAATTCAGGATTGGGCACACCCTGCCATTTCCTTCTGTCTGGAAAAAGGGATCATTTCCATTTCCGACCTGAGCAATTTCGTAAAAAACGGCACCAATATGCCCGCTTCCAGAGAACAGGCTGCGGAAATTCTTGGCCGCGCCCTGACAGTTGGTGTTCCCTCCTATAAAGCAACTGCATCCACTACAAAATTCGTGGATAATGCAAGCATCTCTGCAGATGCAAGACCTTATATCGCTCTGCTGAACGAAGTGAAAATCGTAAACGGCGACGATACCAACAGATTCAATCCCAAGAAAACACTGAACCGTACAGAAACAGCCGTTATGGTAACAAATCTGTACGAAAAACTGAATAGCGCCGCTGCAGTGGAAACACCTTCCACTCCTGTTTCCTCCAGCCAGTCCGGCAAAGTCGCAGCGCTGACAAATTTCTATGTAAACTTTGAAAACAGCAACGCTTACTATCTGTATACTTCTGCCAGCATCCCCGTTACGCTGAACGGCGATTCTTCCAGTGTCGCAGAAGTAGCAGAACTGTTCAAAGACGGCAGCGCCATGAGTGCAGTTGTTACGCTGAACGAAAGCAACCGTGTCACAAAACTGACCGTTACATCTGACAGTGCGAAAAAAGAAGATACGAAAAAAGATACTGAAGGCGTCATCACTGATATGGATTACGATGACGAAGATGAAGACGGTAAAATCGAAATCAACGATAAGAGCGTATACCACGTTTCCGATGTCAATGACGTGACCATCAAAATCGAAGATGAAGACGGTGACGAAGAAGAATATGACTGGGAAGAACTGCTGGAACTGTTCGAAGAATGCAAAGATGACGACAAGGAAATCGAAGTAGAACTGACACTGAATTCCAAAGACAAACTCACCAAAATCGTCGGCTCTATCGAAGAAGACAGCAAAAGCAGCAGCAGTAAGCCCAAAGGCGACAAAAAAGGCGATGTTGCTGATGTAGAATATGATGAGGATGACGAAGAAGGTAAAATCAAGATCGGCAGCAAAAAATATAACTTTGATGACGATACTACCATCAAAATCGATGACAAGAGCGCTGACGGGGAAGACCTGTTAGAAGCATTCGAAGAAGCAGAAGATGATGACGAAGTACTGGAAGCCATTCTGGTGCTGGATGATGACGATGATGACTATGCAACAAAAATCTACATCTACACCGAAGCTTATGACGACGATGATGATGATGACGAAGTAAGCGGTAAAATCCAGAACATGACTTACGATGAAGATGACGAAGATGGCGACATCAAAGTAGACGGCGATACCTTCAAAGCAAAAGATGCAGACGATGTAGAAATCGAAGTACAGGACGGCAACACAAAACTGGATAGCTGGGAAGAACTGTACAATGCATTCAAAGACGGCAAAACCATTGATGTAGAACTGGTCGTTGATGATGATGAAGTGACCGAAATCACAGGTAAGGTAACGATAACAAAAGGCGTCCTGACCGGCTTTGGCGATGACCACCTGAAGCTGAAAGGCAAAAAGAGCAAAGCTACCACCAAATATTACTTCACAAAATACGACAGAGATGATGAAGACGAAGAAGAAGACTGGGAAGACGATGTAAAAGACATCAATGTAAAAGGTCTGAACAATGTTGATGATCTGTACGATTTCTTTGACGTATGGCTTGATGATGATGATACCGATCTGGATGATGATGTATTTACTATGGAAATCAAACTGGATAAAGATGGTTTCATCGTAGAAATCGATGCTGATCTGGACTAACCCAAACAAGCAAGCCCCTCTTAAGAGGGGCTTCTTTTTTTACACGAATTGACAAAAAACGTCTCCCGCTGTATGATGGATGAAATAAGAAATGGACAGGAATCCGGTGAGACTCCGGAACAGTTTTATCCCTGCTGTGTGAGCAACGAAAAAAGCCATATACCACTGAAGAAATTTTCGGGAAGGGGCTTTGAGTAGGATTTCGGCTCAAGTCAGAATACGCGTCCGAAACAATATCCAAACATCCGAAGGCATAAATCGGGGGTTTCTTTTTCGTTGCCCCCAAACGGTGATTTACCGAAAAGGAGGCTTTTTTTATGAACAAAAGAAATATTTTCCTTGCAGCAGTCCTTGTGATCCTCTGTGCTGCCGCAGGTATTTTTTACACACAGAATAAACCTCAGACAAATATCGGCGAAAAGGAAATCAATGTCATCGTCACCCACGCTGATCAAACCGAAAACACATTCACCTATCAGACCGATGCAGAATATTTGGCAGATGTCCTGCTGGAAAATGGTCTGGCTGAAGGCGAGAGCGGCTCTTACGGCCTTTTCATCACAACCGTTGACGGCGAAACCGCAGACAGCAGCAACCAGCAGTGGTGGTGCATCACCAAAGGCGGCGAACAGGTCAACAGCGGCGCAGATACCCTTCCTGTTGCAGACGGAGATCAGTTCGAACTGACACTGACGGAGGGATACTGATGGCTCACAGCAAAACCTACCATCTGGCGCTGATGGGGGTGCTGACCGCCCTTCTCTTTCTGGGACAGGTCATCATGTCCTTTCTGCCCAATATTGAGATCATCAGTCTGCTCATCATCCTTTATACCATTTTCTTTGACAGACGGGTTTTCTGGATGATCTACTGCTTTGTTTTTCTGGAAGGATTTCTGTACGGCTTCGGCATGTGGTTTTTCAATTATCTGTATGTCTGGGCGGTTCTGGCTCTGGTCTGTCTGCCCCTGCGGAAAAACCGCTCCGTCCTCTTCTGGAGCATCCTTTCCGGTTTCTTCGGCCTTTCCTTCGGCACCCTCTGCACCCTGCCCTATCTCCTTACGGGCGGCCCTGCGGCGGCTTTTTCCTACTGGGTTTCCGGGCTGGGCTTCGACATCACCCACTGTATCGGTAATGTGGTTCTGTGTCTGGTACTGTTCAAACCGCTGTATACGCTTCTTGAAAAATCTCTTTTCCGCACATAAAAAGACCCTGCAGTTTTATAAACCGCAAGGTCTTATTTTCTTGTTTATTTCATCCCAGAGCCACATCCAATACCATCATCAGAGAAAAGCCCACGGCAAAAAAGATCGTGCCGATATTGGAGTGTTCCCCTTCAGACATTTCAGGGATCAGTTCCTCCACGACCACATAGAGCATCGCCCCTGCCGCAAAAGAAAGCATATAAGGCAGGATCGGTGTCACAAATGCCGCCAGAAGGATCGTCAGGATCGCACCCAAAGGCTCTACTGCCCCCGACAGCGCACCGTAGACAAAAGCTCTGCTGCTTTTCATGCCATTACTTTTCAGTGGCATGGAAATGATAGCGCCTTCCGGCAGGTTCTGTAATGCGATCCCAAGAGAAAGAGCCAATGCCGCTGCCGCGGAAATAGTCTCATTTCCTGTCAGCCAGCCGGCAACGACCACGCCGACCGCCATGCCCTCCGGCAGATTATGGAGAGCAACGGCAAATACCATCATCGTATTTTTTCCAAGATCACTTTTCATCCCTTCAGGAGCATCGCTGTTCAGATGCAGATGAGGAATGATATGATCCAGTGCCAGCAAAAACAGAAAACCGCCCCAAACGCCGATAAACGCAGGCAAAAACGCCAGTTTCCCCATGTGTTCTGACTGATTCATGGCAGGAATGATGAGACTCCAGACCGATGCCGCCACCATGACCCCGGCTGCAAAGCCCATCAGAGAACGCTGCAGCCTGCGGCTCATTTCTCCTTTCAGAAAGAATACGAAACCGGAACCAATGACTGTTCCCAGAAAAGGCAGGAGTATGGTAGTCAGAATTTCCATTTTCATTTTATTCCCTCCTCGGCCTTAGAAAATTATTCTGCCAGAGATGCATTCACTTCGTCTGCATAACGAACAGCTTCCATGGCATCTTTCGCATATTTGTCCGCACCGATACGGTCAGCATAATCCTGTGTCAGAACCGCGCCGCCAACGACCACCTTGCACCAGGGTGCTTCTGCGTGAATCAGTTTGATGGTTTCTTCCATGGCAGGTACCGTCGTTGTCATCAGGGCACTCAGGCCGCACATAGGCGCATGGAGACGTTTTACTTCTTCCAGAACCAGTTCCGGCGCCACATCTCTGCCCAGATCCACAACGTCAAAGCCGTAGTTTTCCAGCAGGAGTTTAACAATATTTTTACCGATATCGTGGATATCCCCTTTTACTGTTGCCAGCACGAAGGCACATTTCGCCGCTGTGCCGCCGTTGCCTGTGGACATAGCCGCCTTGATCTTTTCAAAGGCACTCTTTGCCGCTTCCGCCGCCATCAAAAGCTGAGGCAGGTAAACAGTTTTCTGTTCATAGCCCTTGCCCACGATATCCAGCGCAGGGATGATCTCATTCTGTACAATTTCCAGAGGGGCTGTTTCTTCCAGCAGTTTCCCTGTCAGTTCCCCCGCCTGTTCTTTCAGCCCTTTTACAACGGCTTTCTGCAGAGCAGATTTGAATTCCTGCTGATTTGCCGCAGGCTGAGGCGCAGCCGCCCCTGTTGCTGCCGCAGGAACGAAATTGGATGCAAAGTTGATATAGTCTGTACAGTTTTCATCATATCCATGCAGGGCACGATATGCGTAATATGTCTTCATCATATCTGCGGAATGAGGATTCATAATTGCCGCAGACAGCCCATTTTCCAGCGCCATAGCAAAGAAGGTGCTGGTCACAAAATCCCTGTTGGGCAGACCAAAGGAAATATTGGAAACGCCCAGAGAAGTATGACAGCCCAGACGTGTTTTAATTTCTTTCAGAGAATTTACTGTGGCAAAAGCCGCATTGGGGTCTGCGGAAATGGCCATGGCCAGTGTATCAAAAATGATATCTTTCTTTTCGATGCCATAGCTTTCCGCTGTTTTCAGAATTTTTTCTGCAATGGCAACACGTTCCGCCGCGGTATCAGGAATCCCGTTTTCATCCAGCGTCAGAGCGACCACCAGGCCACCGTATTTTTTCACCAGAGGGAAGATGGCCTTCATATTTTCTTCCTTGCCGTTGACAGAATTGATCATGGCTTTACCATTATATCTTCTCAGCGCCTGTTCCATCGCCACAACGTCTGTGGTATCGATCTGCAGAGGC
>NZ_JBGVHV010000153.1:0-3355 GCF_045122575.1 Anaerotignum sp. | reverse complement strand
GGATACCGCATTACCAACCACACCGATCACAACTGCAACCGCCATGGAGATCACTACCCATACAGTCGCGATTCTTCTGGACATTTTCAGTTTTTCTCTGTCTTCGATAGCCATGAAACGCAGCAGGATATGAGGCATACCAAAGTAACCCAGACCCCATGCCAGTGTGGAAGCGATGGTCAGTGTGCCATAGGGTGTTACTGTACCTGTTTCTGCATTATGGCTTGCTGTCAGGCTCAGATAGTCTACCATGCCGTTTGCATTTGCCGCTACGGCATCCCAGCCGCCTGCTACATGCACACCAAACAGAACAACGACCAGCAGAGCGATACTCATTACTACGGACTGGATCATATCTGTCATGGAAGCTGCCAGAAAACCGCCTGTTACTGTATATGCTACGATAACAATGGCAGAGATGATCATTGCCACATGATAGTCAATGGCAAAGATAGAGGAGAACAGCTTACCGCAGGCTGCAAAGCCGGAAGCTGTGTAGGGAACGAAGAAAACGATGATCACCAGTGCTGCGATGGCCATCAGAATATTTTTGTCATCTCTGTATCTCAGGGAGAAAAAGTCAGGCAGAGTGATGGCATTTACTTCGTGTGTGTATGTACGGATTCTTTTTGCCACGATCAGCCAGTTCACGTATGTACCAACCGCCAGACCGATGGCTGTCCATGCAGGTTCTGCGATACCGGCAATATACGCTACGCCGGGCAGACCCATCAGGAGCCAGCTGGACATATCCGCCGCTTCAGCGGACATGGCAGTTACGATGGGGCCCATCTTTCTGCCGCCCAGATAAAAGTCACCAACTGTTTCGTTGTCTTTGGAGCAATAAATACCGATGCCGACCATACCGATCAGGTAGATGGCAATGGTGATCAGCATAATGATATGTGCTGTTGTCATTGTGTTCATACCTTCTTTCTTATTCTTTTCACTTTGGACAGTCTATCATACTTTTCACTAGAACGAAATACAGAATTTAGTTTGCACATAAACTGAACGATAAAAACAAAAAACAGCCATAAATATTGAATATTCAACATTTATTGGCTGTACGATTTCCAGAACGATTTTTTATTCAAAAAATATTCTTTAAAATTTTCTTCTTTTTATGTCCGTTCTGCGCGGAAATTCCCCAGAAAAATGGGCATCATGGTCTTTGCATACTGACTCAGAGAGTAGTCCCCGTTTGAGATGCACCAGTCATAAATAAGAGCTCGTTCGCAGAGGGCATAGGCCTTTACGATCTCATTGACCGCCGCGTCCGACCGCAGTTCTCCCTTTTTCTGTCCTTCGGAAACGATCTGACGGAGCAGTTTATAATAGACACGGTTATGATCCATCAGATGTTTTTCCCCTGCCGTCACCAGCTGAGAGGAATACATCCGCGCTACCAGATCCAGAGAAACGCTGTTATCGATCATCAGAAAGAGCTCCTGATTCAGATACATCAGTTTCTCGAAACTGTCCATTCCCTCTTCCAAAGTAGGGATCAGTTCCTGATATTTGTCATCAAACAGGTCGGAAAGGGAACTCAAAAGGGCATCCTTTCCGCTGAAATAGTGATAGAAAGAGCCCTTGGATGTGCCGGATTCCTCCACGATCTCTTCCACCGTGGTATCATCATAGCCCTGTTCGTAAAACAGTTTCCACGCCGCCGAAACGATACGGCTTCTGGTATTTCTTGTGTTTTTCTTCGCCAAGGCGCTCCCCTCCTCTCACACTTTCTTCCATTTCAGACTCACTAAATCATGTTCACGGATAGCCTTTACCAGCCTGTCGCTGAAATCCTCCGCAAGGATATCTCTGGCATCCAGCATTTCCAGCCCCAGTTCCTTGCAGCGCAGATATGTACCGGTTTTTTCGTCTTTTTCCTTGCTGTATGTGGCGATCAGCCCTTTGGAGAACCAGCCGCCCAGTCTTTTTTTCGCGATCAGCAGTTCATTCAGCGCCGCCGTATCCGCTTCCCTTAATTTGCAGGAAATGAACACCGGCAGGGAATCATCCATCAGCACCACATCGATCTCGTTGCCGCCCATGCGGGTGCCGTCATAGATATCCCAGTCGATCATCGTTCCCAGTTTTACATCGTCAAACATACCGCTGGAGGCCGCCGCCACATAGACATGCAGTTCCAGCCACACGCCATAGCTGATGCAGTACTGCTTATCCTCCATAGAGCAGAAACGGAAGGAAACGTGATTTCTCGCCATTTTCAGATCTTCGATAAAGCCGTTCTTCTGGAATTCCATCAGAACTTCTTCCCCTGCCCATACTTCTCTGCCGTTTTTCTGGGTCACCTTACGCAGGCTGTCCATCTGCAGTTCATGGGGCAGACCGCGGCTGGCCACCGTCTGCATCCAGCTGCAGGTGCCTTTCCATTCGGGCAGATTGCGGAAGAGATACTGGGCCATTTTACGGATGGCTTCATATCTTTCCGGCTGAGGGGGACGATGGGATTCGCCCATCAGTTCCGCACCCTTGGCATCCAGAAAATTTTCCAGGGTCAGCGTAACGGTATCGCAGACCTTTTCGTCGGTCTCTATGTCGTTGATCCGTCGTTCCACCAGATCTGTATGTACCATGCGCATCCCCGTCTGCAATCCCGCCTTATATCCGGCGATCATCATCAATTCGCTGCCGCCGGTCATCTCCAGCGTGCAGTTTTCCGCGCCATAGCGTTCCACCACCCGACAGGTGGCCTGCCGCAGTTTTTCCACGGAGCGGATATCCACGGGGATACTTTCCAGTTTGATATGGGGCATGCTTTTTTCAAAACAGGTCTGCAGAGAACGGAACACATTTTTATCCGTCATGCCCTTATCGTGGAGATAGACCACCACGTCGGGCTGCAGGGTCAGAGGTGCAACGATATTTTTCAGCACATCCTTATCATAATATTCGATCAGAACTTTCATGGGATCCCTCCCCTTTCCGCCGATTATTCTTCTACGATGGTTTCTTCTTCGAATTTCACTTCGGGTTCGTTGTTTTTATTTCTGCCGCTGAACACAGAGCCGAAATTCAGTTTATTCACCACGCCGGGCGCCATGTCGATCAGTTTTGTGATGGCATCCTGATTTTTCACATTGATCAGGTGTGTACCGTTGGGAGTAATGGCCAGAATGGCGGAGGGTGTGATCTTTGCACCAACGCCGCCGGCTGCATTTGCCGCTTCCTTTGTGCCAACGCCTGCCCCTACAGAAACTTCGATCAGGGGCAGCAGTGTCAGGTCACCCACCACAATGGCTTCGCCTACCACTGTTTTTGTGGAAACCAGATCATCTACTTTATCAAATAATACATTTACTGCTTCGTTGAAATCCTTGCTCATATTTTT
>NZ_JBGVHV010000152.1:0-3385 GCF_045122575.1 Anaerotignum sp. | reverse complement strand
AGCGGAAGCAGCTGCGTTGGGAGCAGAACCGATACCCGCTTCGTTGGAGTACAGGCCTCTCTTGATGCCGTTCATCATCGCTGCACCCAGCAGACCGCCGAATACGGACTGTGTGCTGAAAGCTTCGCTGAAGATTTTTGCAAATACTGCGGGCAGGCTGCCGATATTCATGATGACAACGATGAGTGCCGCCAGAATATAGATACCTGCCATGATAGGTACCATGAATTCTGTTACTTTGGAGATACGTTTGCCGCCGCCCAGAATAACGATGCCGGCCAGAACAGCGATCACTGCACCGATGTAGAGGGATGCACCTTCATTAGGTACATAAACCTTGATAAAGTCTGTCATATTGAAGGATGCCAGTGCGTTGAAACCGCCCATGTAAGTCAGGATCAGAGCAATGGCAAACAGACCGCCCAGAGCAGGAGAGCCCAGAGCCTGTTTGATGTAGTAAGCGGGGCCGCCGTAAGAACCGTGTTCCCCTTTTTTCTTGTAGATCTGTGCCAGTGTGGATTCTACAAAGGCAGATGCACTGCCGATGATCGCGATCAGCCACATCCAGAATACAGCACCGGGGCCACCGGCGATGATAGCGCCTGTAACACCGACTACGTTACCTGTGCCGACACGGGAAGCAGTGGATACCATCAGTGCCTGGAAAGAGGAGATGGAGTCCTTGTCGGAACGTTTTTCTGTGATCACACGGATAGATTCGCCAAAAAGACGGAACTGTACAAATCCGGTGCGAACTGTGAAATATAAACCTGCTGCGATCAGCAGGGCGATCAGGATATAGCTGTAGAGCCAGCCGCTGATCGAACTAATGATGCTTGCAAATGTTTCCATTATAAAAATGTCTCCTTTCAATGGTTTTTATGCATTGCGTTCATATAATATATTAAAGGAAAGAACATTTTTCGTCAAATGTTTTTATCAGGAGGATGATGATTTGTCTGACAGGAGACAAATACTGGAAATTCGCTGTTTTTTTGTATGTGCAAAGAGAAAATATTGTATTTACTTGCATACGAAATGTTTTTCTGCGGCGGAAAAATGTTTTTGAAAAAAAGACAAAAACTATTGACAATTAGAAATTATTTGCTAAAATCAATATATCTCGCGGAAAACACAGATGTTTCCGGTATGAAAACGAAAGAAAAGCAAAAGAAGATGGAGGAAAGAATCATGGCTGAACTCGCAAGAAAGATCGCGCTGTTGGGTATGGGTACTGTAGGCAGCGGTGTTTATAACATTATCGAGAAGCAGAAGGCAGAAATGCCTTTCAAAGTTGGAGCAGAACTGGAAATTACAAAGGTTCTGGTACGCAATAAAGCAAAATATGCAGAGGTCGTTCCTGCGGAAAAACTGACAGATAACTGGGAAGATGTCATCAACGATGACAGCATTGATATGATGGTAGAAGTAATGGGGGGGATTGAACCTGCCCGTACATATATCAAAGCTGCACTGGAAAAGGGCAAACATGTAGTAACAGCTAATAAAGACTTGATGGCTATGCATGGCCATGAACTTTTGGATATTGCTGCACAGAATCGCTGTGATCTGCTGTTTGAAGCGGCAGTAGCCGGTGGTATCCCCATTATCCGCCCTCTGAAACAGTGTCTGGCAGGGAACGATATCACAGAAGTGATGGGCATCATCAACGGTACCACAAACTTTATCTTGACAAAAATGAAAGATGAAGGGATGGACTTCAGTGAGGCCCTGCAGCTGGCAACAGATCTGGGCTATGCGGAAGCAGATCCTACTGCCGATGTAGAAGGGTATGACGCAGGCCGTAAACTGGCCATTATGGCTTCCATCGCTTTCCACACACCTGTAACTTTCGATGACGTTTATACAGAAGGGATCACAAAGATCACAGCGAAGGATATGCGTTATGCGAAAGAACTGGGCTGTACCATCAAACTGCTGGGTATTGCAAAAAATACAGAATCCGGTATCGAAGTGAAGGTTCACCCTACACTGATCCCCGAAAGCCATCCTCTTGCAGCGGTAAATGATGCGTTTAATGCTGTTTTCGTACACGGTGATGCAGTAGATGATGCGATGTTCTATGGCCGCGGTGCGGGCAGCCTGCCTACAGGCAGTGCCGTTGTAGGCGATGTTATGGACGTGGCAAGAAATATGCTTTTCGATGCCAACGGCCGTATCGGCTGCAGCTGCTACAAAAATACACCCATCAAAGGCATCGGTGATACAACAAGCAGCTACTATGTGCGCATGAAACTGGAAGACAGAGCAGGTACTCTGGCAGCTCTTGCAGGTGTATTCGGCAGCAGCGATGTCAGCATTTCCATTCTGTTGCAGAAGGCAAAAGTGGACGATACAGCGGAAATCGTTATCGTAACTTATGACGTAGAAGAAAAGAAATTCAGAGACGCCATGACTGTTCTTTCCGGCATGTCCATGGTAAAAGAAATTTGTTCCATCATCCGCGTATATCAGCTGGGCGATCATTGAAAATAAGCAAAAAATTAGGAAAGGCGGCCAAAAAGGTCGCCTTTTTTGCATTTTATTTGGTAAGAATGACGAATAGTTTTTCCCGGACAGGAATGATATGATAGGTGGGTAATAAAAAGGGGGAAAATGAAATGAAATATTTTACCAAAGAGTGGTACGAAACTTGTCAGAATGCAAACTGGCATTTGAATATGTCCGTATCCAAAAATGCGGAAGAATTTTCTGAAGAATACTATAAAGATCTGTATACACGTCGTCGCCGTGCTTTTGTGAAAGAGCAGAAGGATGCTGCAGAAGTGCAGGGGGAAGCATTCAGCAAGGCAAAGACAGAAGTTGCATTCATGAATCAGCACGAAGAAATGGTAAAACGTATGGAAGCTTCCATTCCTGAAACGATCCTGGCAGAAGTGGCGGATACCCGTGTACTTGCTCTGGATATTGCCACAAAAGAAGTGAGACAGAAACTGAAAGCATGGTGCGAACAGAATGCAAAAGCAGCTGATGAAATGATCAAGGCTTATGATGGTCTGGCACTGGAAGAAAGCCTGCACGACAGCATGCTGAAAACAATGGAAATGAAAGCAGAAACACTGACTTTCAAACTGGAATGTTCCGCTGTGAAAAAAGTTGTATTCAAAAATTACAAAATGCTGGAACAGGGCGGTTATATCCTGGGCGCAACATGGCTGAATCAGGAAGTATATGAAGCAGAAGGCGGCAAAGAATATCACATCCTGCTGATGAAAAAAGACGGTAAACTGGCTTACCTGACTGTATTTGCAGAAGAAATTAAATTTGTAAAATAAGAAAAGGCGGACAATATGTCCGCCTTATTTTTATGTATGGCTTATTTCAGACCGTCGTTCATTACGAAAGCGATCATTTCCATATCTTC
>NZ_JBGVHV010000151.1:0-11464 GCF_045122575.1 Anaerotignum sp. | reverse complement strand
GACGGACAATGCTGGTATGAATGGCCTGCGGATATCCGTCTGCGGTATGGCTATTCCATGGATTGCTATCGGCGGAGGCTGTATTTCGATATTGAATTTCAGATGTATCTGCAGTTCAAGTTTTTTCAGCAATACTGGCGCCTGAAGCAGTATGCCAATGAAAGGGGCATCGGCATCATCGGGGATATCCCCATTTATGTTGCCATGGATTCTGCGGATACCTGGGCCCATCCCGAACTGTTCCAGCTGGATCAGAATAACGTTCCCCTGGCAGTGGCAGGCTGTCCGCCCGATGGCTTTTCTCCTGCGGGGCAGCTCTGGGGCAATCCCCTGTATTGCTGGGAATATCACAGGGAAACGGGCTATGCATGGTGGCTGAGCCGTTTGTGGTATGTGTTTCGTCTGTATGATGTGACGCGGATCGACCATTTCCGCGGCTTTGATGCTTATTATTCTATACCTTATGGGGCATGCACGGCCGTAAACGGACATTGGGAAAAGGGCCCCGGGATCGATTTGTTTCGCTGCGTGGAGCAAAATCTGGGATGGCATCCCGTCATCGCGGAAGATCTGGGCTACGTAACGGATTCTGTTCGGCAGATGGTAAGGGAAAGCGGCTTTCCGGGCATGAAGGTGCTGGAGTTTGCTTTTGACTCCAGAGATACCGGCGCTGCCAATGATTATCTGCCTCATAACTATCCGGAAAACAGCGTGGTCTATACGGGAACCCACGATAATGAAACGCTGAAGGGATGGTTTTGCTCCATCACGGAAGAGGAACGGACACGGGTGCGGGAATATCTCTGTGATTTTCATACTCCGACGGAGGAACTGGGCTGGGCCATGATTGCAATGGTGATGCGCAGCAAGGCAAATCTTTGCATCATTCCGTTGCAGGACTATCTGGGACTGGATAACCGCAGCCGCATCAATACACCCTCTACCATAGGGATCAACTGGCGCTGGCGTGTGAAGGAGGAACATCTGACAGAATCGTTGCAGCAGGAGATTCTGGCAGTGACCCTGCGTTATGGCCGCAGAAAACAGAGAGCGTAAAAAATAGCCGATTCGAAAGGATCGGCCTTTTCTTTTGTCAAAAAACGTCCTTTTTTCGGAATTTATGTTAGAATGATATCAGAAGAAATGGATGCGAAAGATTCGAAAGGAACAAAAGAGATGAATGAAGGAAAAGTGCTCGAAAAGGACAGAAAGGCTGTCAGTGGGCTGGCGATGAAAAAGAAAATATCCCCCATGCGCAGGATGTATATGGCGAAGCTGACTGGACGCTGTGTTGTCTTGGCGGGTTGCATTTTACTGGGGATCCTGCGTCCTCGGGAATTTGATGTGCTGCAGGATTTTACAGGAAGATTTTCTGTTTTGCATGTGCTTTGGGGGGCGTGGATGCTTGATATGCTGCTGCAGCTGGTTTATGTAAAAAAGCATGTGCCGTTGGGTTCTCAGAAATTATTTCGTCAAAGATATCTTCCTGTGGCAGGTGGATTTGACGGCCACGGCCTGCGTCATTATATCAGAGAAAGGACAAAGGCTGCCTATCAGATATTTCTTATTTATGGGGCAGGGATCGTGGTACTGGGGCTGCTGAAAAAATTTGATGTTCTGGGAGACATCGCCTTACTGGTCATCTGTGCGGCTTTTTATGTCTGCGACCTGATCTGTGTACTGATCTGGTGCCCGTTCCGTATTTTTATGAAGACCCGCTGCTGTACGGAATGTCGGATCTTCAACTGGGATCATCTGATGATGTTCAGCCCTCTGTTTTTTGTAGACGGATTTTATGCCCGCAGTCTGGTAACAGGGGCAGTGGTCGTATTCCTTCTTTGGGAATACTGCATCATGGCGTATCCCGAACGGTTTTGGGAACATTCCAATGAAGCACTGAAATGTTCTTCTTGTGTAGACAAATTGTGCAGTCAGTATTGCGGGAAGCGGAAAATCACATAAAAACGTGCCACAAAAAGGGGAGGAGCCGTAAAAAGGTTCCTCCTCTTTTTCTTGTCAGACAAAATAGGGGGTGAAAATGACAGAAAGAAGCTTGTTTTTGTGCGGCGTACAGGTGATGGAGAAAAAACAGAAAAAAGGAAGACAATATTTTGGTTAAAATGTACGCTTGTGTGTACAGTGCGTACATTTTTGTACTTATTTTTGTACGCATTAGTGTGTTATTACCGTTTTTTTTCTGAATTGACAGTATTTTTTGTAGGAGTATAATAAGACTATCATTTTTACAGAAGATGTAAAGTAAGTCACAAAAGAGGAGGGACCACGTATGAAGAAAACAGGTGCCCAGATGATTCTTGAAATTTTAATGGAACACGGCGTGGATACCGTTTTCGGTTATCCCGGCGGTGCAGCACTGAATGTATATGATGCGCTGTATGAATATCAGGATCGTATCAAGCACATTTTAACTGCCCACGAGCAGGGTGCTTCCCATGCGGCAGACGGTTATGCCAGAGCCACAGGGAAAACAGGCGTCGTTTTTGCTACCAGCGGCCCCGGTGCAACCAATTTGGTAACGGGGATCGCAACAGCGTATATGGACAGCATACCCATGGTTGCCATTACCAGTAATGTAGCAGATTCCCTGATCGGCAGAGATGCTTTTCAGGAAATATATATCACAGGCATTACCATGCCGATCACAAAACACAATTTCTTTGTAAATCGTATTGAAGATCTGGCAGATGCCATGAGAGAGGCATTCCGCATTGCGCAGAGCGGCCGCAAAGGCCCTGTCCTTGTGGATGTCACAAAAGATGTAACAGCAGCAATGATCGAATATGTGCCTGCCAAACCCCTTCCTTTGAAGGAAATGCCCAAGGCGACAGACGAAGAACTGAAACAGGTGGCAGCAGCCATCAATCAGGCAAAATGTCCCGTGCTTTACTTCGGCGGCGGTGCGGCTTCCCGTCAGGCGGAAAAAGAACTGCATGCACTGATGGAAACTGCAGATATTCCTGCAGCTCATACCATGATGGCAGCAGGTCTGGTACCACATGATGACGAAAGAAGCCTTGGCATGATCGGCATGCACGGCAGCGTTACAGCCAATCAAGCGTTGTTCCACGCGGACATGGTTCTGGCTTTGGGGACACGTTTCAGCGACAGAGTTGCTTTGAACATTGAAAAATTTTCTCCCGGTGCAGTGAAGATCCAGGTGGATATCGATCCTTGTGAGATCAATAAAAATGTACCGGTAGATCAGTATATCGTTGGCGATGTAAAGGACTTTCTGGAAAGACTGCTTCCTCTGATTGAACAGAAGGAACACCCTGAATGGAGAGCACGCATCGCCGAATGGCAGGAACAGCAGGAAAAAGTCGCATATCGCAGCGAAAGCCTGCATCCCGGCAGACTGATTCGTGATGTCTGCGATATGACAGATAAAGAAACAGTTTATGTTACCGATGTAGGGCAGCACCAGATGTGGGCAGCCCAGTATGTAAAACACAGCAAAACACGACATTTTCTGACAAGCGGGGGTCTGGGCACAATGGGTTATGGTTATGGTGCAGCCATCGGTGCTCAGGCAGCTTACCCCGAAAAAAGGGTCATCCATTTTACAGGGGATGCTTCTTTCCACATGAATATGAATGAAGCCTGCACGGCAGTCAGCCAGGAAATGCCGATCATCACGATTATTTTCGATAATAAAGTGCTTGGTATGGTTTATCAGTGGCAGACAGCCTTTTATGGCAGACGCTACGCATCCACAACGCCGGAAAGAAAAACAGACTTTGCCAAAGTGGCAGAAGGTTTCGGTGCAAAAGGATATCATGTCAGCACAGAAGAAGATTTTAAAAAGGCTTTTGCAGAAGCGCTGCAGGAAAAAGGCCCTGTATGGATCACATGTGACATTACAAGAGATCTGAAAGTTCTTCCCATGATCCCCAACGGCGGAACAGTGGAAGACATGATCCTGGAATAAGGAGGTGCAGGGACATGAAAGGGATTACAGTAAAAAAGGCAGTCAATCGTACCGTTATCTGCCTGATGGTAGATAACCAGCCCAATGTGCTTGCCCGCGTTTCCAGTCTGATCGGCCGCAGAAGTTTTAATATCAGCACCATCACTGCTTCGGAAACCAATATTGCAGGGATTACGAAGATCACACTGGTGGTCAGCGGAGATGATGAAAATGTATTGTATCAGATCATCACCCAGCTGGAAAAACTGGAACCGGTCAGAGAGGTTTATGTACTGGAAAATGACAGCAGTGTATACAGAGAATTGTTGCTCATCAAAGTAAAGGCTAACAAGAAAGAAAGAACAGAGCTGCATGAGATCACAGAAATCTATCGCGGCAAAGTCATTGGCTTGAATAAAGACAGTATGGTCATTGAACTGACAGGTTCTCCAAACAAACTGGATGGTTTTATGAGCATGCTGAAAGAATATGACATCGTAGAGGTTTCCAGAACAGGGGTAACGGGTATGGCTCGTGACGCTGTAGAGGAAACACGCACAACAGGTATTTGATAAAAAACTATAAATATACAAAAGAAAAAGGAGTAGATGAACATGATTAAAAAATATTACGACCAGGATTGTAACTTAGGTATGCTGGATGGCAAAACAGTAGCGATCATCGGTTTCGGTAGCCAGGGTCATGCCCATGCCATGAACCTGAAAGACAGTGGTGTAGATGTTGTTGTTGGTCTGCGTCCCGGTTCTGCCCATATTGCAAAAGCGGAAGCAGCAGGTCTGAAAGTTATGGATATTGAAGATGCAGCAGAAGCAGGTAACGTAGTAATGATGCTGGTTCCCGATGAACTGGCTCCTGCAATCTACAAAAACCAGATTGCGAAACACATGAAAGAAGGCGACACCCTGATGTTCGCTCATGGTTTCAATATCCATTACAACCAGATCCAGCCTGCAGATTATCTGGATGTATCCATGGTAGCACCTAAAGGCCCCGGTCATATCGTAAGAAGCCTGTATACAAAAGGCAGCGGTGTTCCTTCCCTGATCGCAGTAGAACAGGATAAATCCGGTAAAGCAAAAGAATTCGCACTGGCATACGCATCCGCAATCGGCGCAGGCAGATCCGGTATTCTGGAAACAACATTCAAAGAAGAAACAGAAACAGACCTGTTTGGTGAACAGGCAGTACTGTGCGGCGGTGTTTGCGAATTGATGGCAGCAGGCTTTGAAACACTGGTAGAAGCAGGCTATGAACCTGAAATGGCATACTTCGAATGTATCCACGAAATGAAACTGATCGTTGACCTGATCTACGAAGGCGGTTTTGACAAGATGAGATATTCCATCTCCAACACTGCTGAATACGGTGATTATGTAACAGGCAAACGCGTGATCACAAAAGAATCCAGAGAAGCGATGAAACAGGTTCTGGCAGAAATTCAGGATGGTACATTTGCAAGCACATTCGTTCAGGAAATGAATGCAGGCGGCAAAGCAAAATTCCTGGCTTCCCGCAGAAAAGCAGCAGAACATCAGATGTGCAAAGTCGGCAAAGAACTGAGAGAAATGATGAGCTGGCTGAAAAAATAAGATTTGACAGATACGGCGAGTTTCTAGGTTTTAGAGGCTCGCCTTTCTTACAAAGGAGGAAATGGAATGAAGGAACTGAGAAGTGCACAGGTGACCCAGGGCGTGGAAAAAGCTCCTGCAAGAAGCCTGTTTTATGCCATGGGGTACACAAAAGAAGAACTGGACAGACCTTTGATCGGCGTTGTGTCTGCCCACAGTGAGATCGTACCCGGCCATTTCAATCTGGATAAGGTGACAGAAGCGGTCAAAGCCGGCGTGCGCATGGCAGGCGGCACACCTATTATGATCCCTGCCATTGGCGTATGCGACGGGATCGCCATGGGGCATATCGGCATGAAATACAGCCTGGCCAGCCGTGAACTGATCGCGGACAGCGTGGAAACCATGACAATGGCTCATGCGCTGGATGGTCTGGTTCTGGTGCCCAACTGTGATAAGATCGTACCCGGTATGGTCATGGCAGCGGTGCGTATGAATATCCCTGCTGTTGTCTGCAGTGGCGGCGCCATGATGCCCGGTCTGGTTGACAATGAAGAAGTCAGCCTGTCCAAAATGTTCGAAGCGGTAGGCGCAAGAAAAGCGGACATCATCGATGATGCAAAACTGTACGAATATGAAACAAACACCTGCCCCGGCTGTGGTTCCTGCGCAGGTATGTATACAGCAAACAGCATGAACTGCCTCTGTGAAGCGGTTGGGATCGCGCTGCCTGGTAACGGTACTATCCCAAATGTTTCCAACAGACGTATGCAGCTGGCGAAACAGGCAGGTATGGCGATTATGAATCTGGTGGAAAAAGATATCAAAGCCAGAGATATCATCAATACCAGAAGCATTTATAATGCAGTAGCCTGCGATATGGCTCTGGGCTGTTCTTCCAACAGCGTACTGCATCTCTTGGCGATTGCCAACGAAGCAGGGGTAGACCTGAGCATGGAAATTTTCAACGAAATTTCTGCGAAAGTGCCCAATCTGTGCCATCTGGCACCTGCAGGCTCCACTCATATTTCCGATCTGAACAGAGCCGGCGGCATTGCTGCCGTACAGGCAGAACTGGCGAAAAAAGGTCTGCTGGATCTGGATGTTATGACAGCGACAGGTAAGACACTGGGCGATAACATTGCAGGGGCTTATGTTAAAGATTATGATCTGATCCGTCCCATCGATGATCCCTACAGTGAAACAGGCGGTATCGCTGTTCTGTGGGGCAACATTGCGGAAGACGGCTGTGTTGTAAAAAGAAGTGCTGTTGATCCGGAAATGCTGTGCCACGAAGGCCCTGCCCGTGTCTTTGACAGCGAAGAAGAAGCCATTGCAACAATTTATGCAGGCGGTATCCACCCCGGCGATGTTGTGGTGATCCGTTACGAAGGCCCCAAAGGCGGCCCCGGTATGCGTGAAATGCTGAATCCTACCAGTGCTTTGGCGGGCATGAAGCTGGATAAATGCGTTGCCCTGATCACAGATGGTCGTTTCAGCGGTGCCAGCCGTGGTGCATCCATCGGCCACGTCAGCCCCGAAGCGGCGGCAGGCGGCACCTTTGGCCTGCTGCAGGAAGGCGATATCATCGAGATCGATATCCCCAACAATCGCGTCAATGCAAAAGTCAGTGACGAAGAATTTGCGGCAAGAAGAGCGGCTTACGTTGCGCCCGCGCCCAAAATCACCAGCGGCTGGCTGTCCAGATATGCGAAACTGGTTTCCTCTGCAAATACAGGCGCAGTCATGAAATAAGAAATAAATCTCGAAAATAAAAAAATCGAAAGGATTCCTGAAATGTAAAGATCCTTTCGATTTTTTGTTTTTTCGAAAAAATTATAATTTTGCCAGCTGTGTTTCCACAAAATGCTTTGCTGTTCTGGGGCTTCTGCCGTTCTGGCGGATGGCAAAGGCCTCCGCGTTGATAAACAGTTCCTCTTCGGGCATATCCAGACCATATTCCTCTGCCAGATGTTTTACGATGGAAAGATAGCCTTCCTTATTGGGTTTCTGGAAGGTGATGGTCATACCAAAGCGGGCGGACAGGCTCATCAGCTCCTGCAGGGAATCGTTCAGGTGGATATCATCACCACTGCGTTCGCCCATGGATTCTTTTACCAGATGGCGGCGGTTGCTGGTTGCGTAAATAACAGTATTTTTCGCACAGACAGCCACACTGCCTTCCAGTGTCGCTTTCAGAGCGGCGAAATGTTCATCATTGCTGCTGAAACTCAGGTCATCGATAAAGATGATGAATTTCAGAGGATTTTCAGAAAGCAGTTCCAGCAGGGCAGGCAGACGGAACAGCTGAGATTTTTTCACTTCGATCAGGCGCAGGCCTTTGTCCCGCAGTTCGTTGGCAACGGCCTTGATGGTGGAACTTTTGCCGGTGCCTGCGTCGCCGTAAAGCAGCAGATTGCTGGGGGTGCCGCCCTTTAAAAGGGCTTCTGTATTGCGCAGGACGATGCCGGATTCCCGTTCATATCCGCTCAGCTGAGAAAGACTCTGAGGATCGGGATGCTTTACAGGCTGCAGGCCATCGGCTCCGAAGGAAAATACATGATATTTTGCAAAAACGCCATAGCCTTTTTCTGCGGCATGGGAGATCCGTTCTGCATAGGATGTATAAAAATCCAGAGGATTGTTTTCCCAGTCAGGCAGGAAGGCAGCCATTTCTTCGGAAAGGGATGCTTTGGCATCTTTGGGAGAAAAGGCAGCCAGTTCTGTGAAAAATTCCAGTTCTTTCTGTACTGCAAGAGAAACGGGAGCAGGACAGGGGGCACCTTTTGCGGCGGAAATCAGAAAATGATTTTCGTCTTCCAGTACCAGTTCCAGCAAGGCATTGGGCAGGTCGGTATCCCGTTCAAAAAGGGTAGAAGCAAAGGCGCCGTAGGCGGAGATGACTGCATCAGGGTCTTTGTCACCACAGGCCTTCAGCAGAGACTGCAGGTGCTGAACCAGAGGTTCTTTCAACAGACTGCGGAAGATAGTCAGTCCATTCAGTTTTTGAGAATAAATTTGGCAGGAAGCTGCATGCATGGCAACTCCTCCTTTCTTTTGTATAAATAATGATACAGTATAGCATGTTTGTGTACGAAAATCAATACAATAATACGACGGCAAATTGTGCGGATTTTCATACAAAGTTTGTGTATACATCTTGCTTTCCCGGCTGTATTCGCGGTATAATCAATTATTATGCACGGAAGAAAAAATAATAAAAAATGTATATAGAAAAGAGTGAGAAAACAATGAAATTAACAGAACTTTTTGCGAAAGACAAATGTAATCTTTCCTTTGAAGTATTTCCTAACAAAAAACCTGAAAATCTGGAAAGCGTAAAAGCAAAAACAGCGAAGATCGCTGCGCTGGATCCTGCATTTATGAGCGTTACATACGGTGCTGGCGGCGGTACCAGCCAGTTTACGCTGGAGATTGCAAAAAATATTCAGGATAACTGCGGTGTCCCTGTTCTGGCACACCTGACAGGGGTTTCTTCCACAAAGGAAGTAGTTGCTCAGAGAATTGAAGAACTGAAAGCAGCAGGTATCCAGAACATCATGGCACTGCGCGGTGACCTGACACCCGAAATGGAAGGTGCGGACAGAACAAACTGGGCTTATCAATATGCCATTGATCTGATTCGTGAACTGAAAGAAAAAGGCGACTTCTGCATCGGCAGCGGCTGCTATCCCGAAGTTCACCCCGAAGCGGCAAATATGATCGAAGATATCCGCCATATCAAGGAAAAAGTAGATGCAGGCTGTGATTTCCTGACAACACAGCTGTTCTTTGATAATGGGATCTTCTATGATTATCTGTATAAAGTGAGAGAAGCGGGTATTGCTGTGCCTGTGATCCCCGGTATCATGCCCGTGACCAATGCAAAACAGATGGAACGTTCTATCCAGATGTCCGGTTCTTTCATTCCCAGACATTTCAAAGCGCTGCTGGAAAGATTCGGCAACAACGATGCAGCCATGAAACAGGCCGGCATTGCCTATGCAACAGAACAGATTATTGATCTGTATGCAAACGGGGTCAAAACAGTACACGTTTATACTATGAATAATCCTGAAGTTGCCGAAAAGATCATGGCAAATGTGAAGGATTTTCTGGGCTGATGATTTACACGAAGAGTTATCCGGTACCAAACTGGAATGAACGGGAATGCCTGCGGTATGCAGGTGCGAACCCGAAGGCGGTTTCTCCGGAGGAGAGGGCATTGTTTGAAGCCTGTCGGGCGGAAGCAGAAAATAAACTGACATACAAGGTCTGCTGGGGCAGATTTCCAGTGAAAAGAACGGAAAACAGCCTTGATTTCGGTTTCCTGCAGACGGAATCCAAAGCCCTGAGAAAAAATCTGGAGGGCTGTGAGGAGGTGATCGTTTTTGCGGCGACCATCGGACTGGAGATCGACAGGCTGATTCGCAGATATACCAGCCTGTCTCCTGCCAAGGCGCTGTTTTTTCAGGCCATCGGTGCAGAGCGGATCGAAAGTCTTTGCGATGCCTTCTGTGATGAGCTGAAAGGGGAAGGATTGCAGCTGCGCCCCCGTTTCAGCCCCGGCTATGGCGATTTGCCTTTGGAATTGCAGAAGGATGTGTTCCGTGTGCTGGATTGTCCCAGAAAGATCGGTTTATCGTTGAATGAAAGTCTTCTGATGTCTCCCTCCAAATCGGTGACAGCCATCATTGGGATCGGTGAAGGAAAAATAGAAGTGAAAAATAAATGCAGCACATGTCAGAAGGCTGATTGTGCTTACAGAGGATGAAGTATATGAAATTTTTAGAATATCTGAAACAGAATATCCTGTATCTGGACGGCGGTATGGGGACACTTTTGCAGGCAGAGGGTCTGCAGCCCGGCGAACACCCCGAACGCTGGAATTTTGAACATCCCGAGGTGATCGTGAAACTGCAGAAGATGTATTTCGATGCAGGGACAAACCTCATTATTTCCAATACCTTTGGTGCGAACACACTGAAATTTGCATTGGATGAACTGGATAAAATCGTAAAACACGCCATGGAAAATGCAAGAACAGCGGCGGCAGAAAGTACAGGTACACAGGAAAAATTTGTGGCACTGGATATCGGCCCTACAGGCAGACTGCTGAAACCCTATGGCGATTTTGATTTTGAAGAAGCCGTGGCAGTTTTTGCGGAAACCGTGAAACTGGGTGTAAAATACGGCGCTGATGCGATTTTTATTGAAACCATGAACGACAGCTACGAAACAAAGGCGGCTCTGCTGGCAGCAAAGGAAAATTCCGACCTGCCCGTACTGGTTTCCAATGCCTACAGTGAAGACGGCAAGCTGATGACAGGGGCATCCCCTGCGGCTATGGTTGCCATGCTGGAAGGCATGGGCGCGGATGCCATCGGCGTGAACTGTTCCCTTGGCCCAAAAGCACTGGCACCTATCGTGGAACAGTATCTGGAAAAAGCATCTGTTCCTGTTCTGCTGAAACCCAATGCAGGTCTTCCCAGAGATGTGGACGGCAAAACTGTATTCGATGTGCTGCCCGATGAATTTTCCGATGATGTGGCAGAACTGGTGAAAAAAGGCGTGCGTATCTGCGGCGGCTGCTGCGGGACCACTCCCGATTATATTCGCGCAACTGTGGAAAAAACAAAAGACCTGACACCTGTGGAAGTGACAAAGAAAAACATTACCTGCGTGTCTTCCTATACTCATGCGGTGGAATTTGGCGCATCTCCGATTCTGATCGGCGAACGTATCAACCCCACAGGCAAAAAACGCTTTAAACAGGCATTGGTGGAACATGACATCGATTATATCCTGAATGAAGGTCTGGCTCAGCAGGAAAAAGGCGTACACATTCTGGATGTGAATGTGGGGCTGCCTGAAATCGACGAAGTGGAAATGCTGAAAACCGTTTCCTTTGAACTGCAGGCTATCATCGACCTGCCTCTGCAGATCG
>NZ_JBGVHV010000150.1:0-8043 GCF_045122575.1 Anaerotignum sp. | reverse complement strand
CCAATGCAACCATTGCTTCTGCGGATCCCGCAGTAATAGCAGTCATTTTTGCAGTAATTCGTAAATTCGATCAGTCCGCGGATGTAGACCTCTCTGCCATAATGGGTATGGCGCACTTCCCTTGCCCGTACAAAGAGAAATTCCGCCAGTTCCGCCGTTCTGCCGTCGATCAGGCTTATCCATTCTTCCTTCGTCAGCCTGTTTTCTTTTTCCAGTTTTAAAATCAAGTCTTTCATAAGCATCTCATGCATTTTTCGGATAGATCGTTTTTGTACTGATACCGGGCAGCATCCCCAGTTTTCCCGTCAAGGAATTGATCACATCATTGGGTGCATCCATGGCAACACTGATGATAGAGATATTTCTTTCTTTATAAGGCAAGCCCATGCGGCCAATGATATAACTGCCGTATTCACTGAGCAGATGGTTCAGCTGCTCCACAGATTCTTTGGAAGATACAATAATGCCGATGAGGGCTACTCTGGATTCTGTCATAACGATTTCTCCTTCCTTTTCCGTTTGATTATGGGAAAGTATACCATACCACTTCGAATTTGAAAAGAAAAAATCTTTTCCACCGCCGTATCCATACTGTATCCAATATAAGAACCCCACTTTTTCTGTCAGATTTTTCTTTATCTTTCCAAACAGGTGTGCTATACTGGGAAAAATATCGTACTGATCGTAAAGGGCAACACCTGAGCGAAAAGGCGTACAGACAGAATATTTGAAATCAAGGGAAAATCTGCCCTTTTATTGGTCTGCGCTTTTTCAGGTGCAGACTTTTTCTGTTTTTAAGGAGAATTTACATGAAAAAAACACTTTCGGCTCTCGCGCCGTTTATCGGTATTCTGATCACGCTGGCCATCTGGTTTGTGATCTGCAGGCTGCGGCTTTTCAGCCCCTATGTGCTGCCCGCACCGGAAAAGGTTTTTCAGAGTTTTCTGAAAATGCTGGCTTCCGGAGAAATTTTTGAAGATGTGCTGATCAGCTTTGCCCGCGTCTGCAAAGGATTCTTCATTGCCTTCGTGCTGGCTTTTGCTCTGGGTATGTTCCGCATCCTCATCCCTTCTTCCGAAAAATATTATAACTCCATTGTACAGTTTCTCAGAAATGTCCCCCCGCTGAGCCTGATCCCCCTTCTGATCCTGTGGTGTGGCATCGGAGAAATGACAAAGACCGTCATTATCGTTCTGGCATCCTTTTTCCCGATGTATCTGAACATTGTAAAAGGGTTTACAGGCTGCGATAAAAAATTGCTGGAAGTGGGTGACGCTTTCGGCTATTCCAAACTGGAAAAATTCAGACATATCGTCCTGCCCTACGCTTCCGCGGATATCCTCGTTGGTATGCGCATTGGCATGGGCTACAGCTGGCGTGCCATCATCGGTGCGGAAATGATCGCCGCTTCCAGCGGCATCGGCCACATGATCCTCTTTGCGCAGGAAATGAGCCGTACAGACAAAGTGATCGTCGGCATCTTCGTCATCGGCATCGTTGGTCTGGTAACTGATAAGCTTTTTGGCATTGCCCTCAATAGATTGTTTAAAGGAAATGGTGAAAATGGCTGGAATTAAGTTAAAAAATATACAGAAATCCTATCTGGTGGATGACCGCACCTTAGATGTACTGAAAGGCATCGATCTGCAGATCCCCGAAAAAAGCATCACGGTCGTTCTCGGCCGAAGCGGCTGCGGCAAAACCACCCTGCTCCGTCTGGTAGGCGGTCTGGAGGAAGCCGATGCAGGCGAGATCCTCTTTGATGCAACCCACAAAACCGCCTATGTCTTTCAGGAATCCCGCCTGATGCCATGGCTGCACGTATGGGATAATGTTGTTTTTGGTTTAAAAAAACAACATATTGACAAAACCGCCGTACAGAATATCATCGATACGGTCGGCCTGAAGGGGTTTGAAAAAGCCTATCCCCATCAACTTTCCGGCGGTATGCAGCAGCGCACTGCCATTGCAAGGGCGCTGGCCTATGACCCTTCTTTTATTATGATGGATGAACCCTTTGCTGCGTTGGACTACTTCACCCGTGACCAGATGCAAAAAGAACTGATCCGCCTGCAGCAAAACCGCGGTGCCAGTATTTTATTCGTCACCCACAGCATTGACGAAGCCCTGCTTCTGGGGCATAAAATCGTCATCATTGAAGATGGTCAGATCAAACGGGAATTTCAGATCGATACAGAACAGACAGAACGGGATCTGCTCTCCCCCTTTTTTATCGATCTGAAACGAGAGATCATCAACGAACTGGATCTGTAAAATCCCTGCCGCAGGCAGGTTAAGAAAATAAAGATGAAATTTTTTCAGGAGGTAACAAAAATGAAAAAAAGATTTTTAGCAATGACAATGGCAGCACTGATGGCATTCACTGCCCTGACAGGCTGCGGCAGCAGCACCGCAGAGGAAACTCTGGACAATCTGGTATTTACTTATGTAACAGCACCTTTGAATGTACCTTCCATCATTGAGAAGGAAAACGGCATCTTTGCCAAAGCATTTGAAGATATGGGCATTTCTGTGGACTATGTGGAACTGACTTCCGGTGCAGACCAGACACAGGCACTGGCAACAGGCGATGTACAGGTACTATATGCGGTAGGTGCTACATCCGTGATCCTTTCCGCTGCAAACGGCGCAGATATCAAAGTTCTGAACATGTACAGCCGTTCTCCCGAAGCTTTCTGCCTGTTCTCTCAGGACAGCGCACTGACAACACCCGAATCCCTGCGCGGCAAAACCATCGCCGGCCCTGCAGGTACGATCCTGCATGAACTGCTGGTTTCCTATCTGGCAACAGCAGGTATGACCATTGAAGACGTTAACTATGTGAACATGTCCATCCCCGAAGCAAAAGCAGGTCTGGACGGCGGCAGTGTTGACGTTGCAATGCTGGCAGGTGCAGCGGCATATACCGCAAAACAGCAGGGCAATCACCTTGTGGCAGACGGCACAGGTCTGGTTGATGCGCTCATCGCTGTAGCTGTAACCGATGAATTCTACAATGCTCACCCCGAAATCATCGAAAAACTGAAAGAAGCGCAGGATGAAATCGCAGCCTACATCAGAGAACATAAAGCAGAAGCACTGCAGATCACTGCAGAAAATCTGGATCTGGATATCACTGCAGTGGAAGAAATGTTCCCTCAGTATGATTTTTCTACAGAAGTAAAAGAATCTGACCGTATCGGTTTCCAGAGAACTGCCGACTTCATGTATGAAACAGGCATGATCGAAGCAGAACTGGATGTTGATACACTGTTCTACGAATAAAGTTGATCGGATGAAAAAAAGAGTCCAACGTTGGACTCTTTTTTTATGGCTTGCAGCTGCCGCAGGGTGCATATCCTGCTTCCTCCGCAGCCTCCTGATCTGCAAAATAGGCTCTGTTCTTTTCCACAGGCAGAGAGCCGCAGTCAGGGGTATGATATTTCATGGAATTTTTATTGCCGATATAAGCCGCATCTTTCACAGCAGCCGACTGGCTGCTTTTCCCCTCCTGACGGAAGGAAATATTTTCACCGTCGGTATTGCAGACAATGGTACCCTGTTCATCGGTACGGAAAATCTGCATCCCATAGTTTTTCAGGCGTTTCAGCGTGACATCCTCGGGATGATCGTATGTATTGCCGATACCAACGCTGATGACCGCATATTCCGCATCCACATAGGCCAGAAATTCTTCTACACTGGAACCGGAACTGCCGTGATGGCTCACCTTCAGCACATCTGCGCCGAGATCAAATCCCTGTTCCAGAATATCAAATTCTGCTTCTGTTTCCGCATCCCCTGTAAACAGGAAGGCGGTATCGCCTACGGATATCCTCAATACAATAGAATTATTATTGAGATTCTTATATTCTTTCACAGGGCCGAAAATTTCTACAGGAAGGCCATTGAAATCCAGCACATCTCCCGGTTTCGGATGCTGCACCTGCAGCCCCTTTCCCTTTACCGCCCGCAGAACATCTCTGTACGTTTCGGTATCCGCAGAAACCGTAGGCATGTAAACAGCTCCAATCTCAAAGGCATCAATGGCACTGTCCAGAGAACCGATATGGTCTTCATGGGGATGAGTCCCCACAACCATATCCAACTTTTTCACACCTGCATTCTGCAGATAGGTCAGGATTCTGTCCCGATCATCATTATTGCCGCCATCGATCAGCATAAAATGCCCACCGCTGGCCAAAAGCGCACAGTCCGCCTGCCCTACGTCAATAAAATGTACTTCCAGTTCTCCTTCCGGTACCTGTATTTTCTGCACATTTTCCGGCTGCAGATATTCATCCAGAATACCGCTCTGCACAACCTCGTCCAGAATTTCACCAGCATTACCGCAGCCTGCCAGCCCAACAGACAGGCACAGCATCAGAAAAAACCATTTGATTCTTTTCATCTTCTTTCCCCCTTTCAGTCATACCTGACAATTTTATCATCCTGCATAAAAAGCCACAAGGCGAACATATTCTTAAAAATTGCAGATACATTCCTGATCATGAGAAAAGCCATAAGGCATACTGCCCTATGGCTCATTTTTCTTCGCAACTATTTATTATTTCTGGATATACTGGATTGCAATGCAACCAGGGCCGCCCTGTGTCACAAATGCCGCACCTAAATCAAGAATATGATATTCCACTTCAGGGAATGCTTCCTGCAGCTGTGCCACTACTTTTTTTGCATCTTCAGGCACTCTTGCATGGGAAACATACAGCACATGTCTGCTGTCCAGTTCTGCTTTTTTCAGATGTTCAATGATCGCTGCAACGACCGCTTTCATGGTTCTTTTCACACCAAATTTATCCAGTCTTCTGCCATCATCGGTCTGTTTCATAATGGGTTTCAGCTTCAGCACAGAGCCAAAAGCTGCCGCCATGGGCGTCAGTCTGCCCCCTCTTCTGAGAAAATCAAAATCCTGCGGAATCAGGAAGGATTCCTGATGTGCGGAGGCATATTCCAGCCATTCCAGAATCTCTTTTGCAGACTTGCCTGCATCTCTCATTTCTACTGCTTTTTCAACCATATAACGATGGGGACCGCAAAGAGTTTTGGTGTTAAACACTGTGATATTTTCGTTATGATCTACAGATTCTCTGGCACCGCAGGCACTCTGATAGGTACCGGAAAGCCCATCCGCCATCGCAATGTTGATGATCTCATCCTCGGGATAGGCTTCGTAAATTTCCATCACTTCTCCCACCGGAGGCTGTGAAGAACGGGGATGATTGCCTTCTGCAATCTTTCCGTAAAAAACGTCCATATCCACCAGAAGGTCTCTGTCTTCCAGATCGGCAATGCTGACGCAAAGGGGCATTACGTCAAACCCCAGTTTTTTTCCTTCTTCCGGTGCGTAAAGTGTAGATGAATCTGTAATGATTTTTACCATAAAAAATACCTCTTGATTTAGTTTTGAAAGCTACTTGTATCAGTTTGCAATAAATATGCATTTTCGTCAATACAATCCTGATGATAATTCACTTTTCGGCATTTTTTCGCATATTTTGTCGTTTTTTTGGAAAAAAATTCCTAAAAAAGAAAATGCTTTCATCAGCACGCATCATGCAAACTGACAAAAGCATTTTTTACATTATTTTCAATGACCGATCAAAGATCAGCCTTTCTTTTTATGCACATTTCGAATAGTTTTCTTTTTGGCAGGTTTCTTCTGGTCGCCGCCTTTTGTGCCGCCTTTCTGGCCGCCTTTACCGGCACCAGGCTTACCGCCTTTATACTGGAAATCCCTCTGCATCTGTCTGGGACGAATGAGACAATTTTTGTCAAAACCGATCAGATCCTGTCTGCCTGCTTTTTTCAGCGCCTCCATCACCAGATCATAGTTCTGAGGCAGTCTGTACTGCATCAGGGCACGCTGCATGGCCTTTTCGTGAGGAGATTTGGGCACATAGACCTTTTCCCCTGTTCTGGGATCTTTTTCTGTATAATACATAGCCGTAGACAATGTACCGGGAGTTGGATAGAAATCCTGCACCTGTTCAGGCATGTGGTGAATATCTCGCAGATATTCCGCCAGTTCGATGGCTGCGTCCAGGTCACTGCCAGGATGGCTGCTCATCAGATAAGGCACCAGATACTGTTCTTTACCAAGGCGTTTATTGATATCGTAGTATTTCTTTACGAATCTCTGATAAACATCCCCTGCAGGTTTTCCCATCTTCATCAGAACCTTTTCAGAAACATGTTCGGGGGCAACCTTCAGCTGACCGCTGACATGGTATTTGCACAGTTCATTGAAGAAGGTTTCGTCTTTATCATAGATCAGATAATCGTAACGGATACCGGAACGGATAAATACCTTTTTGATTCTGGGAATTTCTCTGATTTTTCTCAGCAGCTGCACATAGTCTTTGTGGTCCACTTCCAGATTCGGGCATTTTGTGGGCCACAGGCACTGTCTGTCACGGCAGGCACCATGTTCCAGCTGTTTTTTGCAGGCAGGGCCACGGAAGTTTGCAGTGGGGCCGCCTACGTCATGGATATAGCCTTTGAAATCTGGATCCCATGTAATTTTTTCTGCCTCTGCAATCAGGGAATGATGGCTTCTTGCCGTTACCACTCTACCCTGATGGAAAGCCAGCGCACAGAAATTGCAGTTACCAAAGCAGCCGCGGTTGCTCACCAGAGAGAATTTTACTTCTTCAATGGCAGGAATACCGCCTTTTTCAATATACATAGGATGGTAATTTCTTTCGAAATTCAGCGCATATACTTTGTCCAGTTCCGCTGTTCTCAAAGGAGGAGAAGGAGGGTTCTGCACTACCGTCCATTCGTCATATTCCTCAATCAGCGTCTGACCAAGCACTGCGTCCGTATTCTGATACTGGATCAGGAAACTTTCGTTATATTTATCCTTATCTTTCAGTACTTCCTTGTATTTGGGAAGCATGATGTAATCCACCGCTCTGGAAATATCCTTCGTTTTGTAAACAGAGCCGCGCAGGAATGTCAGTTCATTGATGGGAATGCCGCTGTCCAGTGCATCTGCCATTTCAATGATCTGATGTTCCCCCATACCATACAACAGCAGATCCGCACCACTGTCCAGCAGAATGGAACGACGCACTTTGTTATCCCAATAGTCGTAATGACTCAGACGACGAAGGCTGGCTTCTACCCCACCGATGATAATAGGTGTTTTTTTATAAACTTCTCTCAGTTTATTGCAGTAAACGATGGTAGCGCGGTCAGGTCTTTTGCCCATTTCACCACCGGGTGTGTAATAGTCTTTTTTACGAGGCTTTTTCGCAACGGTATAATGGTTGACCATGGAATCAATGTTACCTGCACTCACCAGAAAACCCAGCCTTGGTTCGCCAAAGCGGGTAAAATCTTCCGTTGTTTTCCAGTCGGGCTGCGCAATGAAACAAACTTTATAACCATGGCTCTCCAGAACACGACAGATGATCGCCGCACCGAAAGAAGGATGGTCAACATATGCATCACCGCAAATATAAACGAAATCCGGCTGTTCCCAGCCTCTTTCCAGCATTTCTTCTCTTGTTACAGGCAAAAATGCCATAGGAATTCCTCCTTTTTATATATAACGATATGAAATCGGCTTTCTCTTTATTTTATCAAGTATATCAAATTTACCGGTTGAATACAAATAAAAAAGCTCTCGGATATCCAAGAGCTTAATTGGATTCTGGCGACCATCTACTCTCCCAGGCAGCTGCCCACCAAGTACCATCGACCGCTTGGGTCTTAACCGTCGTGTTCGGAATGGGAACGGGTGTGTCCCCCAAGCGCATCATCACCAGAAATCTTATTTATTTAAGGAGTTTTTAAGTTGGTTTTACCAACTTCACTGCACCTTCAAAACTGAATACAAACTTAGCAACCCGAGTAATCATTCATGGCGCAACGCTTTGCGTTGTCGCTCACAGTTGGCTTCGCCAACTATTATATTGGTCAAGCCCTCGATCTATTAGTATTGGTCAGCTGAACACATTACTGTGCTTACACCTCCAACCTATCAACCTCGTTATCTTCAAGGGATCTTACTCCATA
>NZ_JBGVHV010000149.1:0-12391 GCF_045122575.1 Anaerotignum sp. | reverse complement strand
CCCAGCTGTTCCCACAGGAGGGCTTTTGCCTGTTCAAAAGTTAAGTTTTTATCCATGCTGAATTTCATATCGATTTCTCCTTTATGCCTTTGTCTGTTCTGCCGTTGCTGCCTTTGCGCCTGTGCCGTTTCCGTGCAGGATGGGACTCAGGCGTTTATATAATACCAGTGCGCCTACGGAATTGATGCCGCATTTGATCAGGTTAAAGGGAACGATGCCGAAGAAGGCCAGCGTTGCGGCGTTCTGTACCAGAGGGTTGGCTTCTGTACACATCTGAACGAAGTAGCTCATTTCCTGCCCCATCAGTGCCATGTAGAAGGGGATGATGATGAACAGGTTGGTAAAGACTGCCAGCACACTGCAGACCACAGAACCGATGAACATACCCCGGATGGCAGTTTTTTTGCTTTTATTGCGGTGATACAGGATCACGGGGGGCAGTACGTAAGCGCAGCTGAGGATCACATTCTGCAGTTCCCCTGTGAAGGCGGAAGAGGTACCTTCCGTTGCCAGTTTCAGCAGGATCTTTACCAGAATGATGAAGAATGCCTGCAGAGGGCCCATGGCGAACCCGCCCATCAGTTCCACCAGACCGCACAGGTCAAAATTCATGAAGGGCGGCATGAAGGGCAGGGGAAAGTCGATGTGCATCAGCACACAGCAGATGGCGCCCAGCATTGCGATCAGAGTCAGGTCACGGGTTTTGAATTTCTTTTGGGTTTTCATTGTTTCATTCCTCCAAACAGATTTAGATCATAATGTGTTGAAATAGATGTCTGAAATATGTGGGGAATTCTTCTGAATGGTCATTGGTGCTGAAACAGGAAAAGCCCCTGAATCGAAATTCAGGGGCATTGCGTACAGCAAAAGAGCACCATGCAGGCACGCAGATTTTCCGCGCGAAAAAAACGCCTGAACAGCACCAGTTTTCTTCTCTCATCCGGACTGTAACCGTCGGTTCTGGAATTTCACCAGATCAGCCTTAACCTTCCAAAGAACGTTAAGGGTCGCGGACTTTCACCGCCGGTAGGGAATTTCACCCTGCCCCGAAGAATCACCATATATTTATGCATTTACCATAGCACAAAAGACATTTGTATGCAATAGGCGTTCAATATTTTTAATATAATCCATGAAGCCATCGAGTTATTGAAAAACAGGTGATTTTTCTGAAAAATAGATTGACAGATAAAAAACTTGGTGTTAGAATATTTTTTGCAATTGTGATGTGCGCCTTTAGCTCAGTTGGTAGAGCAACTGACTCTTAATCAGTGGGTCCAGGGTTCGAGTCCCTGAAGGCGCATTTTTTTCTTTTTGAGACCTTGCAGGAAATGCAAGGTCTATTTTTTTATTTTCCCCCATAGGATGTTCCAGAGGAAGTTTGTCGGGAAGCAGGGGGAATGAGGATGGAAGACATCAATGAAAAAATATTGTGGGAAGGCTATGGACTCCGATTTCGGGGCGGCATGCGGACGCGGACAGGGCTGATCTGCCGCACAGATCAGGGGCTCAGGGAACTGAAAAAGCCCAGAGGCAGCGCGGAAAGCCTGCGGCTGGCCTTTGATGTGAAGGAACAGCTGCAAAAAAACGGCTTCCATACGATCAGCCGTTTTTATCCGGCTTTGGACGGAGAACCTTTTTACCGTTATGACGGAGTGCTGTATGCACTGGAAGATGTGATGCCCGGAGAGGCGCTGGCGGAGGAAAGCGCAGCGGCTTTTGTGCGGGGAGCGGAAACCTTGGGGCGGATGCATCGGGCGGCTGTCGGGTTGCACAGCGATGCGGCCCACTGGGACAGAGAACGGCTACCGGGGCTTTATGCCAGAAGGAGAGCAGAACTGGCTAAGATCCGCCGCCGCAATGACAGACGGGGCAATTATGATGCTATCGACCTGCTGCTGCTGCGCCAGTATGATCGCTTGATGGGACAGGTGCGGGAAGCGGAGGAACTGCTGCAGGAAGGCGGCTATGGGGAGGTGCTGGACAAAGCGGCAGAGACGGGGGCTTTCTGCCACAATGCCTACAAGGGGGAAGCTCTGCGGGTCAGCGAAAAAGGCGAGATCTTTGTTGGCAGTTTTGACAAATGCAGCAGTGAACTGCCGCTGGCAGATCTGGCGTATTATCTGCGGCGGTATTTCAAAAAAACAGAAGGAACGGCGGCGGGGGTAGCGGCTATGTTGGAAAGCTATGGAAAATACATGCCCCTTTCTGCCGATGATCTGACCATCCTGCAGGGAATGCTGGTCTATCCGGAAAAATTCCTGCGGCTGGTCAATGAATATTATAATCGCCGCAGAGCCTGTGTCTCTCCTGCCATGCAGGAACGGCTGGCGGCAGCCGCCCGGGAAGAAGAAAAGGGCCGCATCCTGAAAGACATCATCGAAAAAGGCTGTTAAGGATGTTTCCTTGGCAGCCTTTGCTGTTTTTTCTTGTTGCAACTTCACGGGAAAAGAATTACAATAAAAGATGAGGAACTCCGCAATTTTTCCCCGAAGGAGGAGAAAGCAATGAAGGACTATCACTTTCAGGAAAATGATCAGGACTTTGGCCTGACCGTGAGACTGGATGATATAAATGAACAAGTGAAGCAGCTGCAGAAGGAGCCTGCAGAAGAAGACGAACTGGGCGATGCCAGTGAATTTCTGAACGCCTTTGAGTCTGAAAAATTTGATGTGCCCGACCGGGAGTTTTCGGAAGAGGAAGAACTGGGGGATACCAGACAGACGATCCCTGTACAGCCGATCAAAAACCAGCCCGTACCTCCGGAGGAGGAAGAATGGGAGGAGTATGACGAAGAAGAACGCTTCGGAATGAGCAAAAAGACCATGGGGCTGATCGTAGCTCTGGGGGTGCTTGCCTGCATCATCGGTTTTTCTCTGGTGCGCTGTGGGTTCCATCCTGCGGCATCTCCTGCAAAGCCTTCCGGACAGGCTTTCCCCATGCTGGTGGAAAGTGTGCTGGACGAAGGTGAAGCGTTGGTGTATGATATCACCGAAGAACGTCGGAAAACACTGCTTCTGACTGAAGAAACGGAAGTTATCGATGAACAGGGACGCACGGTTGCCTATGGCGGCGTGGAAATGGGCGACCTTGTTATGGTAGAATTGGATAAGGACGGCGAAACGGCTCGTTCCATCGACTACAGCAACGCAGCTATCCAGACCGTGGAAGGGACGGGGCTGCAGGCGGATACGACGAAAAGTCGTCTGATCGGAGATGAGGATTCCTATATATACGGCGAAAAAGCGCTGTTCCTGTATGATGGGGAAGAAATTTCCCCCAAAGACCTGGAACCCTGCGACCTGCTGGAACTGAAACTGGTGGAAGATGTGGTCTGGTCTGTGGAAGTTTTGGAATATCACGGTTATATCGAAGTGGAAAATGCCAAAAATATCAAAGACGGCGAATTTCAGCTGGATGCGGAGGAACCCCTTCCTCTGACAGAAGGCATGAAGGTGGCTGTTCGCGGGGGTCAGCATGAGGTGACCGTAACAGGCTCCAATATCGAGACCAGAAAAGATACCCTTTTTGTGAAGGCGGGAGAGGATTTTCTGTATGACCTTTCCAAAGCTCAGGAAAAGGTGGGCGTCATTATCGTGAATGCCAATGTCAGCAATTATAAGCTGTACATCAACGGCACACTGGCGGAAAGCCCTGCGGTTCTGCCCATGGGGGAATATGACGTGGTCATTCTGAAAAACGGCTATACGGAATGGAGCCAGCGTGTTATGCTGGATAAGGACAGCCTGACGCTCAATGCAGAACTGGCAAGAGACATGCAATATGGTACATTGACCGTGACGGCGGATGTTGACGGCGCATGGGTCTATATCAACGGCGAGGAATACGGCGTTGCCCCCATGCAGGTGAACCTGCCCTACGGTTCTTATAACGTGCAGGTGGAAAAAGATGGATACAGTACGTTCCGACAGAGCGTTTCCATCCAGAGTACGACTGCATCTTTACATGCAACATTGGAGTAAAACAAAAGACAACATTTTTAAGGAGGAAAAAATAATATGGAAGACTATCGCGTAAGATATCAGCAGTGGCTGGAAGATCCCTTTATCGATGAAGAAACAAAAGCGGAACTGAGAAGCATTGCGGATAACGAAACAGAGATCAAGGAACGTTTCTTTAAAGAACTGGAATTTGGTACAGGCGGCCTGCGCGGCATCATCGGCAACGGCTCCAACAGACTGAACCAGTACACAGTAGGGAAAGCTTCTCAGGGCCTGGCAAACTATATCCTGAAAGAAGGCACACAGGACAAGGGCGTAGCCATTGCTTACGATTCCCGTTTCATGTCCCCTGAATTTGCAGAGGTTGCAGGTCTGATCTTTGCTGCAAACGGTATTCCTGCCTTCGTTTATCCTTCCCTGCGTCCCGTTCCCATGCTGTCCTTCGCAGTCAGAGAACTGGGCTGCACAGCAGGCGTTGTGCTGACAGCATCCCACAATCCCCCTGAATATAACGGCTACAAAGTATACTGGGCAGACGGCGCACAGGTAGTAGCTCCCAGAGATAAAGGCATCATCACAGAAGTAAACGCTGTAACAGATTTCGGTCAGATCAAGAGAATGGACAGAGCAGAAGCAGAAGCGAAAAAACTGTTCAACCTGATCGGGGAAGAAGTGGATGAGGCGTTCGATAAAAACGTACAGGCTTCCCTGATGAACCACGAAATGATCCAGCGCATGGGTGATAAACTGAACATCGTTTACACACCTCTGCATGGTTCCGGTAATCTGCCCGTTCGCCGCAATCTGGAAAAAGCAGGTTTCAAAAATGTTTATATCGTAAAAGAACAGGAAGCACCCGATTCTTCCTTCTCCACTGTAGACTATCCTAACCCCGAAGATACAAAAGTATTTGCAATGGCACAGGAACTGGCTGCAAAAGTGGATGCGGATATCCTGATCGGTACAGACCCTGACTGTGACCGTGTAGGTGCTATGGTAAAAGATGATAAGGGCGAATTTGTTGCCCTGACAGGTAACCACGTTGGCGCACTGGCAACAGAATATATCCTGAGCCAGAGAAAAGCTCAGGACAGACTGCCTGCAAACGGCGCGGTTATTAAGACCATCGTTTCCACAGAAATGATCACACCCATCTGCGAAGCTTACGGCGTAGAAAAAATGGACGTTCTGACAGGCTTCAAATTCATCGGTGAAAAGATCAAAGGCTTCGAAGAAACAGGCTCTCACACATATCTGTACGGCTTTGAAGAAAGCTACGGCTGTCTGGGCGGCACATACGCAAGAGACAAAGATGCTGTTTTTGCTGCAGTTCTGGTTTGTGAAATGGCAGCATACTACAAAGAAAAAGGCATGACACTGTATGAAGCGCTGCTGTCTCTGTATGAAAAATACGGCTACTTCCGCGAAGGCGTAAAATCTCTGACAATGAAAGGTCTGGAAGGTATGGAACGTATCGCCCTGATCATGAAAACATTCAGAGAAAACACACCTGCAACACTGGGCGGCTTCAAAGTAGTGGTTGCAAAAGACTATAAAACACAGGTATTCAAAAACCTGGTGACAGGCGAAGAAAGCGGTAGCCCTCTGCCCGTTTCCGATGTACTGCATTATACACTGGAAGACGGCACATGGGTATGTATCCGTCCTTCCGGCACAGAACCCAAACTGAAATTCTATATCGGCGTAAAAGCAGACAGCCTGCAGGCTGCAGAAGAAAAAGTTGCAGTGCTGGATCAGGATATCGACGCGAAGATCGCAGCGATTTAAGGCAGGGTTCCACCCCGCCACCCCGTTCGCTTTTTGAAAAAAGCGAAACCAAAAACTTTAATTAAAAAAGACGACCATTTGGTCGTCTTTTTTGCGTATAGGGGTCAAGGGGTATTATACCCCTTGCGTGGGTTCGGGAGTGGAACTCCCAATTAGAAGAACTGTTTATGCCATACGAGGAACATATAAACGGTCCAGATCTTACGGCTGTTGTCCGCCTTGCCTGCCTTATGGTCATCCAGATATTTCATGATCTCTTCTGTCTTGAAATATTCCTGTGCCGCAGGGCTGTGGAAGGCTTCTTTGACGATATTGTAATATTTATCTTCCCTCAGCCATACACGGATAGGTACGGGGAAGCCCAGTTTTTTCTTTTCTGCAACCATATCGGGCAGGTAGCGGTGTGCCGCCTGTCTCATGGCGAATTTTGTGTTTTCCTTTGTTACCTTGAATTCTGTAGGTACTTTTCTTGCCACGTCGAATACTACTCTGTCCAGGAAAGGTACACGCACTTCCAGAGAGTGTGCCATGGACATCTTGTCGGCTTTCAGCAGGATATCGCCGATGAGCCAGAAGTGGATATCGATGTACTGCATTTTTGTTACATCATCCAGATGTTTCACCTTATCATAGAAAGGTTTTGTCAGCTGGGTATGATGGAATTTGCCTGTGGGGTTTTTCAGGATACGTTCTCTTTCCTGTTCATTCAGCATGAAGGCATTCCCGATAAAACGTTCCTGCAGGTCTTTGCTGCCGCGGATCAGGTAGTTTTTCCCTTTCATTTTAGGCAGTTTCTGTGCCATTGCACCCAGTGTTTTTCTCACGGGGCGGGGCAGGCGAGTCAGAGGCAGCAGATCGTGGGGTTCACGATAGATATTGTAGCCACCGAAGAACTCATCGGCACCTTCGCCGGACATGGATGTTTTCACATGCTGTGCCGCTGTGCGAGCAACGAAATACAGCGCGATGGCAGAAGGGTCAGCCAGAGGCTCGTCCATGTGGTACTGTACATTGCCGATGGAATCCCAGTATTCCTGTTCGGAGATCAGGTGGCTGTAGTTATCGATCTCGATTTTTTCAGACAGTGCCTTTGCGTAATCGATTTCGTTGTAGTTCTGATAGTCGAAACCAACGGTGAATGTTTTGTCGCCGTTGAAGCAAGCTGCCACATAGGAGCTGTCAACGCCGCTGGAGAGGAAGGAACCAACCTCAACATCAGCGACTTTGTGTGCCTGAATGGAATCCTGCATTGCTGCATCGATCTCATCCACCCACTGATCCAGTGTTTTGCTGTTGTCTGGTTCGAAAACGGGTTCCCAGTAACGTTTGATGTCCAGTTTGCCGTTTTTGAAAGTGAAGCAGTGGGCAGGCATCAGTTTGAAAATGCCTTTGAAGAAGGTTTCTTCCAGAACGCTGTACTGGAATGTCAGATAGTTTTCCAGTGCCACGGGGTTCACTTCTTTTTTCACTGCGGGGTGTTCCAGAATGGATTTGATTTCGGAACCATAGATGAAGTTGCCGTCTGCCAGCGTATAGTAGAAGGGTTTGATGCCGAAGAAGTCGCGGGCGCCGAAGAGGGTTTCGTTTTTCTTGTCCCAGATAACGAAGGCAAACATACCGCGCAGTTTCTGCAGGATCTCTTCGCCCCATTCTTCGTAGCCGTGGATCAGAACTTCCGTGTCTGCGCGGCTGCCCATCACATGACCCTTTGCTTCCAGTTCTTCTCTGATTTCCTGATGGTTATAGATTTCGCCATTGAAAGTAATGACCATATCTTTTGTTTCGTTATAGATAGGCTGATGACCGCCTTCCAGATCCACGAAGCTCAGTCTGCGGAACCCCATGGCGATGCCTGTATCGATATGGGAGCCGCCGCTGTCAGGACCGCGGTGGACGATCTTGTTTTTCATTTTTTCCAGAATTTCTTCGGGCGTAGCGATCTGCCCGGTAAAGCCGCAAAAGCCGCACATAATTTATTTCCTCCTTAAATAAGGTAAACTTACAAAAGTACTACCTTTAACTGTAACAGAAAAAGGGTGGAAATGCAATAAAGTCATGTGGTTTATCTGCAGGATTCCTGTTCTTCTGCTGCAATTTCTTCTGTTTCCGCTTCTTCTGTTTTTTCGATGAAAGGTTTCTGATTTCTGCCAAAGAGTTCGGAAGTATATTTCAGGCCGTCGGTAAAGCCATCCCACCACTGGTCGAAGGAGAAGGAGAAGCCCCAGTTGCCTGTGGCAGTGCCGGGAATATTCATGCGGTATTCTGTGCCCAGTGCCAGTACATCCTGCAGGGGGATGATGGCCAGATCGGCGGGGGAGGACAGGGCAAGGCGGATGAAGTCCCATGCCACGTTGGAGCCGTCTGCGTTCAAATAACGGCGGTAATGGTCTTTTTCTGCTTCGGTGGCTGTTTCGTACCAGCCTTTTGTGGTGTCGTTGTCGTGGGTACCGGTATATACCACGGTGTTTTTATCGTAGGCATGGGGCAGATAAGCATTGTTTTTATCCTGACCGAAGGCGAACTGCAAAATACGCATGCCGGGCAGGCCTGCAAAGGCGCGCAGAGCCGCCACTTCTTCTGTGATGATGCCCAGATCTTCTGCGATCAGGGGCAGGTCATCTCCCAGTTTTTCCTTCAGCAGGGCGAAGAATTTTTCGCCGGGGGCTTTTGCCCATTTGCCGCCGCGGGCATCTTCTGCGCCGAATTCCACTTCCCAGCAGGATTCGAAGCCGCGGAAATGGTCGATACGCAGGATGTCTATGTCTTCCAGTGTTTTCTGTACACGGGAGAACCACCATGCGAAGGATGTTTTTTCGTGCTGTTTCCAGTCATAGTGAGGGTTACCCCAGAGCTGGCCTGTTTCGCTGAAATAATCGGGGGGCACACCTGTCACGCAGGTAGGGAAGCCCTTGCTGTCCAGACGGAACAGCTTCTGGTTTGCCCATACGTCAGCACTGTCATAAGCTACGAAAATAGGTGCATCGCCGATGATGGAGATGCCTTTTTCGTTGGCGTATGCCTTCACTTCCTGCCACTGTTTTGCAAAAATGTACTGCAGGAAAGTTTCTTTTTCAATGGCGCCTGCCAGTTCTTTTCTCCATTTTTTCAGGGTCATCACGTTGCGTTTGCGGATGGCCTTGGGGAAGGATACCCAGTTTGCGCCCACATAATACTCCTTCAGCTGGGTTTCTGTCAGGGCAGTTCCTTCGCATTCGGCAGAGAAGACATCAAAATTTTCTGTTTCTGTTTCAGCCATACGCTCTGCACGGAAGTGATTTTTCAAAGCAAGATAGAGGGTGTAGTCATCCAGCCAGTAAGCATTCTTTTCGCAGAATGCTTCATAGCCTGCGGGTGTTTCGCCTGCCTTGAAGTTCTGATATGCCTTTTCCAGCAGAGGCAGTTTGATTTCACGGGCCTTGGCATAATCTACCCTTGCGGCGGGGGCAGCAGCGGCAGCCTGCAGGTCTTCTTCTGTCAGAAAGCCGTCTTCCGCCAGTTTTTGGGGGCTGATGAGAAGGACGTTGCCGGCGAAGGCGGAACAGCTGCAGTAAGGGGAGCCGCCGTCATCGGTGGGCACAAGGGGCAGCACCTGCCACAGGGTCTGGCCTGCCGCCTCCAGTTTATCGATGAATGTATAGGCCGCCTGACCCAGATCGCCTACGCCAAAGGAAGAAGGCAGGGAGGTGGGATGCAGCAGCACACCGCTTTTTCTTTTTGTCATAATCTTGCACACTCCTTTATTGAAAAAGATGGAAAATCATCGGGTTTTCTAAGGATTTAGTATACCAATGTTTTGGGTGACGCACAAGGTTTTCGGTGGGGCATTTTCTGCCATCCCTGCGGTCAAAAACGGCATTTTCTGGAGGATCTGCCAGTGAAAACTGTGGTTTTTCCTGCGGAAATGACAAAGACTAAAAGGGCAATGCAGATTGCGAAAATAAACGCGGGAGGGATTTTATGTTTGGCAGAAAAACAGGCTTTCTGGCGGCCGTGATGATGGCGCTGGCGTTGTTCGGCGGCTGCGGTGCCGATGGCAAGGTGGATGAGACACAGGCAAGGAACTGGTATAACGAAATGACGAAAAACGGTTCCCTTGTCAACGATACGAACCCGGATGGGTACGGCATTTATTCCGGCGGGCCCAACTGGACAGACAGCAACAACACAGAACGCAATACCTACGGTATGCGGACGGACAACGGCACAAACAGGGACAATACTTTGGGGCAGGATATCCGCAATGCATGGGACAACGTGAAAAATGATGTGAAAAACATGGGCAATGACAACAATCACGGGAAATAAGGAAAAGGGGCATGGCGAATGGGCTATGCCTCTTTTTGCCATACTAAGGGAGAAGGGAGGGATGTTTCACCATGGGAAAATGGAAGAAACTTCTGGTCGGGCTGGTCACAGGCTTTGCCAACGGACTGTTTGGTTCCGGGGGCGGCACCATCGTTGTGCCTGCCATGGAGCGGTTCCTTGGGGTGGAGGAACACAGGGCTCACGCCACGGCCATTGCCATTATTCTGCCCCTGTCGCTGCTTTCTCTGGGGATCTATTTATGGAAAACGGGGCTTTTTGCAGTATGGCAGACGGCTCTTTGGGCATCGGCAGGGGGACTGGTGGGCGGTATCGTGGGAGCAAGGCTGCTGAGCAGGGTCAGCGGCATCTGGCTCCACCGTATTTTCGGAGGATTTATGATTGCGGCGGCTGTGAGGCTGATCTTATGATGTGGGTAGTCCTGACGGGCTTCTGTGCCGGCATCGTCAGCGGCATGGGCATCGGCGGCGGCACCATACTCATCCCCGCTCTGCTGTTTCTGACGGAGATCACCCAGCAGCAGGCACAGGGGATCAACCTGATTTATTTTATCCCCACAGCACTGGCCGCCCTCATCACCCATCAGAAGAAAGGCAGTCTGGACTGGAAAACGGCAAAACCGCTGGCGGCCATGGGGCTGGCAGGGGCGGCGGCAGGGTCTTTTCTGGCCGTTTCTCTGGAATCGGAACTGCTGCGGAAGATTTTCGGCGGCTTTCTGCTGCTGATGGGGTGCAGTGAAATTTTCAAAAAAGAAAAGGACAAAGGAGAGAAGAACCATGCAGAAAGATGATTTTATCAAACTGAAACTGAAATTTGCCCAGACGGATCTGAGCGGAAAGATCGCCATTTACACGGAGACCCCCGACCTGAGCGCATCTCAGTATAAAGAACTGCTGCGGATGTATCCCATCGATCATCTGAATGAACTGGAACAGGCGCTGGCCAGATTATAAATTTTCGGTTTCGGCGGTTTTTTGATATGCCAGCCTGAAATTTTATGCTATACTATAAACTGTATCAATCTATGCGAAAGGAGGAAGCAGTGTGAAACTCATCGACAATTTATTCGTGGCAGGAAATGTGACAGAACTGGAAACGGTCATTTACAGCCTGCGCCGCAGCATTCCTGTGCTGCATCTATGCTGCATCGTCCTTTTCGAGGATAAAAACAGACTGGAGATCCTTTCTTCCCGCGACCTGTTCCATGAGCGGAACAAAAACCGCCCCGGCCGGATTGCCGGCATTGCCATGGGCAGAAGAGCGGCCATCGATCTGCTGTGTTTTATGACAGAGGATGCGGTGAAGGACGGCAGGAATCCCGCCGATCCCGGAGAACTGATCTTATAAGGGAGGAAATATGAAAACAACATCTGTGTATCCCCTTCTGGGGCTGATCGCCGCTTTTTGCGTGACCCTTGTTGTCCTCATCACTTCGGTGGAAGTGGTGGTGTATTTCCATCCCGATTATTTTGAAAAAGAATATACGAAATACAACGTGCTGGAGAAAGTCCCCATGGAAATGGAGGATCTTCTGACGGTCACCGATGAAATGATGGATTACCTGCGGGGAGACAGAGAAGACCTGGTGGTCAATACCCTTGTGGACGGCGAAGAACGGGAGTTTTTCAATGCAAAGGAAAAACGCCACATGGCGGATGTACAGGGGCTGTTTCTGGGAGCCGTGAAACTGAGAGAAGGTGCGGCGCTGCTGGCTTTGCTCTGTGGGGCATATCTGCTGCTGAAGGAAGAGGGGCAGACACTCCTGCGGATGCTGCAGTGGGGCATCGGGCTTTTCATCGGCGCCATGGCAGGGCTGGCAGCCCTCCTCTCCACGGATTTTACGAAATATTTTACGACCTTCCATCTTATCTTTTTTGATAATGATGACTGGCTTCTGGATCCGGAAACGGATCTGCTTATCAATATCGTGCCCGAAGGCTTCTTTCGGGATACGGCGTATGCCATTGCGTTTCTGTTTTTAGGGGTCTGCCTGCTTATATGGCTGGCGGCGGCCTTCCTGCGCAGAAGGGCAAAGAAACAAAGGAATGAAACAATATGAAGGCTTTACTGATCTTACTGGGAATTTTAAAATGGCTGGGCATCCTGCTGCTGGCCCTTCTCATTCTCATCCTGCTGATCGTGCTTGTGGTGATGCTCTCACCCATCCGATACAGAATGGCAGGGGAGAAGAAGGAGGAGATCCGCGGTGCTTTTGGTGTGTCCTGGCTTTTTGGCGCAGTAAAGGCGGATGGCAGCTATACCCCTGCGGAACAGCTGAAACTGCGGGTAAAGGTGCTTTGGTTCACTCTCTTGGGCGG
>NZ_JBGVHV010000148.1:0-8028 GCF_045122575.1 Anaerotignum sp. | reverse complement strand
CCTGACCCCCAAGGAATTCGGTGCCTTTCTGGCGGATTTTTATCCTGATTTTGACAGGGAGTATTATGAAAAACTGCTGCGTTTCTTCCAATTAGAAGAGAAGCCCATCAAGAAAATGTCCAAGGGGCAGAAGGCAAAGGCAGAAGTGGCGGCAGGCATGGCGAAGAAGACGAAGATCCTGATCATGGATGAACCCTTTATCGGCAAGGATATGTTTACCCGACAGGATTTCATGCAGGCATTGGCGGGCAGTCTGACGGGAGAGGAAACCATTTTCATCACTACCCATGAGATCGATGAGATCGAAAATTTCATCGACCGCGCCATCATCCTGAAGGATTGTAAAATCGCTGCCGATGTGCAGATGGACGAACTGAGGGAGCAGGGAAAAAGCCTGAGCGGATTGATGAAAGAAGTGACCGGCTATAAAGAAGGAAACTTTACAGACCTTCTGGCATAAACTGCATAAAGAGGAAAAGGGCTGCAGGCGGATTTTCGTCGGCAGCCCTCTTTTGTTTATGCAGAGGGAGGAAAGTTAGTTTTGATTTACTGATTTCGTTGACAGATTTGAGTTAGTCATGGTATACTTTTTTGGAAAAATTTTCGGATTTCGACAGAATTTTTAGAATAGAGGGATTTATCATGACTTTGAACCAGCTTCCCATCGGAAAAGAGGCTGTTATCACAAAGGTGGGCGGAGAAGGCGCGCTGCGCTGCCGTCTGCTGGATATGGGGCTTATCCCCAAAACAAAGGTAACGATCACAAAGGTTGCCCCCATGGGCGACCCCATCGAACTGCGTCTGCGGGGCTATACCCTGACCATCCGCATGGATGACGCAAAAAACATTGAAATTACAGAGGAGGGCAAGGTATGATTTTTGCTCTGGCAGGCAATCAGAACTGCGGCAAGACCACGCTGTTCAACCAGCTGACAGGCTCTAACCAGCATGTCGGCAATTTTCCCGGCGTTACGGTAGACCAGAAGATCGGCGAAGTGCGCGGGGAAAAGAACTGTTCTGTGGTAGACTTGCCCGGTATTTACTCCATCCGCCCTTACACGGCAGAAGAAATCGTGACAAGGGATTTTATTTTGAACGAAAAACCGGATGGGATTATCAATATTGTCGATGCAACCAATATTGAACGAAACCTGTATCTGACACTGCAGCTTATCGAAATGCATATCCCCATGGTGCTGGCACTGAATATGATGGACGAAGTGCGTAACAACGGCGGAACCATCGATGTACAGAAAATGTCCGAAGAGCTGGGCATTCCTGTGGTTCCCATCAGTGCTGTTAAGAATGAAGGGATTGATGAACTGATGCAGAATGCCCTTCGTGTGGCAAAGCAGAAGGAATATCCCAAGATCTATGACTTCTGTCCTTCCGGCCCCGTACATAGATGTATTCATTCCGTGTGCCATCAGATCGAAGACCATGCGGAAAAAGCAGGCATCCCCGTTCGTTTTGCGGCAACAAAGCTGATTGAAGACGACGCTGATATCGCAGAAAAGCTGGAATTGGATCAGAACGAACTGGAACTGATCGAACACAGTATCATCCAGATGGAAGAAGAGCATGATATGGACAGAAATGCGGCTTTGGCAGATATGCGGTATGATTTTATCGAAAAAGTATGCAGTACAACGGTTATCAAACCTCAGGAAAGCAAGGAACATCTGAGAAGTGTGAAGATCGACAGTGTGCTGACCCATAAATATCTCTCCATCCCTATTTTTGTCGGGGTGATGTTTCTGGTATTTTATCTGACATTCAACGTGATCGGTGCGTACCTCAGCGATCTGCTGGCAGTTGGCATTGATGGGATCACTGCTATGGTAGATACGGCCCTTACGAATTATGGGATCAACCCAGTGGTGCATAGCCTTGTCATCGATGGCGCCTTTGCCGGTGTGGGCAGTGTGCTCAGCTTCCTGCCTATTATCGTAGTACTGTTTTTCTTCCTGTCTATTCTGGAGGACACAGGCTATATGGCTCGTATTGCCTTTGTAATGGACAAGCTTCTGAGAAAGATCGGCCTTTCCGGCAGAAGTATCGTCCCCCTTCTGGTTGGCTTTGGCTGTACCGTTCCTGCGGTTATGGCGACCAGAACCCTTTCTTCCGAAAGAGACAGACGTATGACCATCATGCTGACACCGTTCATGAGCTGTTCCGCAAAAATCCCTATCTATGGTGTGTTTTCAGCAGCATTTTTCCCGGAACATGCGGCACTGGTGATGATCGGTCTGTATCTGGCGGGGATCATCGCAGGGATCATTGTTGCGCTGATTTTTGATAAAACAGTATTCCGCGGCAATCCTGTTCCTTTTGTCATGGAACTGCCCAACTATCGTTTTCCTTCCGCAAAATCCGTGCTGCTGCTGATGTGGGATAAGGCGAAAGACTTCCTGCAGAGAGCGTTTACGGTTATTTTTGTGGCGACTATCATCATCTGGTTCCTGCAGAGCTTTGACAGCCGTCTGAATGTGGTAACAGACAGCGCGGACAGCCTGCTGGCCATGATCGGTCAGTGGCTGGCACCTTTGTTTGCACCTCTGGGCTTCAATGACTGGAGGATCCCCACAGCTCTGATTACAGGTTTCTCTGCAAAAGAAGCGGTGGTAAGTACACTGGGTGTTCTGCTGGGTACATCCATGGAAGGTCTGGAAACAGCACTGGGTACTTTGTTCACACCTGTTTCTGCCATCAGTTTTCTGGTGTTCACTCTGCTGTATACCCCTTGTATGGCGGCTGTTGCAGCGGTGAAACGAGAACTGGAAAGCGGTTTTCTGGCGGCATGCGTTGCGCTGATGCAGTGCGTGATCGCGTGGATCGCAGCTTTTGGGGTATATCAGGTTTTGTCCCTGTTCTTCTGACGAGGTGAGCGGATGGGCATTCTGGATTATATCATTCTTGGCATTGTGGCAGTGGCCTTTCTGGCGGCGGTGCGCCATCTGAAAAAGAATGGCAGCGGTTGCGGCGGATGCAAGGGCGACTGCATGAATTGCAGCAAAAAGAAATAAACATCAGGAGTATCTCGAAAAAGGGATGCTCCTTTTTTATTGGAATTTTTATGAAAAATATAGTTGACAGATAGGAGTTAGTTGTGGTAAACTTCATATAGTTAATTAAGGCTAACTTTTATAAAGGAGCGTGTTATATATGAGTTTATTAGCAGCAAGAGACGGCGTAGAATATACAATCCACAATATCATTACAGAAGATGCAGAAATGGACGCATTCCTGTTTTCTCTGGGGTGCTACAGCGGCGAACCCATCACAGTGGTAAGACGTGTGAAGGGCGGCTGCGTGGTATCCATCAAAGACGGCAGATATACCATCGACAATCTTTTGGCAGAAGCGATCGAAGTAAACGTAATGTAAGTGGTGCCTTTCGCACCACATCATTTTTGTATAATAGTTAGTCAAAACTAACTTTAGAGAGTATGATTCAGGAGGAAAAGAAAATGAGAATTGCTTTGACAGGTAACCCCAACAGCGGCAAGACCACCATGTTCAATGCCCTGACAGGCAGAAATGAACGAGTAGGCAACTGGGCGGGTGTTACAGTAGATAAAAAAGAAGCGCTGATCAAAAAGAGTTTATACGAAGGAAAAGAAGAACTGGTAGCAGTTGACCTGCCCGGTGCTTATTCCATGTCTCCCTTTACAGCGGAGGAAAGCGTGACAAGTGCTTATGTAAAAAATGAAAAACCCGATGTGATCATCAACATCGTAGATGCAACAAATTTGAGCAGATCCCTGTTTTTCACAACACAGCTGATGGAACTGGGTGTTCCCGTGGTGGTTGCGCTGAACAAGAGCGATGTAAACGAAAAGAGGGAAACAAAAATTGATACAAAGATGCTTTCCGAAAAACTGGGCTGCCCTGTGATCAAAACAGTTTCTACTGCAGCAAATGATACAGGTCTTCAGGAAGTGGTAAAAACAGCGGCTTCTCTGTACGGTAGAGAGCAGAAAGCACCCTTTGAACAGGAGAATATCGATCTGACAAACAAAGCGGCGGTCACAAAAGCGGACAGAAATCGTTTTGCTTTTGTAAACGAAATCGTGAAATCCGTTGAAACAAGAAAAGTACAGACAAACGAAATCAGCAAACAGGATAAGATCGATGCGATTGTGACAAACCCTGTTGCAGGTATCATCATTTTTGCAGCCATCATGTTCCTGGTGTTTGATATTTCCCAGTCCACCTTCGGGCCTTTTCTGGCAGATACACTGGTAGGCTGGATCGAAGGTTTCCAGGAAATCGCCGCAGGTAGACTGGAAGGCGCATCTCCCTTCCTGCAGGCGCTGGTGCTGGATGGCATCATCGGCGGCGTTGGTGCAGTAGTAGGTTTCCTGCCTCTGGTTATGGTGATGTATTTCCTGATGGCGCTGTTGGAAGACTGCGGTTATATGGCGCGTGTTTCTGTCGTGCTGGATCCCATCTTCAAAAAGGTTGGTCTGTCCGGTAAATCTGTGATCCCCTTTGTGATCACAACAGGCTGTGCCATCCCCGGCATTATGTCTGCCCGTACCATCAAAAATGAAAGAGAAAGAAGAGCAACAGCCATGCTGGCACCTTTTATGCCCTGCGGTGCAAAACTGCCCGTCATTGCCCTGTTTGCAGGCGTATTCTTTGCGGATGCATCCTGGGTGGGTACACTGATGTACTTTGTGGGGATCGCCCTGATCTTCTTTGGCGCATTGCTGGTAAATAAAATCGCAGGTCATAAGGCAAGAAAATCCTTCTTCATTATGGAACTGCCCGAATATAAAATTCCCAGTCTGAAGAGAGCATTCCTGTCCATGCTGTCCCGCGGGAAGGCGTATATCATCAAGGCAGGTACCATCATTCTGGTATGCAACACAGCGATCCAGATCATGCAGGCTTTCAACTGGAAACTGGAACTGGTTGCAGAAGGCATGGAACATACTTCCATTTTGGCTTCCATGGCATCTCCCTTTGCCATCGTGCTGATCCCTCTGGGCTTTGGTGCATGGCAGCTGGCGGCGGCAGCCATCACAGGCTTTATTGCAAAAGAAAACGTCGTTGGTACTCTGGCAGTTTGCTATGGTATCACAAACTTTATCGATACAGAAGAACTGGCACTGATGGGCGGTGCAAACGAAGTGGCAATGGCTATGGGTCTGACAAAGGCGGCGGCACTGGCGTACCTGATGTTCAACCTGTATACCCCTCCCTGCTTTGCGGCACTGGGTGCTATGAACTCTGAGATCAAAGATAAAAAATGGCTGGCAGGCGGGATCGCCCTGCAGTTTGCAACAGGCTTCACAGTAGCATTCCTGGTATACCAGATCGGTACACTGATCACAACAGGTTCTCTGGGTACTGCGTTCGTTCCCGGTCTGATGGTTGTGCTGGCGATCATTGCAGTGATCGTTTCCCTCATCAGAAAAGCGGATAAAGGCATTGCAGCTGAATATGCCCTGAAAGGCGCAGTAAAGAACGTATAATATAAGGAGGGTTTCCTATGACAGATCTCATTATTGGGCTGCTGGTTGCAGTGACTGTTGGAGCGGCTTTGCTTTATATCAGAAAAGAAAAAAAGAAAGGTGCAGTCTGCATCGGTTGTCCCAATGCAGGCAGCTGCGGAAAAAGCAGATGCTCCTGCCATATGGAATAAAAGAAAAGATCGTGTCCCCTGCGGAATGGCAGGGGATATTTTTTGTGAAAAAGCATTGTACTAAAATAAGTACAATGCTATACTGGATAGCAAATATGATTTTGCGAAGGATGAGGTGTTCCAGATGGGAAGAAAAGCGGTTTATTATATCAATAATGACAAAGACTTTGGCTATGTAGCATATCATGTGTGGGAGATCCTGCAGGAGGAAGGCTATTTTACAGAAAAAGCGGGCATCCGATTCGATGGGCAGGAAGTTATGAAGCATGTGGATGAAGCAGGAGACGAATTTTATTTTGTGCCTACCCATAAGGCCATCTGCCTGCAGTATCAGGAAAGATTGGATGAAATGAATAAATACTTTGCTGATGCAGATATTTCCGGTATGGTGACTTGGCATGAAGGTGCCCATGCGCTGGAAAAGGTGCTGACCGTCCATTCTCTGGGGGATGTGAACAGCGGCAATTATGGCGGCGCAAAGCCCAGATACATGCGAAACCTGATGCTGGCTATGGACGAAAACAGAAAAGAATTGGGTCTGGATGATTTTAAGGTAGTAACGGAAGCGACCCATTGGTCCGGCGTTCACAATGAGAAAGGCGATCCTACACTGCTGAACAGATACCCTGTTCCCATGATGGACATTGAAGTAGGGAGTGAACCGGAAAGCTGGGAAAATAAAGAGGCCTGCCGTGTGCTGGCTCGTTCCCTGACGAAAATTTTCAAGGATGACGGCAGAACTGTACACAATCTGCTGTGTGTAGGCGGTGTTCATTTTGAACCAAATTTTGCAGAAGCGGTATTTGCCAAATGGGGAGAAAAAGAAGCCTTTGGCGTGACCCACATTCTGGCGAACCAGTGGCTGGTAGCAGGGGAATATGAAAACGAAACAGGGGTGGAACGGGCCTCTCAGTGTATCGATGCCATCGAAGGCGGCATTGACGCCATCTTCTTCCATGACAAGATGAAGGCCTGCTATAAAGATCTGGTAAGAGCCCTGGGGGCAAAATACAATGTACCTATCTATAAGCACCAGAGATTGAGAAATCCGGAAACATTAGAATGGTAAATAAAAAGAACCCTTTCGGGTTCTTTTTATTTAGAGAGATGATAGAGGATATTTTGAGTTTATTATAGTAGAGGGGTTAATATGAGGAGATACATACAAATGCTCTCCATTGGTTAGTTAAAACTAACTCACAAAGCAATCATACCACGACAAGGAGATGTTGTCAAGGAATTCCTAGTAAAATAATGTGAAAAATGAAAAAATTTGATATACGGATTCATAATTCTGCCACGGCGGGAAAGAATAAGGAAAATCGGAATTTTGGAGGTAGATCAGATGATCCAGAGACAGGTGGTTTTGAAGAATAAAACGGGGCTTCATGCCCGACCGGCATCAAAAATCGTGGCTTTTGCAAAGGAACTGCCCTGCAGGGTATATATGGAATATGAGGGGAAAAAGGCGGCGGCAGACAGCATCCTGCAGATCTTATCTCTTGGGGCAAAAGAAGGCAGTGTATTGCTGCTTTCCGCCGATGGGGAAGGAGATAAACATTCTGTGGAAAAACTGGATGCCTTTCTGCAGATTCTGGAGGGATGAGCATGGAGGAGATCAGAGCGGAACAGGGAACTTCCAAGGGGATCGCCGTGGGAAAGGCATTTTTAGTAAAAGCCCCCGATCTGGCGGCAGAAAGGCGGGAGATCACAGCGCAGGAGGCAGATCGGGAAAAAACAGCCTTTCGCCATGCGGTGGAAAAGGCCAGAGAGGCGCTGCGTCCTTTGGCCAGAGAAAATGCCGTCTTTGCGGCGCATCTGGATATGGCGGAGGATGAAACGCTGATCGACGGCGTAGAGGAAAAGATTTCAGAGGGGAAATGTGCTCAGTGGGCACTGGAACTGCAGATGGAGGAAACCTGCGGGTTATTGGAAAGTCTGGAAGATGCCTATCTGCGGGAGAGGGCGGCAGATGTACGGGATGTCTGCCGCAGGATCATGGCCTTTCTGAAAGGGACGAGGGAAGAGCCGTTTCAGGATATTCGGGAAGAAGTCATCCTTTTTGCTGAGGAACTGAGCCCTTCCGATACAGCTAAAATGGATTTTCGTTATATCAAAGGCATGGTGACTGCAAAAGGCGGCAGCACCAGCCATGTGGCCATTTTAGCTCGCAGCCTGGAGATCCCTGCCCTTTTCGGCATGAGGGATATCCTGGAAAAGGTTGCGGCAGGGCAGGAAGTCATTCTGGATGGAGATGGAGGAAAATTGATCCTGTCTCCCGATGACATGACTCGAAGGGTCTATCAGGAAAAGCAGGCGGCGCAGCGGGAACTGAAGCAGAAACTGAAGGAAATGAATCGTCTGCCTGCGGTAAC
>NZ_JBGVHV010000147.1:0-3149 GCF_045122575.1 Anaerotignum sp. | reverse complement strand
AGGCCCTCAGGCTGCAAACGTAACACGCGCTTAATCGATTTTAATTATAGAATAGACTGCGAAAGCATTCAAAATTATACATTTAGATTTGGTTATGCAAAAAGAGCTCTCCGTTAGGAGAGCTTTTTTATATTTCAAATCAAATTGTTTTTAAGGGACGTTTTTTGTCCATATTACGAAAACATATGAAATTGTGAAGAATGATAAGGTTTGTTCATATTTTCTGAAATAAGTTTTTTAATTATGCGTTTTTTTCATTGAAAGAGTACATTTTTCGTGCTAATATTGATAATGAATTAGTGTCGAGAAGTGGGTTCATTTATGGAATTATGCCATAGATAAGAGGAAAATATATGAAGGAAATCGTTTTGGGTACAATTTCATTTCTTTTATATGCAGTTTACGACCTGGAGCAGGGCGGAGTTATTTCCCACCGTTTTCATAAGATTACAAAGAGTTTTTTCACCATAGGCTCTGTTTTTCTGGTGGCAGCAACGATCATGCTTCTTTGGAAAATAGATGTTCTGCAGATGGAATACGGTATGAAGCGGATCATTTTTCTGCTTTTTGCGATCCTTTTCTTTGGGTTGCTTATTTATACATTGTTTTTTGCATTACCATTTGAAGAAACTTACGTAATGCAGGAAGCCCACAAGACCTATGATAAAAAAATGTATGCCCTTTGCAGACACCCCGGTGTACTGTGGTTTGCGGGTTTTTATTTCTGTCTTTGGCTTGCTTTTGGTACAGAACTTTTGCTTGTCATGGCAGTTTGGTTCAGCTTATTAAATTTCTGCTATGTTGTGTTGCAGGATTATTATACGTTTCCCAGAGTTTTTTTCGACTACGGAGATTATAAGAAACGGGTTCCGTTTCTGATCCCCAACGGAAAAAGCCTGAAACGCTGTATGGATACTTTCAAGGAGAGCCGGTGACTGGTTTATGAGATTCGAAGAAAAACTGAAAATTTTATCTCAGGAAGAGATCTGGCAGGAATACTGCGGTTTTCTTGATCTTTCTATGGAAGAATATATGTCTATCCAGAACCGACTGATGGAAGAACAGATTGCTCTTTGGAGCAATTGTCCGCTGGGACAGCGTTTCTTGAAAGGAAAGAAGGTAACAAGTATTGAGGAATTCCGAAAGGCAGTGCCTCTGACTTCCTATGGCGATTATGCGGATGTGCTTCTGACAAAGCAGGGCAGTATGCTTCCGGACGAACCGATCATCTGGATCCAGACCACGTGGGAAGGAGGACGCCATCCTGTAAAGGTGGCTCCTTATACCAAGAGTATGCTGGATACTTACCGTAACAATGTCCTTGCCTGCATGATTCTGACAACGGCTCGTGAAAAAGGCAAGTTTGATCTGAAGGCCCATGATACTTTCCTGTATGCATTGGCACCTTTGCCTTATGCTACCGGCCTGTTCCCTCTGGCACTGAATGACGAGATCGAGATCGATTTCCTGCCGCCTGTAAAAGAAGCGGTGCAGCTGTCCTTCAGTGAAAGAAACAAACTGGGCTTTAAAATGGCACTGAAGAGAGATATTGATTTCTTCTTTGGTCTGGGCAGTGTGGCTTATTTTGTCAGCCTTTCTCTTGGTGAGATGAGCGGCGGCAGCGGTGGCGGCCTTTCCGGTCTGAAGAAAGTTTCTCCTGCAATGCTGGCAAGGCTCTTGAAGGCAAAACGGATCTGCAAAAAAGAAGGCAGACCCCTGATGCCAAAGGATCTTTTCAAACCGAAGGGGTTCGTGGTTGCCGGTACGGATAATAACAGCTATAAAGACGATCTGGAGCGCCTGTGGGGTATCAGACCCATGGAATTGTTTGCGGGCACAGAACCCAGCTGTATCGGTACGGAAACATGGACGAAAAATGGGATGTATTTCTTCCCGGATACCTGTTTCTATGAATTCATTCCCGAAAGGGAAATGGAAATCAGTCTGGAAGATCCGGAATATCAGCCGAAAACGTACCTGATGAATGAAGTGCTTCCCGGTGAAAAATACGAACTGGTGATTTCTGTGCTGAAGGGCGGCGCCTTTGTCCGTTACCGCGTTGGCGATGTATACCGCTGTGTAGGTCTGGAAAATTCGGAAGACGGCACAAAGATCCCTCGCTTCCATTATGTTGACCGTATCCCTACGGTGATCGATATTGCAGGCTTTACCCGTGTAACAGAATATTCTATTCAGAGTGCCATTGACCTGAGCCGTCTGGAGATCGATCATTGGGTCGCAATGAAGGAATATAACGAAGAAAAACGTCCCAGACTGCATCTGTATGTGGAAATGTCTCCGAAATCATTGATTTCTCAGGCAATCAGTAAAGAGATCCTGAGGGAGCATCTGAGCGTTTATTTTAAATATGTAGATCAGGATTATAAGGATCTGAAAAAGATCCTTGGGGTGGATCCTCTGGAAATCACCATCCTGAAATGCGGCACCTTTGCCGAGTATCAGAGAAGAACGGATAAAAAACTGCGCAGGATCAATCCATCCAAATATGATGTGATGGAACTCTTGCAGGTGGAAGAGGCTGTTGATCTTTGGTATCAATATCGGGGAGGTGGAAGCTTATGACCGGTAGTTATGCTTTTATCTCCATCATCGCGCTGATCTGTTATCTGTTCCTTTTCCTGACATTTATTGCGGCAAAAAGAACGAAGATCATCAACGAATTCATGCTGATTCTGATCACGATGATCCTGTGGACAGGCGGTTCCTTCTTCATGCGTGCCCAGCTATTCCACAGTGTAAAGGTATGGTATGATATATCTATTCTGGGGCTGACCCTATGCCCCTATGTGTCTTTATTGTTTGCGGTGGATTTTGCCAATATCGAAATCGGTATCTGGCGGCGCATCTGGTTGGTGCTGGCAGTGGCAGCCAATGCCTTCAATATCTTGACGGGCGCTTTGCTGGCTCCTCCTGAAGCAGTTCTGATGGCGGATGGATCCATTACATATCTGTATGAAACAACATGGAAAGTTATTTTCCTGTACGGCGTCACATTTGGCGCCAGTGTTCATATGTTCTTCCTGCTCTGGAAATATGGTAAGAAGGATGAAATGCTGAAACGGCAGATGATGCCCATTGAACTGGGTCTACTGATCATGTATGCCGGTAACGTACTGATCTTCCTGCCT
>NZ_JBGVHV010000146.1:0-4774 GCF_045122575.1 Anaerotignum sp. | reverse complement strand
GAAGGCGGCCGAATGACTTTCATCAGTGAAGAAGAAATGGAAGAAGCATTAAAAACATTGCTTCCTGAACTGGCAGCAAGATTATAAATTACACGACAGATAAAACATATTCTCCGGGAGGAAAGAAAAATGGGAATGAATATTACTGAAAAATTGATCAAAAACCATCTGGTAAGCGGCGAAATGACAGCAGGCAAAGAAATCGCCATCAAAATCGACCAGACACTGACACAGGACTCCACAGGCACAATGGCATATCTGCAGTTTGAAGCCATCGGGATCCCCCGTGTTAAAACAGAAAAATCCGTAGCATATATCGACCACAATACTTTGCAGACAGGTTTTGAAAATGCAGACGACCACAAATATATCCAGACAGTAACATCCAAACACGGTATCTATTTCTCCAAACCCGGTAATGGTATCTGCCATCAGGTTCATCTGGAACGCTTCGGCAAACCCGGTAAAACACTGCTGGGCTCCGACAGCCATACTCCTACCGGCGGCGGTATCGGTATGCTGGCCATCGGCGCAGGCGGTCTGGATGTTGCCGTAGCTATGGGCGGCGGTGCTTACTATCTGGCAATGCCCAAGGTTTGCAGAATCAATCTGACAGGTAAACTCTCCCCTTGGGTAACTGCAAAAGACGTGATCCTTGAAGTACTGAAAAGACTGTCTGTAAAAGGTGGCGTAGGCAAAGTTATGGAATACGCCGGTGAAGGCGTGAAAACACTGTCTGTTCCCCAGCGTGCGACCATCACAAACATGGGCGCAGAACTAGGTGCAACCACATCTGTTTTCCCTTCTGACGAAGTAACAAAAGCATTTCTGGATGCACAGGGCCGCGGCGAAGACTGGATCGAACTGTGTGCCGATGCAGATGCAACCTATGATGAAGAAGTGACGATCGCTCTGGATGAGATCGTTCCTCTGGTGGCTTGCCCTCACTCTCCAGATAATATTAAAAACGTAAAAGATATTCAGGGGCTGAAAGTAGATCAGGTTGCCATTGGTTCCTGCACAAACTCCTCTTATACAGATATGATGACAGTAGCAGCCCTGTTGAAAGGCAAATCCGTACATCCTGATGTCAGCCTGGTTATTGCACCTGGCTCCAAACAGGTAATGAATATGCTGGCTGCAAACGGCGCGCTGGCAGATATCATTTCTGCCGGTGCAAGAATTCTGGAATGCGGCTGCGGCCCTTGTATCGGTATGGGTCAGGCTCCTGCTACAAACGCTGTATCCCTGCGTACCGTAAACAGAAACTTTGAAGGCAGAAGCGGCACAAAATCTGCACAGGTTTATATCGTTTCCCCTGAAACAGCCGTTGCGTCCGCACTGGCCGGTGTGGTAACAGATCCTCACGGTCTGGGTGATGCTCCTCTGGTTTCCATGCCCGAACATTTCATGGTAAATGACAACCTAATCATTGCTCCTGCTCCTGAAGGTGAAGATGTAAAAGTCGTGAGAGGCCCTAACATTCAGCCCTTCCCTAAAAATACAAAAGTGCCTAAAGAAATCAAAGGCAGCAGCCTGATCAAGGTGGATGATAACATCACAACAGATCATATCATGCCTTCTAATGCGAAGCTCCTACCCTTCCGTTCCAACGTACCTTATCTGGCAGATTACTGCCTGACACCCTGCGATGCAGAATTCCCTGCAAGAGCGAAAAAAGCAGGCGGCGGCTTCATCATTGCCGGTCAGAACTATGGTCAGGGCTCCAGCCGTGAACATGCAGCGCTGGCTCCTCTGCAGCTGGGCGTAAAAGGCGTTATCGCAAAATCCTTTGCACGTATCCACATGGCAAACCTCATCAATAACGGTATCCTGCCTCTGGTATTCGTAAACGAATGGGATTATGACAGCATCCAGCTGGGCGATGAACTGGTGATCAAATACGCTGCCGACCAGATCAAAGGCGCAGTGAAAGGCCAGGAAGTCATGGTAACATGCCTGCGTACAGGCAAAGACTTTGCAACAAGACTGAATATCTCCGCAAGACAGGCTGATATCCTGCTGGCAGGCGGTCTGCTGAACTATACGAAAGAAGGTAAATAAATTATGGCATATAAAGTAACTCTGATCCCCGGTGACGGCAGCGGCCCCGAAGTCGTTGCAGCAGCAAAAAGAGTCGTAGAAGCGACCGGTGTAGCTATCGAATGGGATGAAATGGAAGCAGGCGCAGCGATGATCGAAAAATACGGCACTCCCCTGCCCGATCATGTCATCGATTCCATCCGCAAAAACGGCGTAGCTCTGAAAGGCCCTATCACAACACCCGTTGGCACAGGTTTCCGTAGCGTAAACGTGGCCCTGCGTAAAACATTCGACCTTTATGCAAACGTACGCCCTGCCAGAACTTATCCCGGCGTTATCACAAGATTTGAAAATATCGACCTCGTGATCGTAAGAGAAAACACAGAAGACCTGTATGCAGGGATTGAACATATGGTAGGCGAAGATGCGGCAGAAAGCATCAAGCTCATCACAAGAAAAGGCTGCGAACGTATCTGCCGTTATGCTTTTGACTACGCTGTGCGCGAAGGCAGAAAAAAAGTAACAGCCGTACATAAAGCAAACATTATGAAATGCACAGACGGCCTGTTCCTCAGCGTTGCAAGAGAAATTGCAAAAGAATATCCTCAGATCGAATTCAACGACAGTATCGTTGATGCGATGTGCATGAGACTGGTGATGCATCCCGAAGATTACGATGTACTGGTTTGCCCCAACCTGTATGGTGATATCGTGTCTGACCTGTGTGCCGGTCTGGTGGGCGGCCTTGGCCTGACACCCAGTGCAAACATCGGCGTAGACGGCGCTATTTTCGAACCCATCCATGGTTCTGCCCCCGATATTGCCGGTCAGCATAAGATCAACCCTACTGCCTGCATCCTTTCCGCAAGCCTGATGCTGGCGCATCTGGGCGAAGCATCTGCGGCTGCTGCCATCGAAAAAGCAGTATCCGAAATTATTTCCGAAGGAAAAACACTGACACAGGATATGGGCGGTTCTGCCAGCACAGAAGAATTTGCCGATGCAGTTATTGCAAAACTGAACGCATAACAAAAATAACCCCGAGATTTCTCGGGGTTATTTTTCATTTCTTCAATTCATCCGGTGTGAGCGGGGTCGTGCTGCAGCGCAGCAGAACAGGCGTATTGGGAAACTCTCTGCGATACGCTTTTTTAATACGTTCCATGACCATATTGGATGTTTCATAGGTCGTTGTCGGCAGCATGATCAGATACTGATTCAGGCTGTAGCGGGTAAAGATATCACCTTTTCTCAGGCTTCTTCGAATCGTTTCCTGCAAAGCATCCATCACGCGGTTCGTGGTCTTCTGATTTGGCAGGTCATCCCCTTTTGCATTCATCACTGTCATCAGACCGATATAAACCGACTGACCGGTTCTGGCAGCAGAACGTGCTTCCAGACGATAAATGGTCTTGAAAAATTCAAATTCACAGTAAAAACTGCCTTCTGTCGGTTCTTCTGTCAATTTTTCTTTAATGATCTCCAGGTTCATTTCCGGCATATGGGATGTTTCTACCACCTCTTTGTAGATGGCCGTCAGTTCTTCCGAAGGCGTGATACCAAACTCGCGGAAAAACAGTTCGGAAATATGACGATATTCTTCCTGCGCCTTATCTGCCTGCTGTGTTTTGACCAGCGCCTTCAGCAGATAAAGATAGAATGTTTCTTCGTAAGGGTTAAATTTGATAACATGTCTGCAGAGACTGATCAACTCTGTATATCTGTGCTGTTCAAAAAGCATTTCCGCTGCCTCGGAAGATGCCTGCAAAAACTTGGCTTTATAAACGCCGCTTAACTCTACGATCCATGGATCAGTTGCATTTTTCTGCAGAAAATCCCCTTGATACAGGCGGATGGCCTGTAAAAGATAATCCAGTTTCTTATCCTTATCCGCTTCTGATCCATGCTGCAAAATTGCTTCAAATTCTGCGGTATCAATGCTGTATTTTAATTCATCATTCCAGCCATAAGCACCGCTTTTATAATAAATCATTTTTTTACCGCTGTCCTTACCAAGTTCGTCCAGCAAGGTACGCACGCGGTGCATCAGTACTTTCAGCGTATTGATAGGATCTTTGGTATCATTGCCCGGCCAGAGCAGATCGACCAGTTCCTTCTGTGTTATCGCTCTGTCACGATGTACGATCAGATATTCCAGCAAAGTCCATACTTTTTTAGAACGGTTCGCCTGATCTGTAATGATCTCCTTCCCATTGGAAATGGTAAATTCACCAAACATGGTAATTTCATAATTGGGTTTCATATGCATCAACCTTTTCAGTATTGTGATTTTATAACGTAATTTGTAACCAAGTTATTTTCATGATACTGCAATATATAATTTTTGTCAAATACTAGTTATGATTTTTTCAAACTACGGCAAGAAAGATTGTATTTGTAACCATATTATGTTATAATCAATCCATGAAAAAGAAACTGAGAGGAGGAAAAATATGTCCATCAGTCCTGCCAAATTTATTCCCAGAGAAATGAAAACAACACTGATCAAAGTGTATTCTTATGATAACAAATGTATGCAGGGAACGATTTTCAATCCTTTTTTTGAAAAGGAAATGGTGTTTGAAAATATGATGCAGATGATCACAATGATCGAACGTATCTCCGATTCTCTGTTTTTCCCTCAGAAAGCGATGCAGCTGCGTCAATTTACCGATATTGATCAGCCTGAAGACAAAACTTCTTTTGATTTTGTAACGACGTCTGATTTCAG
>NZ_JBGVHV010000145.1:0-5864 GCF_045122575.1 Anaerotignum sp. | reverse complement strand
CTGCCGGCTACGGGAATGATCCCTTCAGGCAGTTGATACACATAAGAGCCTTCCACAAATCCTTCTGATGCGAAAATGCCCATGTGAAGTTGATATTCCACACCTGTTTCTACGGAAAAGATGTCATTTTCATCCTGATGCAGAGGAAGACCATCCGTTCTCAGAATATGAAATCGAAGGGTACCAAACTGTGCCGCCAGATAATTTTCCATGTTTGCCTGTTCCGCAAATTCTGTCAGTGTAGGTATTTCAATCTGTTCCAGTTCTTCCTTCGTAATTTCTTCCTGTTCTCCTGCAATAACATCCTGAATCGTACAGATCAGGTTATTTTCCTCATCGTAACAGCCTTCTGTATGTTCATGTTTCTGAATACCATTGATGTTCACTTCGGGCTCTTTTACAGGCTCTTCTTCCGGGAAAACAGGGAAAACAGGTGTTTCCTGCTTCTCTTCCGTAACTTTTTCTTCCTCTTCTGGTTCCACTACAGTATCAGAAGGTTTTTCCTCCTCTTTCGGTAAAACATCTTCTTTTTCTGTATCGGGTTCTTTTTGGGAATCGTTCGTTACTTTTTCATCTGTAACCGGAGAATCTGGTTTATCATGCTCTTTATTTGAAGAATGATTTCCGGAATTGCTGCCGAAATCAGTTGTTTCATCTATATTTTCAGATTCTTCCGGTTCTGTTGTATCTTCAGACACTACAGGTTTTTCCGTATCTTCGGGTACTACGGGCGTTTCCGTATCTTCAGGCGCTGCGGGCGTTTCCGTATCTTCGGGTACTACGGGCGTTTCAGATCCCTGAGATACTTCCTCTTCGCTCTCATCTTCGTCATTCGGCTGTCCTTTTTCTGTGTCATCAAAATCATCAAAGATACCGCCAATTTCTATTTCTTCATAACAGTCATCATCATGGCTGTGTTCTTCTCTTTCACAGACCAGATTGCCTTCCCCATCATAACAATCTTCCCTATGGCTGTGTTCCTGCAATTCACAAACAAAGATCTGTTCTGTTTTCTTAGGATAGCAAGCATCTGTATGCTGGTGCTCTTTTTCTTTGCAAACCAGAATATGATCGCCGATCTCCTCTTCCGCCAGCTGTCTGAAGCACGCCTCATCATGCTGATGTTCCAGAACCTCCAGTTTTTCACAGTCATCACATCTGTCACCATGTTCGTGGGCTTCCACTTCTTCTTTATCACAATCCAGTTCTTCTACCGTAACATAACAGCCCTCATTATGGATATGTCCATCTACTTCTTCTTTGGTACAGGTCAGATACTTATTCCATTCATAACAATTATCTTTATGAGAATGGCCTTTATACTCTTTCTCTGTACAGATCAGTTCACGTTCTTCAAATTCTGTGGTTTCATAACAGCCATCGTCATGACTATGTCCTTCTTCTTCTGAATCACAGACCAGACTTGTCTTCGTAACGGTAGTATATTCATAACATCCGCCACTATGAGAATGACCTTCTGATTCTTCCTCACCGCAAACCAATTCTCCGCGCTCGTTCGCAAAACATGTCTCTCCATGAAAATGGCCTGTTTCTTCTTCACCACAAACCAATTCATCGTACACCTTATAACATCTGCTGCGATGGGAATGTTCTTCCACTTCATCCAATGTACAAAGCAGTAATTCATCTTCCCAATAGCAATTGTCGTCATGCTCATGGATAATAAAATCGGCCTGTCCACAGATCAGATTATTTTCCTCATCATAACATTCGTCATCATGCTCATGAACGCCTAGTGTCTCTGCCGTACAGATCAGTTCCACCGTTGGTGCAGGAATATAACATTCTTCTCCATGCAGATGTTCTTCATAGCCACAAATCGGCTTTTGCTGCAAAGTGATCGCAGGCAAAATCAGCGCATAGGTCGTACAGAAAACGACCATACACCCCATTGCATACACCGCTTTTTTCCAGCGCTTTTTACGCAGATATTCTTTATGAAGTTTTTCCGCTGTTTTTCTGAATTGATCATTCATACTGATTCCTCTTCTTTATTTATAAACTCCGAAATCCTCCGGCGGCCATACACAAAAAACGATTCTACCCACGATTTGCTCTTTATCAATGCAGCCAATAACACTGCTTCTGCTATCAACAGAAGATGTACGATGATCCCCCATCAGAAAATATCTGGATTCGGGCACCTGATAAGGAAGTTCAATATCACACTCCCCAAAGGCTTTTTCCTGCAAATAAGGCTCGTCCAGTTCTTTGCCGTTCACAAATACGACACCTTCTTCTGTGATATCGACCCACTCTCCTGACTCTGCGATCACCCGTTTCACCAGAAGTTTATTGCCAACATAGAACGCCACCAGATCTCCCTGCTCCAGATCATTTCCTTTTAAAGAAACGACGATCTGACCTTCTTTCAAAGTAGGAGTCATAGAATTACCATAAATCTGCAAAACAGGCATCCCGAGAGTTGCCATCAGAACGGCCACAGCTGCCACAACGACCAGTGTTGCAACTGTGCTTTTTAACATACCAAAATAACGTTGTTTGTGCTTTTCTCGCTTTAGCTCCGCCTCCAGCTTACTGATTTCAAGCTGTTCCAGTTCTTTATTATCAATCACTCTGCATCATCCTGTTCCTGTTTTGGCATACTCATAGACAAAAGTTCTCTTAATCCTGCATGTTCTTCATAGAAAGACTCCAGTCTGGTAGATACTTCCGTCCAATATGCTGCAGAATCCTGTTTCGCCTTTTCCAACATCTGATCGCAGGAAACCTTCGTTTCTGATAATAAACGATCTGCTTCCGCTTTTGTTTCCGCATCTCTTTTCGCACAGATTTCTTCCTGTCTGTCTTTCAGCATACGGATATTTTCCAGATACTGCTGGCTGGCAGCCTGTGCCGCTTCAAATACGCCATTCAAACGCAAAGAGGCTTCAGCAATAGAACCCGCTTCATCCACCTTTAATTGACGACTATTTAATTCCGCTTCCGCTTTTTCCAGTTTTCCCTGTAATTCATCCGCCCTTTTGCTCTGCGCAATCAGCATTTCCAACAATTCTGCACGACTTAATCTCTTCAAATCTTTTTCTGTCATCACTGCGGCACCTCTTAACTATTATGTAAATCAGATTATTCCCACTTATTTACTATATATAATATATTTTGATATTAACAAACACATAGTTGTCCGTCAACATGCTATGTAAAAAAATTATATTTTTCGTCATTTTTTGTAACCGTTTTATACGACCCCTTTGAATTGAATCAGTTCACATGTCTCTGTCTTTAACATTTTACTCCAATAGACGTTACAAAAGTGTTACACACGCAAAGCCGCTCGTCATCTATATACCGTAAACTTATTAAATAACGTATTACCTGTATCAAACAACATAACAATCATACATCTGTCTCTTGCTTATATTTCAGATATGCTTTTATGTGCGGTTTCTTTATTTGATCTATCTCGTTGATTCCAAACTCTGACTGTAGCCATTTGAAATACAACTTATTGGTATTTCCTACACTTTTGATTGTTCTGTCAGAACAGATTCTTAAGTTCAGCTTCAATAAATAATCCTCCAACATCGTTTCCAAATACATAAAAAAAGCCTCCTAACTAATAACTTGTACATCATTGTTAGGAAGCTTTGTATGTCATCTTTGACAGAATTTTTATTCAAAATTCACCGAATAAAGATGAATGAATTTTCACTTTTTATTGATTTTTAAGGATTTTTGAATGAATAATCATTCATCCCAGTTATGGTACACGTTCTGAACGTCGTCATCATCGTCCAGCAGATCCAGCAGTTTATTCATTTTTTTGATATCTTCATCAGATGTCAGTTCGGAATAAGTCTGAGGAATCATTGTTACTTCCGCACTTGCCATGGGGATGCCTGCTGCTTCCAGTGCTTCACGCACTGCGGAAAAGTCATCGGGAACTGTTGTGATTTCGTAGCTGTCTTCTTCTGCTGCGAAGTCTTCCGCACCAGCGTCCAGCGCAACCATCATCAGTTCTTCTTCGTCCATTTCCACTTCTTCTTTATCGATCACGATCAGACCTTTTTCGTCGAACATGAAGGATACGCAGCCACTGTTACCCATGTTGCCGCCGCCTTTTGTGAAAGCATTTCTTACATTGGCTGCCGCACGGTTTCTGTTATCTGTCAGCACTTCAACGATAACTGCAACGCCATTGGGGCCATAGCCTTCGTATGTTACTGTTTCGTATTCCACGCCTTCTTCGTTACCTGCTGCTTTTTTGATACTTCTTTCGATTGTATCGTTAGGCATGTTGTTAGATTTACATTTCGCAATTACGTCTCGCAGTTTGCCGTTTACCGCAGGATCAGGACCGCCGCTTTTTACAGCAACCTGAATTTCTCTGCCCAGCATTGTGAAGATCTTACCCTTCTTTGCGTCGTTTTTTTCTTTTTTATGTTTGATATTTGCAAACTTAGAATGTCCAGACATGTGGAACCCTCCTCCATAAAATTTCACCGATATATTTTAGCATTATTTTCGCCGCAATTCAAGGAAAATCGCCTTATTCCCCTTCTAAAAGAGACAATTTCCCATCCTGCCATACGCCATACAGTTCTTCCAGCAGGGTAAAGGGCTGCTGCCCGCGGAAAATCTCTGTCATTTTTTTCTCGAAGGCCTCTGCATTGTCGATTTCTACCAAAACGATATATTCCACCTTATCTGTATAAAGCGTATCGAATAATTCATGGCCACCCTGCAGGATCTCATACTGCACTTTGCCGGAATCCGTATAATCCGCCACAACAGAATATCTGCGATAAAGCACCAGTTCCGCGATCCCTGCCGCCAGAAGGCCTTCTTTTGCAGACTTGCCGTAAGCCCGCACCAGACCACCTGTGCCCAGCAGAGTGCCGCCGAAATAACGGGTCACCACAATGGCCGTATCCTTGATATCTTCCCCCTTCAGCACAGTCAGAACAGGCATGCCCGCTGTCCCCTGGGGCTCGCCGTCATCACTGAAACGCTGCAGTTCGTTTCTCTCACCGATCTGGTATGCAAACACATTGTGGGTGGCATTCCAGTATTTCTTTTTCATTTCTTCGATAAAGGCACGGGCTTCCTCCTCTGTTTTCACAGGGCGAACCGTTGCGATAAAACGGGATTTTTTCTCTACAATTTCCGCTTCCGCCTGCGCCAGGATCGTTTTATATTTTTTCAACATAACTTTCACCTTTTTCAAATTCAAATTTTCCTGAACTTTATAATAACACAAATTTCCTGCTCTGCTCAAGTCTGCGTTGCATGGAAACAGATTTTTTCGCACATCCTATCTACACAGGAAAGGAGAGGATACCATGATGTTTGGGAAAGAATATCGAGATCTGGCGGATATGCTGTTAAACAACGAACGGGCAAAAAAATTCTATAAAGACCTGCCTCAGGACGTGAAACAGACCGTCTCAGAAAATGGCAGCGAAATCCGCACCATGAGCGCCCTGCGCCATTTTGCAAAAACCGCCACAAAAACAGAAGCATAACAAAAAGGCTATCTGAATTTCTTCAGATAGCCGCTTTTTTTATTTATCAAAACCCATCAGTTTTGCACAGTTGTTATAAAATACATCTTTGATCTGTTCTTCAGTCAATCCGCTGGTCATGACCTTCATGCTTTCTACCACTGCAGGGTGGAAAGGCGCATCCGTGCCAAACATGATACGGTCAGCACCGACCGTTTCATAAGCTTCCTTGATTTTGGAAGGCATGGGCATACCGCTCATTTCCAGATACAGATTGGGGTATCTTCTGGCCATTTTCAGCGCCGCATCGATATAAACCCCATGACCATGACCCATGTGGATCATAACCACTTTTACATCGGGATGTCTTTCCGCCAG
>NZ_JBGVHV010000144.1:0-4167 GCF_045122575.1 Anaerotignum sp. | reverse complement strand
CATCTTTGTGTTTATCGTTCTGTTGGCAACAGGGCTGATCACATGCAATATCTATGATTATTATCCCACTTTGGAAGCGGCATTCCGCCATGCCATCTTCCAGGTAGCAGCCATCATGAGTACCACCGGTTTTGTTACGGCCAACTTTGACCTCTGGCCAGAATTTTCCAAAACTATACTGTTCTGTCTGCTGTTCCTGGGGGCCTGCGGCGGCTCTACTGCCGGCGGGGTAAAAATCTCCCGCTTCATTATTCTGATCAAGATGGTATTGCGCGAGGTGCGCCATATCGTACATCCCCGTTCTGTAAACCTGATCAAACTGGACGGGTTCAAGATTGAATCGGAAGTCACAAGAAGCGTGGCCAGCTTTATTATTCTGTATATTTTCATTCTGCTGGGATCGTTTATTCTGCTTTCTCTGAATGATTTCGACTTTGCGACAAATATGACAGCGGTAACGACCTGTCTGAGTAATGTCGGCCCAGGGTTGAACATGGCGGGGCCTACGGAAAATCTGGCGTTCTTCTCGCCTTTTGCAAAACTGATCCTCTGTCTGGATATGCTTCTGGGCAGACTGGAGATCTTCCCGATCCTGATGCTGTTCACACCATCTATCTGGAAGAAAGGATACATGTAATCACTCAGAGCCAAGCGTCTGAAGGAAAAAGAGCAACTTGCATATTTATATGCAAAGTTGCTCTTTTTTTCGGATATTTTCCGGATAAAGCAAAAAACAGCCTGAGAGGCTGTTTTTTGAAAAGGGGAGGGTCTATTTTGTTCTATCTGTAAAAAGTGTTTTGCAAAATTGGGAAGGGGGCCTGCGGCTGTTTTCGGGGATGAAGCCGCAGGCGGGAAGTAAAAGGGGGCGTCCTTTTGACTTCTCCTGTAGTATACATCCGAAATATGGACAAAATATGAATGAAAACTTAAGATTGTTTGAAAGTTTCTTAAGAAAACCGTTAGAAAAGGGAAAAAGAATCTTTGGTTTATTTTGACTTGATATTACAGAGTATGATATAATCAATTATTATGTGTATATAGATCGTTACAAGGAGGAAGCCTATGTCTCAGGACAAACAGAAAAATATTCGAAATTTTTGTATCGTGGCCCATATCGACCACGGTAAATCCACACTGGCAGACAGACTGATCCAGAAAACGGGTCTTTTGACAGATAGAGAAATGCAGGAACAGGTTCTGGATAACATGGATCTGGAAAGAGAAAGAGGGATTACCATCAAATCTCAGGCGGTTCGTCTGATTTATAAAGCGCAGGATGGGGAAGAATATCAGTTCAACCTGATCGATACTCCCGGACATGTTGACTTTAACTATGAAGTATCTCGTTCCCTGGCGGCCTGCGAAGGTGCAGTGCTGATCGTTGACGCGGCCCAGGGCATCGAAGCCCAGACACTGGCAAACGTATATCTGGCACTGGATAATAATCTGGAAATTCTGCCCGTAATCAATAAGATCGACCTGCCCAGCGCAAATCCCCAGTGGGCAAAACAGGAAATTGAAGATATCATTGGCATCCCCGCGGAAGATGCTCCTGAAATTTCTGCGAAAAACGGTATCAATATCGAAGATGTACTGGAACGCATCATCACAGATATCCCTGCGCCCGCAGGTGACCCCGAAGCGCCTTTGAAAGCACTGGTATTTGACTCTGTTTACGACCAGTACAGAGGGGTTATCGTACTGATGCGTGTCTTTGACGGCAGCATCCGCAAGGGCAGCAAAGTAAAAATGATGGCCACAGGCAAAGAATTTGATGTTGTGGAAGTTGGCGTATTCGGCCCCGGCCGTTTCATCCCTGCGGACGAACTGTCTGTCGGTATGGTAGGTTATTTCACAGCCAGCATCAAGACCGTTTCCGATACCCGCGTTGGTGATACTGTTACACTGGCGGCAAACCCCACTGCTGAGGCACTGCCCGGCTATAAAAAGGTAAATCCCATGGTTTACTGCGGCATCTTCCCTGTGGATGGTGCAAAATATCCTGACCTGCGTGATGCGCTGGAAAAACTGCAGTTGAATGACGCAGCCCTGTTCTTTGAACCTGAAACATCTATCGCTCTGGGCTTTGGTTTCCGCTGTGGTTTCCTTGGCCTGCTGCATCTGGAAATCATTCAGGAAAGACTGGAAAGAGAATATAACCTGGATCTGGTAACAACAGCACCCAGCGTTATCTATAAAGTATATCTGACAGACGGCACCAGCTTTGATCTGTCCAACCCCAGTAACATGCCCGACCCTGCCCGTATTGAAAAGATGGAAGAACCCATCGTAAAGGCAGAGATCATGCTGCCCAAGGATTATGTTGGCCCCATTATGGAACTGTGCCAGCAGAGACGTGGTGAATATATCAGTATGGAATATCTGGATTCTACCCGTGTAATGCTGACATACCACATGCCTCTGAATGAAATCATCTACGATTTCTTCGATGTACTGAAATCCAGAAGCCGCGGCTATGCATCCTTCGATTACAGCCTGCTGGGCTATCAGGAAAGCGATCTGGTGAAACTGGATATTCTGGTAAACAAAGAACCTGTCGATGCCCTGTCCTTTATCGTTCACAGAGCATCTGCAGTGGAACGCGGCAGAAAGATGTGCGAAAAACTGAAGAAGGAAATTCCCAGACATCAGTTCGAAATTCCTATTCAGGCAGCCATCGGTGCAAAGATCATTGCCAGAGAAACCATTTCTGCCCTGCGTAAGGACGTATTGGCGAAATGTTACGGCGGTGACATTACCCGTAAGAAAAAACTTCTGGAAAAACAGAAGGAAGGTAAAAAACGTATGCGCCAGATCGGTAACGTAGAAGTACCTCAGAAAGCATTCATGTCCGTACTGAAGCTGGATGAAGAATAAGTAAATAATGAAAAAATTGGAAAAGGTGTGACTTATGTCACACCTTTTTTTGTTGAATTGGGGTATAATGTAAATAAATCACAGAAAAACAATAGAAATTCGTATATGATAAAGAAAAAACAAGAGAATAAGAGAGAGTATAAAAAAGAAGACGAGAGAGGAGCTGCCATAATGAAAGAACTGAACATGAATCTGGAACTGTATGAAAAAAGCGTAAGAGAAAGTGAAAAACCTGTATTGGTAGAATTCTGGGCACCCTGGTGTGTATACTGCCGCCGTATTGCTCCTGCTTATGATAAGATCGCAGAGCAGTATGCCGACAAACTGGTGGTAGGCAAGATCAATGTGGACGATGTGCCCGAAGCGGCAGCAAAAGAAAAGATCGAAGCCATCCCTGCACTGCTGCTGTATAAAGGCGGCGAAGTGGTAGACTCTATCGTTGCACCCGATTCCAAAGCGAAAATTGAAGAATTTATCGAAAAGAACCTGTAAGAAGGAGGGGCTTTGATGGAACATATTTATGATGTCATCATAATTGGCGGCGGCCCCGGCGGATATACTGCCGCTCTCTATGGGGCTAGGGCTGGGCTGGATGTGCTGGTTCTGGAAAAACTTTCCGCAGGCGGCCAGATGGCACTGACCTCCCAGATCGATAACTATCCTGGCTTTGAGGAAGGTGTAGATGGATTTACACTGGCAGAAAAAATGCAGGCGGGTGCGGAAAGATTTGGCGCAAAAACAGAGCTGGCAGAGGTATATTCTGTTGACCTGAAAGATAAAATCAAAAAAGTAGATACAAGTGAAGGAACATTTTATGGCAAAACCGTTGTGATCTCCACCGGAGCATCCCCCAGAGAACTGGGGCTGGAAAAAGAACAGTCTCTGGTAGGCAAAGGTGTCAACTATTGTGCAGCCTGCGATGGGATGTTTTACAGGGGAAAGACTGTTGTTGTGGTTGGCGGCGGCAATAGCGCAGCAGCCGATGCCATGCTTCTTTCCCGCATCTGCGAAAAGGTGATCCTTGTACACCGCAGAGATACCCTGCGTGCCACAAAGATCTATCACGAACCCCTGATGCAGGCGGAAAATGTGGCATTTCAGTGGGACAGCGTTGTAACAGAACTGCTGTATGAAGACGGCTTCAAGGGTGTTCGTCTGAAAAATGTAAAAACGGGAGAAGAAACAGAAATTGCCTGTGATGGTATTTTTATCAGCGTAGGCAGAAAGCCTGTAACAGAATTTCTGGCAGGACAGGTGGAACTGGATCGAAGCGGTTACATCATTGCAGAT
>NZ_JBGVHV010000143.1:0-8146 GCF_045122575.1 Anaerotignum sp. | reverse complement strand
GTATCTCTTACACGGATACGATCCTGTGTATACTGCAGGGCTACTGTTGAAGACAGAATATCCTTTTCTTCTGCAACCGCGATATCTGTAGATACAAAAGGTTCGTGGGATACCAGTACGATCCCGTGGGAGTTATAAATCAGGGTATAGCCTGCGATCCCCGTTTCCTTCTGGTATGCCTTGGAGAAACCGCCGTCGATGACAAACAGCTTACCGTTTGCCTTGATGGGACTTTCGCCTTTCTTTACCTTAACGGGCACATGACCATTTACAATATGGGAAGTTTCGGAATCCAACCCAAATGCTTCCAGCACATGCTTGCAGACAGATTCTTCATTTCTCAGAGTATAATAAGGGTTCTTTTCTTCCTTATGGGTCGCTTTATCATCCACGAAATAACGTTCGAAGGTTGTCATTTTCTTTTTGCCGAACAGAGGAGAATCTTCCCCGCACCACATATACCAGATGTAGTCCATACATTCGCGTTTCGCTTCTGTGTGGGCTTTGCTGAAATAGCCTTCACGCATGGTTCTTTCTACTTCGTCCAGATAGGACTTGCCGATATATTTTTTCCCGCGGAACATCACTTCCTTCAGTGTGCCGTCATCATTCATGGGAATGCATCCATGGAACAGCAGATTGGAGTTGAAGATGGTATACATGCTGCCTTTATGGTACAACACACGGGTATGCTCCTGCAGCTTTTCACTGTTGACAAAGGAGGATTTTACCTTGTCCATTACCAGCTGTTCTTCTTCTGTCAGGGTATAGGGATCTTTTGGATCGATCGTAGGGAAGTTCATATCGTTCATAGGATATTCTACCCCTTCGATCATTACAGTACCTTTTTCGAAATTGATTTTATCCAGCAGCAGTCTGTTTTCCATACGGAACTCAGGACGGCGCATGATGATCTGGCCTTCCATCTTCCACTGCATAACGGAAATGGCCTTATGCATTTTAGCGATCATTTTAAAGTCCTTATCGCTCAGTTCTTCATCCCCTTTGGGTTTGAACTGTTCGCAGGGGTCACCGGCATATTTGTCCATGGCAAAGGTTGCCAGAGGCAGCAGGTTGATGCCGTAATCTTCTTCGATGGTATCCAGGTTCGCATATCTTGTCTGGATACGCAGCACATTGCAGATCAGCGCCTGACAGCCGGCAGCAGCACCCATCCATGCGATATCGTGGTTGCCCCACTGAATATCCACAGAATGATAGTTTGCCAGAATATCCATGATACGTGCCGCGTGAGGGCCTCGGTCATAGATATCACCCAGAACATGGAGCTGGTCGATGGCCAGTCTCTGGATCAGTTTACACATGGCTGTGATGAAACGATCCGCCTGTCCCAGGTCAATGATCGTACGGATGATTTCTGTATAGTACAGATCTTTGTCTGCACTGGAATTATTTTCATGCAGCAGTTCTTCGATGATATAAGCAAATTCCTTGGGCAGGGCTTTTCTCACCTTGGAACGGGTATATTTGGAAGCAACCACCTTACAGATCTTTACCAGTCTGTGCAGAGTGATCTTATACCATTCTTCCAGATCCTCAGGATCTTCTGTATCTGCCATCTGTTCCAGCTTCTGTTCCGGATAGTAGATCAATGTTGCCAGAGATTTCTTTTCGCTGTTACGCAGGCTTTCCCCAAAGATCGCACTGATCTGGTTTTTGATAACCCCGGAAGCATTGCGCAGTACATGGCTGAAGGAATCCGCTTCCCCATGGATATCGGATACAAAGTGTTCTGTCCCTTTGGGCAGGTTCAGAATCGCCTTCAGATTGATGATCTCTGTTGCCGCACTGTTGATATTTTTATACTGATCTGACAGCAGTTTCATATATTTTACTTCTTCTGCTGTAAAGTTGCCATTCCCACAATACATAAATGCACCTCTATTCTTTGTCCACTTGTGCCTACCTTTTCAGTATAGCACCAATAAAAAGATTTTCCTAGAGAATTTTCCAAAAATCGGGACAAAAAACGCCCCAATACAAATTGTATCGAGGCATCTTCTTATTTATGTTCGTTTTCCTCTTTCTTCTCTTCCAGAAGACTCGTTTCTTCTGTCGGATCGTCTGTTACGCCGTCCACAGTTCCTTCCACAGGCTCTGCAAGCAGGTCTTCCTCCCTTGCTGCATACGCATTGACAAAGTCCGTATCAAAAACACAGGCACCCTCTGCAACAGCCTTGCGGTTCAGATACAGCAGGCATTCTCCCACTGCAACAAAACCTACGGAAATATAGCTCAGGAACTGATATACCAGATCCGGCAGCATCCCTTCTCCGAAGAAGGAACAGATCATTTCAAATACGGAATTCCACAAAACGGATACACATGCCAGCAGGAACAGATATCCAAAGGTACGCCACCATTTCCCCTGCACCAACGCCTTACTGCTTCTGAGGGCATCCCAGCCTTTTTTGTCTTCAAAGGCAATACAGCAGGTGTACAGCCCCCACGCGATCCCAAAGTAAACCCCGGGCACGATAACAAAACTGCCCAACAGCACCAGCACGCCATAAAGAAACCCTGTAATCAGGATGGCAGGCATCTGGTTCAAGGCTTCAGAAATCGCCTTCCCTGCTTCTATCTTTTCCCCATCGATATACTGTTTCACCATCTTTGCAACGGCGATCACACCTACCGGCTGCAGGAACATCGCAACGGCATACAGAAGAAGTTCCTGTGTCAGCAGATTTCCCAGTATATACAGCATTTCCTGTATCTGGGTCTGACTGGGACCCATCGTAGAATCTATGTGGAGCAGATACCCCTGCGCCTGTACCATTCTTTCCAGAATCACGCTGTCCAAAAGGGAGATGGGCAGAAAAATAAACAGCAGTACTTTTGCAAAAGAACCAAAGATAGCCGCAAAAACGTGCATCGCCCCTGCGATCAGCTCTATCCATTTTAACTCTCTATGATAAATTTCATTTCTCATGGGATCATCCTTTCTTTCTCCTTTCGGAATATGATAGCACACTTCGACGGAAAATCCAATTGTATCCGACCATTGCGATTCTTAATTTTTTCTTACAGAACAGCAGAGGCAACAGGATTCTGCCCATAAAAAAAGAAGGAGAAACTCCTTCTTTTTTCTTTTCATTATAATTTCTTTTCCAGACAAATCAGGTTTTCCCAGATCACCTGCTGGAAGAAAAACAGGGTCTTTCCCGCCAGTCTGTAGCCCAGAGAGGTATACAGGCTTTCTGCCGGCTTGTTCCCTTCGTATGTATCAATACGGACAGTTTTACAGCCTCTTGTTCTTGCCAGTTCTTCGGAAAAGGCAATGAATTCCTTTCCTCTGCCCTGTCTTGCGCAGTCGGGACGGATACAAAGCATGTGGATGACGAAAACCTCGTCTCCTTCCCCTTCATATTCCCAGGGGATCTTTACGTATTCATCCAGCTGGATATGGTTCAGATTGGCACAGCCAAACAGGCGGCCGGTTTCATCCTCGCCCACATAGAGGGTACCTTCCTTCCACGCTTTTTCCGCATGAGCCCTGGTTGGATACTTTCCTTTGATCCAGTTGCTGTAATTGACTGTTTCCGCTTCATGGTCCAGTATTTCATGGAAGATCTTTTCCACTTCCTGTAAATCACTTTCTCTTGCCGGGCGGATCACCAAAATCCCTCCTCAGCTTTTTTTCGCGCGATGCAGTTCATACATCGCTGCAGTCAGGATGGTGATCTGACGCAGCTGTTCCTGCAGTTTTTCGTGAATTTCATGGAGTTTCATCAGTTCTGCTTTTTTTGCCACCAGCAGTGCTTCTGCGTTTGGAACAGACCTGTCATCTTCCAGTTTTTCGATATCTTCAATCAAAGCATAGCCTTCCCTTCTGGTTCTGGCAATGTCATCTTCCATATGGTGTGCCAGATGATTTGCCATTTTCATAGGGTCTTCTGCTAATTCGATCATACCGCCTACATTCATTGCCATGATGTTACTGTATCTGTTCAAAATAGTAGCCATAAATCCTTCCTCCTTATTTTCACTGCTTTGTGTTATCTATCCCCCAGTCTCAGACTGGGATTTGCATTCAGATCCAGTCCGTCTCTTACCCCCGCCATATACTCATAATATGCCGCACAGCCGATCATTGCTGCGTTGTCTGTGCAGAGGATCGGAGAAGGAATACTCAGGACAAAGCCTTCCCTTTCGCAGGCTTCCTGCATCTTGCCGCGGAGTGTGCTGTTGGAAGCAACCCCACCGGCCAGTGCGATCTTTTTCACACCGTTGGCTTTTGCCGCCTTGATGGTCTTGCCTACCAGAACTTCCACCACAGACTGCTGGAAGCTGGCCGCGATATCTTCGGGAACGATTGCTTCGCCCATCATCTTCTGTTTATTCACATAATTCAGAACTGCTGATTTTAATCCGCTGAAGCTGAAATCATAGCTGTCTTCCTCCAGAAAAACTCTGGGGAATTTCACTGCATCAGGATTTCCCAGTTTTGCTGCAGCATCGATCTTCGGACCACCGGGGTATCCCATGCCAATGGCGCGGGCTACCTTGTCATATGCTTCCCCTGCCGCATCGTCTCTGGTTCTGCCAAGGATCTCATATTTACCGTAGTCAGATACATAGACCAGATGAGAATGACCGCCGGAAACCACCAGCGCCATGTAAGGTGGTTCAAAATCTTTATTCTGAATATAGTTTGCACAGATATGCCCTTCGATATGGTGCACGCCGATCAGAGGTTTTCCTGCCGCATAGGCCAGTGCCTTTGCTTCTGCCAGCCCCACCAGCAGTGCCCCTACCAGACCGGGGCCGTATGTTACGCCGATGGCATCCATTTCTTCCAGCGTCATCCCTGCGTCTGCCATCGCTTTTTTAATGACACCATCGATGTTTTCCACATGTTTTCTGGATGCGATCTCCGGCACGACGCCGCCATACAGGGTATGCAGGTCGATCTGAGAAGAGATCACATTGGAAAGTACCTCTCTGCCGTTTTTCACCACCGCAGCCGCTGTTTCGTCACAGCTGGACTCGATGGCCAGTATATAAATATCTTTTCTTTCGTCCATATTTTCCTTATCCCTCCTTCGGGAATTCAATGGTGATGGTTTTTCTTTCCTCACCTAATTCAGCTGCGGGGAAAATTTCCCGTACCGCAGGAAGAAATTCTTCCGGTTCATTCAAAGAAGGACTGAAATGTGTCAGCCACAGTTTTTCCACATTGGCGTTTTTCGCCATGCGGGCTGCCTCAGAAAACAGCATGTGCTTGTTCTCTCTTGCCTTCTGTTTTTTCTCTTCTTCACCGTACATCCCTTCGCAGATAAAAAGCTGTACCCCTTTTACAAACTGCATGATACGATCCACCGGGCGGCTGTCGGTGCAGTATGCCACAGAGATCCCTTTTCTTGGTTCTCCCAGCACCATTTCCGCAGTATAAACTCTGCCCGCATGTTCCACTCTGCCTTCCTTCTGGACACGTCCCCAGAGAGGTTTGGGCAGCTGCAGTGCTTCTGCCTTTTTCACGTCGAATCTGCCCTTACGGTTCAGATCAATACGGTAGGCATAGCATCTGACCATATGGTCCGCCATGCAGTGATGGATCTCAAACTCACCTGCCCGAACGGGGTTTGGTGCGTCCTTATCCAGTTCAATAAATTCTATTTCAAAGGGAAGTTCGGGGGCAATGATGGTCAGACCCTCTACGACCTTCTGCAGTCCCACAGGCCCTACCATTTTCAGCGGTTCTGTTCTGCCTGCATTGCCGATGGTCAGAAGAAGCCCCGGCAGACCGGAAATATGGTCTGCATGGAAATGGGTGATGCAGATCACATCAATGGCTTTAAAGCCCCATCCCAGCATCTTCATGGTCACCTGCGTGCCCTCGCCGCAGTCGATCAGTGCCAGCCTGCCGTTCAGGCGCGCCAGCATAGATGTCAGAAAGCGGCTGGGCATAGGCATCATACCGCCTGTCCCCAGTAAGCAAATATCTAACATTTGATTTTCTCCTTTGTATACCTATTTCGTTTCCAGAAAATAGTATTCCCATTTTCACTCTTTTATCATACCGCAAAAGGGGGTAAAATACAATCATTTCTGAAAAGGAAAAGAGGACTTTCGTCCTCTTATTTCACAAAAAACTCACCTGCCACGATATAATTGGTATCCCTTCTTTCCCCCTCCTGCACAGGATGGGCGAAAAAGGGAGGATTGCTGTTGATGATATCATAATGTCGTTCTCCCTGATACAGCAAGATCTGTTCCGCCGTCATTCCATCAAAATTCGGCTTCTCCGCCGGTGGCCGCAGGCGAGAAAAGCTCACAGGAACACAAAGACGGTATCTGCCCTCCGGCAGTTTCCCCGCAAAGGCGTCCATACTGTACCGCTCCCTGCCGCCTTCAGACATCCAGTTTCCCGAAATAATCATTATCATATTATCCAAAACAGGTTCTTTTCTCATAGGCACGCTTTCCCAGTTTTCTCCATTCTTTTTTTGCAGGAAAATGTCATAATATCCGGTAAAAGCCTGCTGCTCCCCATTGCGCAAAAAGGCAGACACACAGTTTTTTTCTCTGTCATATTCCGCTGTCATAGTAAGCTTTGGCATAACAGGACTTTCCAAAAGAATCGTCTTTTTCCCTTCTGCCATTTTCCAGGATACAGCCCAATCAACCTGTTCCGCCGCCGCTCTCAGGGGGATATACCAACGATCATCCCTTCCTTTTTCCGCCTGCAACATTCCACTCCAACAATCTTTTTTATTTTTTGCTATCCAAAATTCATATTCTTCATCCACCCATATATTGTTTTCTTCCTGTTTTCCCACTTTCAAATGAATATGGCCGCCGCCCGTATCTTCCAACTCAGCCTTTACGATATCCGCAAAATCTACGACAGAAATCAGCACCTTCTCCTCTTTCTGCCATATTGGATACTGCAGTTCTTTTTCCACGCCATCCACAAGCAAACTGATTTCTTTTTCTGCCGCAAAAGCCGTGCCGCTCATCATGAAGCTCATCAGAAATATTATCATCAGTAATCGTTTCATTTCCTTTCACCCCTTATTCCACCTCAAATTCACCAGCCAGAACATATCCCGTTCTGCTGCGGTATCCTTCTTCTGCCGGCCGTGTGAAAAAAGCCGGCCTGCTGTTGGCTGTTTTATAAAACATCTGCCATTCCTTCAGAATTTCACTGTCTGTTTCTGTTACGGGATCAGAATCCGTCGGTGCAGAAAACGGGAAATTCATCATTTCATAAACGATAGGCAAGCAAACACGATATTTTCCTGCATCCAACATTTCTCCATAGGGATACAGCCTGTACGTCATGCTGTTTCTACCTTTCTCTTTCTCATTATCATAGTGATACCAATTTCCCGGAATACCGATGCTGATCCCGTCTATATCCATATCATTCACCAGCGGCATACGTTCCCAGCGTTCTCCGTTCCATTTCTGCAGGAAATATTCATCCCCCGCTGCAAAGGACTGAGGTTCTCCATTCTGCACCATCAGTGTAACCGTGTTTTCTGTTGCATGATGAAATACCTCCATGGATAAGCGGGGCATTCTTGCGCCATTCAGCATAATTACATCGCCTTTCTCAGTTCTTTTCCACATCGTATCCATATCGGTCACATCTGCCGTTGCGCGAAGTTCCATATACCAGACGCCCGCAGGCCCCGCATACCCCTGCAGCGGGCCTCTCCAATGGGGGCTTTGTTTTTTCATGATGAAGAAATCATAGGATTCGTCCAACCAGACCGTATCCTCTGTGTCTTCCTTTTGTTCGATCTGCAAATGCAAAAAGTTCTTATCCTCTTCCAGTCTCCCGCCCAGAATCTCTGCCATATCCTCCGCAGCGATCAGTGTCTTCCCATCCTTCACCCACAGCGGATGTTGCAATTCTTTTTTCGTACCATCCACCAGCAGCGTTGTTTCTCTTTCTGCAGCAAAGGCTGTTCCCGTAAACAGAAACGTCAATAGCATTCCCGTTATGAAAAACCGTTTCATAAAAAATCCCCCTTTCTTTCCCTCAGAATAGCACTTTTTCCCCTTTCTTAGGTTACAGCCCCTTTACAAAACTCTTTCAGATTTCTTAAGATTTCCGCAGAAAAACACCGTTTTCTTCTGCCTAAAAAAAAATACGTATTTTCTGTTTATTTTT
>NZ_JBGVHV010000142.1:0-7620 GCF_045122575.1 Anaerotignum sp. | reverse complement strand
GCGGAGAACAGACCGGGGAAATCCTTGAATTCCAGAGACAGTTTCAGCTGGGTCGCATCGATACAGTCATATTCGATGGCATAGGCAAAACGGGTGATTTCGCAGTTTTCCAGACCGGGGATGGTTCTGTACATGGCGATCTGCACATCTTCCGGCAGGGAAGAACTCATACCCTGAATATACATTTCTTCTGTATTTTCGCCTTCAGGCTCTACGAAAATCTGATGTCTTTCCTTATCGGCAAAACGAACGATCTTATCCTCGATGGAAGGGCAATAACGAGGGCCAGTCCCTTCGATGACACCGCCGAACATGGGAGAACGGTGCAGGTTATCACGGATGATCTGGTGTGTTTTTTCGTTTGTATAGGTCAGGTAGCACAGAGCCTGCGGTTTTTCGATATCTTCGGGCTTATTCTCGAAGGAGTAAGGCACGATATCCTCGTCACCGTACTGGGGCTGCATTTTATCCAGATCCAGAGAGTTTTTGTTCATTCTGGCAGGGGTACCTGTTTTGAAACGGAACAGATCTACGCCCATTTCTTTCAGTCTTGCGGAAAGTTTTGTAGCAGGCATCAGGTTATTGGGGCCGCTTTCTGTAATATGTTCCCCTGTCAGACAACGGGCTTTCATGTATGTACCCATACACAGGACAACAGCCTTACACCGGAACACCGCACCGGCCGCGGTTACCACGCCGCTGACCTTGCCGTCCTCCATGAGGATATCTACAATCTCCGCCTGTTTGATTTTTAAGTTAGGTGTGTTTTCCAGACGGTGCTTCATTTCCACCTGATAAGCGATCTTATCGGCCTGGGCACGCAGGGAATAAACCGCAGGGCCCTTGCCTGTATTCAGCATTTTTGTCTGGATATAAGTCTGGTCGATGACCTTGCCCATTTCGCCGCCCAGTGCGTCGATTTCACGCACCAGATGCCCTTTGGAACTGCCCCCGATGGAAGGGTTGCAGGGCATCATGGCAATACTGTCCAAAGAAATGGCAAACATCACCGTATTCATGCCAAGACGGGCGGAAGCAAGTGCCGCTTCACAGCCGGCATGACCGCCGCCGATGATGGCGACGTCAATGGTTTCTGCATAATACATATTCTAATTCCTCTTTTCTGGGATAAATAAACTAAATTTTTCACTAATACTTTATTTTACCCGAAAAATATCGAAAAAACAAGACCTTGGAGCTCTGCCCCAACTCCCCGCAAGGGGGTCACCCCCCATTGGGGTTCTACCCCTAGGCCAGCGGCGTTGCCGCAATGCTTGACCCGATTTGAACCAACAATTTAAAATTGTTGGTTCGTTTAAAGTTTAAGTCAAGCCTTTTGAAAGGCTTGTGGGGGTATTGGGGGCAAAGCCCACAGGGTCTTTTATTTACCCAGACAGAACTTCGTAAAGATACGATCGATAATTTCATCATCACTGGTATCCCCTGTGATCTCGCCCAATGCTCTGTTGGCATCCTGCAGATCCAGAGAAATGAAGTCCTCCGGCATACGCATGGTGATGGTTTCCATGCAGTGCTCCATGGCTTCTTTCGCACGGTACAGGGCATCTTTGTGTCTGGTGTTGCCCAGAAGAGCATCATCGGCACTGGCCGCATGACCGTCCAAAAACATATTTTTCAAGGCATCGATGAGGGCATCAAAGCCTTTGTTTTTCTTTACAGAAATGAACAGGATCTGTTCTTCGGGAATATAGGTTTCCAGCTCTTCCATGGACAGTTTCTGCTCCAGATCGACTTTGTTCAGCAGAACGATGGTCTTTTTATCTTTGATGAAGGACAGAATTTCCTTATCCTCCGCCTCCAGCGGACGGGAACCATCCAGCATCATAATCACAAGGTCTGCCTGTTCCGCATAAGCCTTGGATTTTTCCACGCCCATACGCTCTACCACGTCGCCTGTTTCGCGGATGCCTGCAGTATCTACGATCTTGATGGGAATACCGTCAATGTTCAGATATTCCTCTACGGTATCACGGGTAGTACCGGGAATATCCGTTACAATGGCACGGTCTTCTTCCAGCAGCCAGTTCAGCAGGGAAGATTTCCCAACATTCGGCTTACCGACAATAACAGTCTGCAGACCTTCTCGGATGATCTTACCTCTGTCCGCACCTTCCAAAAGTTTATCCATGGTTTCCAACAGTTTGCTTGCGCCTTTTTCCATGTTGCTGTAGGTTTCATCCTCGATATCATAGTCGGGATAGTCAATAACCGCTTCGATGGACGCGATCATATCCAGAATTTCATCACGCATTTCCCTTACGGCTGTTTTCAGTCGCCCTTCCAGCTGATTTACCGCCGCCTGACGGGAAAGCTCTGTTTTAGATTCGATCAGGTCGATGACCGCTTCCGCCTGTGTCAGGTCAATACGGCCGTTCAGGAAGCTTCTCTTTGTAAATTCCCCGGGCTGGGCGATTCTCGCACCGGCCTTCAGCACTGCCTCCAGCACCTTTCTTGTGACCAGAGAACCACCGTGGCAGTTGATCTCCACGATATCCTCTTTGGTATAGGTATGGGGCGCTTTCATGACGGAAACCAGAACTTCGTCAATGATCTCGCCATCCAGATCTGTGATCTTGCCGTAGGAAAGTGTATGTGTCGCTTTTTCTGTCAGTTTTTTCTTGCCGATGAAGATCTTGTCCGCAATCTCGATACAGCCTGTACCGGTCATTCGTACGATACCGATACCGCCAACACCCATGGGCGTGGAAATCGCCGCAATCACATCATCCAGCATATATTCTCTCTTCATATTTTACCTCCTTAAGACCGTGGGGCGCTGCCCCACTTCCCCGCAAGGGACCAGTCCCTTGACCCATTTTGCAGAAACGATCGTTTCTGCGGGGAAATGATTATTTACACGCCGAAGGCAAATAAAATTTAGGTCAAGCCTTTTTATAGAGTAGTCGGGAAGATGCCCGACCCACCGAAGGTGGCTTTGCGGAGCAAAGTACTGACAGGGCTTGTGGGGTGCGGGGGCAAAGCCCCGCATGTCTTGCCATTAAGCGGGTTTTTGAAGGGGTCAGGGGGAACTTTTCCCAAGAAAAGAAAGTTCTCCCCTTTCTTTATTCCATAATAAAATAATAAAACGAAAACCCGATGTATTCAACAACGGGTTTCCAAATTTTCATTATTTCAATGTGATAACAACATTTCTGTAAGGTTCTTCCCCTTCGGAGAATGTTGTAACGAATCTGTCATTCTGCAGTGCGGAATGGATGATTCTTCTTTCATAAGGGTTCATGGGTTCCAGAACCACATTTTTCTTTGTGTGTTTTACTTTTTTCGCCAGGTTGAATGCCAGAGATTCCAGTGTTTCTTTTCTTCTCTGTCTGTAGTTTTCTGTATCCAGCATTACGCTGATGTAGTAAGGGCTTTTCTTATTTATTACCAGATTTACCAGATACTGCAGTGCATCCAGTGTCTGACCTCTTTTACCGATCAGGATACCCATATCGTCACCTGTCAGTTCCACAAACAGGTGTTTTTCTTTCAGTTCTGTTTTGATTTTTACGATCAGGCCCATGGACAGGAACACTTCTTTCAGGAATGTTTCTGCTTCTTTTTCAGGGTTGAAGTTTTTCTTCACCAGAACAACAGCATCCTTGCTGCCGAACATACCCAGAAAACCTTTGGAGCCTTCGTCGATCACAGTGATATCTACTTCTTCTCTTGTTGCGCCCAGTTCTGCCAGTGCAGCTTCAATGGCTGCATCAACGGTTTTTGCGCTCTTTCTGATTTCTTCCATTATTTCGCTGCCTCCTGTTCGAATTTTCTTCTATAATATTTTACCAGGATCACCTGCTGAACGATACCAAACAGGTTGGAGATTGTCCAGTACAGACCCAGACCGGCAGGCATTGTAATGGAGAACACACCCATCATGATGGGCATTGTGTACAGCATTGTTTTTGTCATTGCTGCTGCAGGGTTGTTGGGATCCATGCTCTGAGGGTTCATCATGTTCATGATCTTTGTCTGCAGATATGTTGTCAGACCCGCAGCGATGGGGATGATGATGCCGGGGAAGCCCAGACCTGCTTTTGTTACCAGAGGGATGGTCAGGAAAGTTTCGATGTCATTTTTTGTTGCCAGCAAAGGCGCCAGTTCGCTGCCGGCAGAACCCAGATTCTGCAGAACAACGTTCCAGTCATCTGCTTTCATGTTGCCAACCAGCATAACGATGTCGTTTACCTGGCCCATGTCGAAACCATCTTTGATGAATTCCATATTTTTATAAGCATCTACAAATTCCTGTGCAAAAGGCTGGAATACTTCCATTCTCAGGGAAACAGGAATATTGAGGATGGCATTTGCGATTTCAGTGTAGTTTGTGCCGATAGCATCTACATAAACGTATGCATTCTGGAACAGATAGAACAGTGCATACAGGATGGGCAGCTGGATCAGCATAGGCAGACAGCCGCCAACCATGCTCGCGCCGTTTTTCTTCTGAAATTCCTGCATTTCAAAAGCCATACGCTGCTGGGACATCTGGTCTGTTTTGCCTGCATACTTCGCTCTGATCTTATTCAGTTCAGGCTGCAGCTGCTGCATTTTAAAAGAAGATTTCTGCTGTTTCACCATCAGAGGGAACAGGATGATCTTTACGATCAGCGTAAAGATGATGATTGCCAGACCCAAAGAGCCTGTGCTTGTGTTGCTGTGCAGTAAGTTGAACAGCATGTTGTAGATCTGACCCATCAGATCGGCGATGGGACCGATGATCACACCGGGTTCTCTTACGGAAGGCAGCGCTTCCAGTAAATAGGAATTGAACATTTTTTCCTCCTTAAAACAAACAATAGAGATTTTTGCCCCGAAGGACGCTTATTTTTCTTTCTTCTCAGGTACGGGATCATAGCCACCTTCATGAAAGGGGTGGCATTTCAGCAGTCTCCGCACGGCAAGATACGTGCCCTTTATCGCACCGAAACGGGTAATGGCGATATACGCATATTGAGAACATGTGGGAGTAAACCGACAGCATGGTCTGAAATGGGGCGATATCGCTACCTGATAGAATCGGATGAGCAAAAGAAAAAGTTTCTTAAACATTTTCGTTCCCTTCTTCTTTGCCCGCTTCTTTTTTATCCTGACGGTCCTTTCTTTCAGACGCGCTCAGCAGAAGCGATTGTTTTTTGAAAAGATGCCGCAAAGAACGGCACACCTCATGATAGGAAGCATCCGCACAGGAAACCCTTGCAATGACCACCAGATCGTAGCCGCACTTGAGTTCTTCTTCCATACTGCGGTAGCTTTCGCGGATGAGACGTGTCACATGGGAGCGGACAACGCTCTTGCCCACTTTTTTGCTGACGGAGATCCCCAGCTTGTTCCCCTGTGTTCCGTTTTTGAACATATATAATACCAGATGACGGTTGGCGATGGATTTCCCCCTGTGATACACATGACGGAACTGAAAATTCTTTTTCAAAGATTCTGTAAATTTCACCTGACCAACCCTCCTTTGCGGCCCGCGTAAATTTTTCTCCATGACGAACAAAAGGCCACACTGACTGCGGCCTTAATAAACATGAAAAGATTATGCGGATAATACTTTTCTACCTTTTTTTCTTCTTGCAGCAAGCACTTTTCTGCCGTTTGCTGTTCTCATTCTTTTTCTGAAGCCGTGTTCTTTGCTTCTCTGTCTTTTCTTAGGCTGGAATGTCATTTTCATGGTTGTTGCACCTCCTTCTGAATTTCAAGGCTAAATTGCCCTTTTTTTGAGCACTGCATCTATTATAGTGAAAAAGCAACGGCTCGTCAAGAAAAATTTATCAGAGAATATTGATTTTATCAGCTTTTTTCCACATTTCCACAGGGAAAGCTGTGGAAAAAAAATTTTTAAAACGCATATTTAGAGACTGAATGAGATCCGATTTACTATATATTGTAGTTGGAACGACAAAATCCCCGCAGATATCACAGGAAAAGATTTTTTCACAGACTTTTTTTATTGAACCTGTGGATAACTTTTGATATACTTATGACAGTAATGTCCTTTCCCCGATTTCACAGGTTCCACAGGGTAAAAGATTATGTTATCCACAAACTGTTGATAACCCTGTTGATAACTTTTCAAACCTGTGAAAACCGCTGTTGAAACAGGCTCTGCGTGACGGTCGGAAAAGCCTTTTCCTGCAAGGGTTTGCGGTCTGTGGGGATTTTGTGAAAAAGGACAATGGAAAATCTGTGTATAACCGAAAAAATCGATTTTATCCACCGCTGTTTTACACAGCGTTATCCCGATGTACTGTGGATAACTTTCCACAGCTGTCATTGCAAAAAACAAAAACTTACTGAGAAGGAGGTCAAATTTGTATGGAACTGAAACAAATCTGGGAAGAAGCTCTGAAGATCATCGAAGAAGAAACTTCTCCCGTCAGCTTTGAAACCTGGATCCAGCCCATCATCCCCTGCGGAATGGAAGGAAATCAGGTCATCCTGCAGGTAGAAAACGCATTTTTCAAGGAAATGCTGGAAAAACGCTACCTTTCTTTTATCCGTAACGCCATCAAATTCGTCACCAAAAATGAATATGACATCGTTCTTCTGACAGAGGAAGAACAGAAAGCCGGTACTTTCGGCAAACATAACCTGTCCAAGGAAAAAAAGGCAGACCGTGCCAACCGTAACCTGAATCCCAAATATGTTTTCGACTCTTTCGTTGTCGGCAACAGTAACCGTATGGCCCATGCCGCATCTCTGGCAGTTGCGGAAAGCCCCGCCCAGGCCTATAACCCCCTGTTTCTGTACGGGAACTCCGGTCTGGGGAAAACTCACCTGATGCATTCCATCGGTCATTTCATTCTGGATAAAAACCCCGATGCAAAGGTGCTGTATGTCACCAGCGAAACCTTCACCATCGAGCTGATCAATTCCATCCAGAACAATAAAAACGAAGAATTCCGCAATAAATACAGAAATATCGATGTACTGATGATCGACGATATCCAGTTCATCTCCAAAAAAGAAGGTACACAGGAAGAATTCTTCCATACCTTCAACGCACTGTACGAATCCAGCAAGCAGATCATCATTTCTTCCGACCGTCCTCCCAAGGAAATCAAGACATTGGAAGACAGACTGCGCAGCCGTTTCGAATGGGGCCTGATCGCAGACGTACAGCCCCCCGATTACGAAACAAGGATCGCGATCCTGCGGAAAAAAGCGGAACGCGACCATATCACTGTGCCCGATGACGTCATGGCATATATCGCGAAAAATATCGCGTCCAATATCCGTGAACTGGAAGGCGCGCTGACACGTATCGTTGCTTTTGCGACCCTGACCAATCAGGATATTTCCATTGCACTGGCGGAAAACAGCCTGAAGGATATCTTCAGCGAAAATGCATCCACACCACTGACACCGGATCTGATCCAGCAGGTGGTGGCGGAGCATTATAACATCCGCGTGGAAGATATTCAGGGCAGCAAAAAACCGAAAAATATCGCTTTCCCCAGACAGGTATCCATGTATCTTTGCAGAAAGCTGCTGGATATTTCCCTGCCGAAAATCGGCGAAAGCTTTGGCGGCAGAGACCATACAACAGTCATCCACGCCATTACAAAGATCGAAAAACAGCTGGAAACAGAC
>NZ_JBGVHV010000141.1:0-4291 GCF_045122575.1 Anaerotignum sp. | reverse complement strand
CTTGCCGTCCACACGTTTTACATCCACAGAAAGCACCACACACTGGTCGCCGTATTTCTTCGCCGCATCTTCGATGAGCTGAGGGTTACGGATGGCACCGCTGTTTACACTGACCTTATCGGCGCCGCATTTCAGCACACGGTCAAAGTCCTCCAGCGTATTGATACCGCCGCCTACAGTCAGGGGAATGAAAATGTTCTGTGCCACTTCTGTCAGGATATCTGTAAACAATGCACGACCTTCCGCAGAAGCAGTAATATCGTAAAATACCAGTTCATCGGCGCCGCAGTCACTGTAATATTTTCCCAGTTCCACAGGAGAGGAAACATCGGAAAGGCCTTCGAACTTCACGCCTTTTACCACCCTGCCATCCTTTACGTCCAGACAGGGAATGATTCTTTTTGTGATCATTTTATTTTCCCTCCTTTGTCAGTTCTACAGCGGCTTTCAGGTCGATATTGCCTGTGTAAAGGGCTTTGCCCAGAATAGCACCATACATGCCCATATCCGCCAGTTTTTTCACGTCATCCAGAGTGGTCACGCCGCCGGAGGCAACGATATCCACAGAGAATTTTTCAGAAAGTTCTTTATACAGTTCCAGATTGGTGCCGGAAAGCAGACCATCCTTGGAAATATCCGTACAGATGATGGTTTTTACGCCCAGTTTCTGTAGTTTTTCGCAGAAATCGAAACAGCTTTCGGCAGAAACTTCTGTCCAGCCTTTGATGGCTACCATACCATCCTTGATATCTACGCCAACCGCGATTTTCTCGCCGTATTTCTGCACCATTTCTTCCAGAAATGCAGGATTCTGCACTGCCGCTGTGCCAAGGATCACACGGAACACACCGGCATCCAGATATTTTTTGATGACTTCTTCGGAACGGATGCCGCCGCCCACTTCTACCAGAAGGCCGCCGTTTTCCACGATGTTTCTGATGGTTTCCAGATTGGGGGTGCCACCGTCCTTCGCACCTTCCAGATCGACTACATGGAGGTACTTGGCGCCTGCAGCCGCAAAGGATCTTGCCACCTCTGCAGGGTTATCGCTATATACGGTTTTCTGTGCATAGTCGCCCTTTACCAGACGCACCGCACAGCCGTCGATCAGATCGATCGCAGGAAATAATTCCATAAAACTACCTCCTTCTATTACAGTTCACAAAATGCTTTCAGGATTTTCAGACCAACTTCACCGCTTTTTTCGGGGTGGAACTGGGTGCCGTATACGTTGCCGCATTCCACGGAAGCGGTCAGTTCTGCGCCATATTCGGCACGGGAAGAAACGAAGTCTTCGCAGTCCACGCCTGCGTAGGAGTGTACGAAATAGACGCAGTCACCTTCGTTGATGTATTTAAAAAGTTTGGATTTTTCTTTATCCTTAGGGAAAATCAGGGCATTCCAACCGATATGCGGCACTTTCAGCCCTGCACCAATCATGGGCGCAATGGGTTTGACGCTGCCCTTGATGAGCCCCAGACCTTCATGTTCGCCGTATTCATAGTTCTTTTCCAGAAGCATCTGCATCCCCAGACAAATGCCCAGCAGAGGTTTGCCGCTGGCCGCTTCTTCCAGAACCACTTTTTCCATGCCGCTTTCTCTGAGTTTCCTGACTGCATCCTCAAAGGCCCCTACACCGGGCAGGATGATGCGGTCTGCCGCTTTGATCTCTTCGATATTATTTGTCACCTTTGCTTCCGCCCCGATGAATTTCAGGGAACTCTGCAAGGAAAACAGATTACCTACGCCATAATCAATGATCGCGATCATTTATAATACCCCCTTTGTGGAAGGAATTTCGTTTTTATAAGCTTCCTGTACGGCAACCGCCTTGGCCATCGCCCTTGCCACTGCCTTGAATGTGCCTTCGATGATATGGTGAGAATTTCTGCCGCGCATCTGCAGGATATGCAGATTCATCTTTGCATTTCTTACGAATGCAATAAAGAATTCTTCCACCAGTTCTGTGTCAAAAGTGCCGACTTTTTCTGTGGGAATTTCCAGACCATATTCCAGATGGCTTCTGCCGCCCAGATCCACCGCTGCCAGAATGAGGGCTTCATCCATAGGCAGTGTGATGTCGCCATAGCGGGCAATGCCTCTGCTGTCTCCCAGAGCCTCTGCAAAAGCCATGCCCAGACAGATGCCGATATCCTCTACAGAATGGTGGTCATCCACCTCGATATCGCCTTTGCAGGTCACGTCTAAATCAAAGCGGCCGTGTTTTGCAAAGAGCGTCAGCATATGATCCAGAAAGCCGACACCGGTCTGGATGCTGCTTTTGCCGCTGCCATCCAAACAAAGAGACAGGCTGATCTCTGTTTCCGCGGTTTTTCGTTTGATCTCACTCGTTCTCATGTCATGCCCCTTTCTGTTCCTTTTCCACTTCTTTGATTTTTTCAAACATCACGTTCATCTGTTCCGGTGTACCGATGGTGATGCGGAGAAAATCTTCGATCTTCGCTTTGCCGAAGAAACGTACCAGAACGCCTTTTTTCTTCAGTTCCTCATACAGCAGTTTACCGGGGAGGGTGTTGCTCTTGGCAAAAATAAAGTTTGCCTTGGAATCCAGCACAGTAAAGCCCATTTCTCTCAGCTTCGCTGTTGTCATTTCTCTGGTTTCTGCGATCTTTTTCGCATTTTCCACATAATATTCATTGCTGTCTACCGCCGCTTCCCCCGCCGCCAGTGTCAGACGGTTGATGTTATAGGGGTTTGTGGAATATTTGATCTTTTCCAGATCCTCGATGATGCCTGCATCGGCAATGGCAAAGCCCAGTCTTGCCCCCGCCATGGAACGGGATTTGGAGAAGGTCTGCACCACCAGCAGGTTATCGTATTTTTTAATAAAGTCGACGCAGCTTGTACCGCCAAAATCAATATAAGCTTCATCGATGATCACGATATTGTCGGGGTTGGATTTCAGGATTTCTTCGATTTCCGCCAGGGAAATTTCCATCCCTGTAGGCGCATTGGGGTTTGCGATCACCACCATGCGGCCAATGCCGCAGTAGTCCTTATAATTCACGCTGAAATCATCCTGCAGAGGGATGACCTTGCTGTCCACATGGTACAGGTCTGCGTAAACGGGATAGAAACCGTAGCTGATTTCAGGATAAGCCGCCCCTCTTTCGCTGTCACAGAAGGCCATGAAGGCAAAATTCAAGATATCATCGGAGCCATTGGAGAGGAAAACATTTTTTGCTTCCACGCCATACAGCTTTGCCAATTTTTCCTTCAGTGCCTTGCCTGTAGGGTCGGGGTACAGGTTCAGCAGTTCTACTTCTGCCTGAGAAACCGCTGCCAGCACCTCAGGAGAAGGCGGATACGGGGATTCGTTGGTATTCAGTTTAACATACTGCTGGTCACGGGGCTGTTCCCCGGGTGTATATGCTTCCAGCCCCGCAAAGCGAGGGCTCATAAATCTACTCATTTTTATTACCTCCTTCTTTGTGGGGCTTTGCCCCACATCCCAGCAGGAGCATAATGCCCCTGCACCCTTATTGGCATCAGCATACCTGCTGATGCGGGATAGGACTATTCAAAATATTTGGCGGAAGTTTGAGGTACGCACCGCCGAACAGATGCGGCGGTTGCTCCGCAGGAGCAAGGTTTGCGAAGCAAATCCTGCTTGAACAGGAAACCCTCAAGGTCTTCTTGTTCTGATGGTTGCAGAACGGGCATGGGCCTCCAGCCCTTCCCTTCTGGCAAAGAAACCAATTTTTTCCGCTTCCGCCGCCAGTGCGTCCTGTGTATAGTAAGTAAAAGAAGATTTCTTAATAAAATCATCTACCCCCAGAGGGCTGGAAAATCTTGCTGTGCCGCTGGTGGGCAGGGTATGGTTGGGGCCTGCGAAATAATCGCCCAGAGCTTCGGGCGCATTTCTGCCCAGAAAGATAGACCCTGCGTGACGGATATCCGCCAGATATTTGAAGGGATCATCTACACAAACTTCCAGATGCTCCGGCGCGATCTCATTAGAAACCTCGATCGCCTGTTCGATGCTGTCTACGATGATGATTTTACCGTTATTGTCGATGGATGCTCTGGCAATTTCCGCTCTGGGCAGAAGAGGGATCTGTTTTTCCAGTTCTTCTGTCACCTCTTTTGCCAGTGCTTCGCTTTCTGTAACCAATACGGCAGAAGCCATTTTGTCATGTTCTGCCTGAGAAAGCAGATCCGCCGCCACCACCGCCGCATCGGAATCGCCGTCTGCGATCACCAGAATTTCACTGGGGCCTGCGATCATATCGATGGAAACCTGTCCGAAAACCTGTTTTTTCGCTTCTGC
>NZ_JBGVHV010000140.1:0-17927 GCF_045122575.1 Anaerotignum sp. | reverse complement strand
TTTTGACGGACACAGTGATATTTTCAGTGACGTTCGCTATAAAAGAGAAGCAGGCGAAACACAGGTGTTGAAAAACCGCCATCTGGAAAGACTGCAGAAAGGCGGTATCACAGGAGGCTGTTTCGTAATCTGGGCAGATACATTTAATGGCGAAGATCCCGAGAAAGAAATGGACGCTATCATCAGAAATATGCAGGATGAGATGGCGGAAACAGAAGAATTCGTTCTGGTACATAATACTGCAGAAATTTTAGAAGCGAAAAAAGATGGTAAAATTGCCATGCTGCTGGGGCTGGAAGGTCTGGCAGGGATTGGGGAAGAGATCGACCGTATCCACGGGCTGTATGATATCGGCTGCCGCCACGCCATGCTGACATGGAATGAGGAAAACGCGCTGGCAACCGGCGTGAAAGGCACGCCTGACAGAGGTGTGACAGAACTGGGGAAAAAGGCCATCCGATTGATTCAGGATAAGAAAATGATTCTGGATGTATCCCATTTGAATGAAAAATCTTTCTGGGATGTGATGGATCAGACAACGGCTCCCATTCTGGCTTCCCATTCCAATGCCAAAGTACTGGCAGGGGCCGCAAGAAACCTGACAGATGACCAGCTGAGGGCCATCAGAGATACCAATGGTCTGGTGGGACTGAATGCCTTCAATGATTTTGTCAGTGATATCAAAGCAGAACAGGATGTGGACGGTCTGGTGAGACATGCATCTTATATCGCAGAAAAAATCGGCGTGGAACATCTGGGCTTCGGCTTCGATTTCTTTGAATTCCTGAGTACGGACTTCATGGCAAGCTACAGCGATCAGGATGACTCCCTGCTGAAAGGTATGGAAGACTGCTCCAAAGTACCTGTTATGCTGGAAAAAATGAGAAAAGCCGGCTTTACAGAGAAGGATCTGGAATTGATCAGCCACAAAAACTGGCTGAACCTGATTGAAAATATCATGGGATAAAAAAAGAAAACCCGATAGCATTTTTGCTATCGGGTATTTTTGTGCTTTAGAAAAATTTTGGTGTCATGGCCCAGACGGAAACACAATCTTTATCGCCATTATTGATGTATTTATGGGGCAGGGAACTGTCAAAATAGATACTGTCCCCTTCGTGCAACACATAATCCCTGCCGTTGAGATAAACCGTCAGGGTTCCTTTCAGCACATAGCCACATTCTTGCCCTTCATGTTCGATGGGTTTTTTGTCATAGGTGTGTCCGCATTTCAGGGTGATGATCATCATATCCAGCATGCGGTCATCCCTGTTGGGATGCAGCAGTTTATAAAAGCTGCTGTCATTATGCATCACGATGGTGTGATGTTCCCCTTTGCGGGTAATGATCTGTTCTTCTTTGGTTTCTTCGTGAAAGAAATAGTTGATATTGGTATCCAGTGCCTGCGCCAGCCTCCATAAACTGGTGACGGAAGGCACCACAAGATCACGCTCGATCTGACTGATCAGTCCGGTGCTGACATCGGAAAGACGGGAAAGTTCGGCGATGCTCAGTTTTTTTTCTGTACGCAGCTGTTTCAGTTTTGCTCCGATCAATAATTCCATGTCCTCACCTCTCGTCCAATCTTGATTATATAAAATTATTTTATCATTTTTGCAGAAAAGGAACAACCACTTTTTTCTCAAGAAAAAAGAAGGCGGAAAGGCGGAGCAAAAATAGAGGATTTTCCCTGTTTTCGTTGCAAAGTCAAGGTTCTTGTGCTATGATAGGAAAGATTATATTGAGAAAGAATATGCAAAAGGAGAAGATTATGTTAACAAGCAAACAGAGAGCATTCCTGCGTGGGATGGCAAACGGAATCGACGCAATTTTTCAGGTAGGTAAAAACGGTGTAACACCCGAATTGAGAGATACTGTGTACAACGCACTGGAAGCAAGAGAACTGGTGAAGATCAGCGTTCTGGACAACAATATGCTGGGTGCAAGAGAAGCTGCTGAAATGCTGGCAAGCAGAACAGGCGCAGAAGTGGTACAGGTGATCGGTAACAAATTCGTTCTGTATAAAGCAGCGAAGAAACCCGTGATCGAACTGCCTCCAGCAAAGAAATAAGATGCGGAGCGTTTTGCGCGGCTGTGGCCGGCAAAACAGATTGCAGCCCCATAGATTGCTTTGCCAAAGCGAAAATGGGGGAAAGAAGGTATGAAAATGAGAAATGAAATTGCCAATTTTAAGGATTGTAAAAGTATTGCTATCATGGGCGGTACCTTTGACCCGATCCACAACGGGCATCTGGTGACGGCGGAAGCGGTACGCCATAGATTTAAAGTAGACCGCGTGGTTTTTATGCCTGCCGGTCAGCCTGCCCATAAAGCCAATAAAAAGGTGACCCATAATGAGCATCGCTATCTGATGACGGTTCTGGCCACCATGCGAAATGAAAATTTCGAAGTTTCCCGTATCGAGATCGACCGTCCCGGTGCGACCTATACGATCGATACCATCGAGGAACTGAAAAGGATCTGCAGACCGGATGTACGTCTGTATTTCATCACCGGTGCCGATGCCATCCATCAGATCATGACATGGAAGCATCCGGAAAGACTGCTGACCCTCTGCGACTTTGTGGCGGTAACACGTCCCGGTTATGACAGAGCCAAGCTGTTCGAAGATATCGGCGAGATCAGAGAAAAATATGCCAGCCGTATCCATTATATGGAGGTGCCGGCACTGGCCATTTCTTCCTCCGATATCCGCAAAAGGGAAAGAAAGGGAGAACCCATCAAATATCTGCTTCCCCAGGAAGTAGAAGATTATATCCATAAGTTCGGACTGTATCAGGATGATACAACAGAAGAGGTGAAATTTATGCTGCCTATTTCTACTATGCAGGAAAAACTGCAGTCTGCGATTTCTGTAAAACGCTATATCCATACCATGGGCGTTGCGGAAGAAGCAGTGAAACTGGCGGAGATCTATGGCACAGCTCAGGATCAGCAGAAGGCTCGAGTTGCAGGCCTGCTGCATGACTGTGCAAAGGATTATCCCGAAAGCATGAGACTGCGTTTCTGTAAGGAATATAAAGTAAAAACAGACGAGATCATGAATAAACAGACAGATCTGATCCATCCTTTCCTGGGTGCGGAAGTAGCCAAGAGGGAATATCAGGTCATGGATGAAGATGTGCTGAATGCCATCCGTTACCATACCACAGGCCGACCCAATATGTCCCTGCTGGAAAAAATCGTTTTCATTGCGGACTATATTGAACCTAACCGTGAAAAATTCGGCGGTCTGGATGAAGCAAGACGTCTGGCATATCTGGATCTGGATAAGGCAATGGCGTATATTCTGGAAAATACCATTGAGTACGTGAAGGCAAGGGGCAGACTGCTGCATCCCCTGTCTCTGGAGGCAATGGAATACTATAAAAATCTGTAAGGAGGAATATTTGGAATGAATGCATTGGAAGCTGCAAAGGTTGCACAGGCAGCCATTGAAGATAAACTGGGCGAAGACATCAAGGTTCTGAATCTGCAGGGCCTCAGCAATATTGCGGACTGCTTTGTGATCGCCAGCGGTAAAAATGTGAACCAGCTGCGCGCAATGGCAGATGAAGTGGAACAGAAACTGTTCAAGGAAGGCATCAAGCTGCACCACTCTGAAGGTTATAGCGGCGGCACATGGATCCTGCTGGACTTTGGCAATCTGCTGGTACATCTGTTCAACAGAGAAGACAGAGAATTCTATGGTCTGGACCATGTATGGGGCGATGCACCCAGCCTGTAATAAGTGTTTTTTATAACAAAAATAGGAAAAACAAATAGTTGAAATGTAATAAAAGAAAGCCCTCATCAGAGGGCTTTTTTGATGCAAAATGATAGTTTTATCGAGTGAGAATGTAAAAAAAATTGTCCCACAGGGGGCTCAGCTGCTGAATCTGACAAGATTTTTGACAAGGGACAAAAAATACTTGAATGTGATTGGATTTTGCAGTAAATTTAATTTATTAGGACAATCATTTTTATGAGGGTTTTATTCACAAAAACGTGTTTTACAATAAGAAAGGACGGAAACAATAATGGAAAAGATTTATCAGGGCAAGACAAAAGACGTTTACAAACTGGAAAACGGCAATGTGCTGCTGAAATTCAAAGATGACTGCACAGGCAAAGACGGCGTATTCGATCCCGGTGAAAACTCTGTAGGTCTGACAATCGACGGCATCGGTAAAGCAAACCTGGAAACATCCATCAAATTCTTTGAAATCCTGAAAGAAGCTGGTATCAAAACACATTATGTTTCCGCTGATCTGGATAACGCTACAATGGAAGTACTGCCTGCAACAGTATTCGGTCATGGTCTGGAAGTTATCTGCAGACTGAAAGCAACAGGTTCCTTCATCCGTCGTTACGGCGAATACATGGCTGACGGTACTGCAATCGAAGGCGGCTATGTAGAAACAACATTCAAAAACGACGCTCTGGGCGATCCTCTGGTAACAAAAGACGCTCTGGCTGTTCTGGGTGTTATGTCCGAAGAAATGTACGACAGCATGAAAGCACAGACACTGGCAATCACAAAAATCGTAGCAGCTGAACTGGCAAAACTGGGTCTGGATCTGTATGACATCAAATACGAATTCGGCTTCAACAACGACGAAGTTATCCTGATCGATGAAATCGCTTCCGGTAACATGCGTGTTTACAAAGACGGCGAATACGTTGATCCCGTAACACTGACAAAAATCATCAACGGCTGATATCAAATCAAACATAAAAAGGGAGAGTGAAAACACTCCCTCTTTCTTTTGCAAAAAAAGAGCCCATTTGGACTCTTATTTTTTATATTTGTTGTCGATTTTACTGATGAAATAAACGCAAACCAGCAAAGCCAGCAGAAAGACGTACAGAACGGGTCTGCTGTAAGGGCAGAGCACATTCAGAAGCGCCTTTGCCAGGAACACAACGCCAACGGCAGTGTGCGCAATACCAATCTGTTTCAGATATGCAGACAGGTCGCTTTCGTCAATATGTTCCAGATGGCGTCCGGTATAAAACGTTGTCTGGCCGAAGAGGGCAAAAACGCCTCTGGCAAAGAAATAAATGCTTGCTAAAAAAGAGACACTCATAAACGGACTCACAGCGTTTGTTCCTCCTTTCGGTATGGCTTGATTTTGTTGCAGTTAAGCCATTTTCATGGTAAAATAAAAAATTGTATGGCAGGAATCAATAAGAACGTTTATTGGCTCTTTTGTTCAGGCTGGTCTGACGATCGTTGGCCTGTTTCATCCATTCTTTCATTTTGTCTTCGAAATCAGAGGACGCATTTACGGAAGAATGGGGACGGAAATATTCCTGAGCGGGATTGGAAGAGCCCTGTTCGTTATTGTCTTTGTTAAAATTCTGTCTGCGGGGCTGCTTGTTGAAAGGCTTGTCGTTTTTGGGACGACGTTCTTCCTTGGGCATGGCCTCTCTGATGGAAAGGGCGATCTTATTGCTTTCTTCGTCGATGGAAAGGATCTTTACTTTTACAACATCGTCAACCTTTACATGGTCGTTGATATCCTGAACGAAGCTGTTGGCTACCTGAGAAATGTGCACCAGACCCTGCACTTTGCCAAGGGAAACGATAGCACCAAAGGGTTTCACACGGACAACCTTACCTTCTACGATACTGCCTACTTCTAATTTTTCAGACATTCCTGTATACACTCCTGTTCAATATGATTATGATTTATGATTGCGGCCGCAGCGATGTCTTTTACTGCGAACAGCAATTATTATATCATATTACGATAGGGAATACAAATAAAATTCTAATACATACGGAGGCATCTATGAAGAAGAAAGACATTATTACCCTGGAAATTCAGGATGTAAATTTTCCCAACAAGGCTTATGGAGAGTTTGAAGGGGAAAGAGTAACGATAAGAGATACTGTGCCCGGTCAGAAAGTACAGGCGCAGGTATTTAAGAAAAAACCGAATCTGGTAGAGGCGAAACTGCTGGAAGTGGTGGAAAGATCCCCTCTGGAAAGAACGGAAGGCATGTGTTCTCATTATCCTCTGTGCGGCGGCTGCACATATCAGACAATGAAACATGAAGAAGAACTGAAACTGAAGGAAAGACAGGTAAAACGTCTGCTGGAAAATGCCAATATCAAGATCGGCAGCTGGGAAGGCATCGAACCTGCCCCCTCCGAAACAGGCTACCGCAATAAATGCGAGTTTTCCTTTGGTGACGAGGAAAAGGACGGTGCGCTGGCGCTGGGCATGCGTAAACGCATGAGTTATTATGAAGTTGTTACACTGAAGGACTGTAACATCATTGACAAAGATTATCTGAAGATCATAGAAGGTGCACTGGCCTTTTTTCAGGAAAGAAAGGTTCCCTTCTACCATAAAGCTCGCCATGACGGCTGTCTGCGTCATCTGGTAGTCAGAAAAGGTGCGGCAACAGGGGAAATTCTGGTGAATCTGGTCACTTCCTCTGAAATAGGTTTCTCTGTGGAAGAATTCAAAGATATGCTGCTTTCTCTGGAACTGGAAGGCAGTTTCTGCGGTATCCTCCATTCTGTGAATGACGGTCTGGCGGATACAGTGCAGAGTGACGAAATGCACCTGTTGTATGGCAGAGACTATTTTATGGAAAAACTCTTTGATCTGGAATTCAAGGTTTCCGTATACTCCTTCTTCCAGACAAATACTGCCGGCGCAGAAAAACTGTATTCTATTGTAAAAGAATTTGCCGGCGATGTAGAAAATAAAATGGTATTTGACCTGTACTGCGGCACAGGCACCATTGGTCAGATCATGGCGGAAGCCGGCTCTAAAAAGGTAGTCGGTATCGAACTGATCGAAGAAGCGGTGGTTGCAGCCAATGAAAATGCAAAACGCAACGGTCTGGAAAACTGCACATTCATTGCCGGTGACGTGCTGAAAATGGTGGATGAACTGGAGGACAAGCCTGATCTGATCATCGTAGATCCACCCAGAGATGGCATCCATCCCAAAGCCATCGGGAAGATCATCGATTTTGGCGCACCGGAGATCGTTTATGTTTCCTGTAAGCCCACTTCTCTGGCAAGAGATCTGGAAATTTTCCAGCAGGAAGGCTACCGTGTAGAGAAAGTCAAACTGATGGATATGTTTCCCCGCACCGTCCATGTAGAGACAATTGTTCATTTAATACGTCAAAATGATGAGAATCCTAGATAAAAAATGGGTATTTTTGAGCGAAAATAACATAGTAAAATAGTAAAAATTGAAAAAAGTATATATTTAGAATAGAATTTTATATTTTTTGAATAGAATATCAAATGTTCTTCACCAATGTAAAATGATAAACTCCAATTACAGTAAAAAAACGACGAACGCGAAGAGCGTGTGAAAGAAAACGTAGAAAAACGTAAAAAAGTGTGAAACAAAAGTAAAATTGGAGGGAGTCATAATGGACACAAACAAAAAAAGTGGTGTGGTATACCAAGGAAAAGTACCGGGTAGAGTAAAATATACTTTCGCATTCGGTGCGCTGGGTAAAGATCTGATCTACGGCATGATCGCTACCTTCTCTATGATTTATTTTACTGATATCGTTCAGGTATCTCCTGCATATATCGGTACAATGTTTTTCGTTGCAAAACTGTGGGACGCATTCAATGACCTGATCATGGGTATGATCGTTGACAACACAAGAAGCCGTTGGGGTAAATTTGTTCCCTGGCTGGTAATCGGTACAGTGATCAACGCATTTGTATTTATTGCAGTATTTACAGATCTGAATCTGTCCGGCACAGCGTTGTGTGTATACGTTACTGCAGTATATATCCTTTGGGGTATGACTTATACAATCATGGATATTCCTTACTGGTCTATCATCCCCAACCTGACATCTGACCCTAACGAACGTGAAAAACTGTCTGTAATGCCCAGAATTTTTGCCAGCATCGGTAACTCTCTGATCATTGCCGGTTTCGGTGTTCAGATCATCAAAGGTTTCGGCGGCGGCTATGTTGGTTATCACAGATTCGCACTGTTCATCGCTGCAGCATTTATTTTCACAATCGGCGTTTGCGTTGTAAACCTGCCTAAAGTACAGCAGGAAACTGATAAAAAAGACAGACTGAAATTCAAAGATATCTTCACAGTAATTAAGAAAAATGACCAGCTGAGATGGGCCGTACTGCTGATCCTGCTGTATAACGTTGGTACACAGTTCATCATGGGTGTTGCTACATACTACTTCAACTATGTATGCAACAATGCAAGCATGCTGTCCGCATTCATGATCAGTGCTTCTGTAGCTGAACTGGTAGGTCTGGTGCTGTTCCCTAAAGTAACAAAAATGCTGTCCAGAAAGAATGCATTCTTCCTGTCCTGCGCACTGCCTCCCATCGGCCTGATCCTGCTGCTGATCGTTGGTATCGTTTGCCCTACAAACATCGTTCTGACTGCAATCGCAGGTATCATCGTAAAACTGGGTACAGGTCTGGAACTGGGCTGCGCAACAGTATTCCTGGCAGACGTAGTAGACTACGGCGAATATACAATGGGTAAAAGAAACGAAGGCGTTGTATTCTCTCTGCAGACTCTGACTGTAAAATTCACATCCGCTCTGACAGCACTGTCCATCGGTTATGTACTGGAACTGACAGACTACGTTCCTAACACAGTACAGTCTCTGGCAACACAGAACTCTATCCGTGTACTGATGTGTCTGGTTCCTATCATCGGTATTGCTCTGGCATACGTAGTATTTAAGAAAAGATATAGACTGGACGAAGACTTTATGAAAAAAGTTGTAGCAAAAATCACAGGCGCAGAACCTGTAGAACAGCCTGAATCTGAAAACGAAACAAAGGCAATGCAGAAATTACAGGTACAGAACAGCCTTAGCTAAGAAAGAGGTAATTTTATGAATAGCAAGGAATTGATCACAGCAATTATTTCTGGTGAATTAGACGATACATTCGTAAAACTGTATGGTAAAAATGAAAAAATGATTCAGGCGCAGAAAGAGCGTTATATCCAGGCAGTAAAGAATTTTGAAACATTGTTCCCCGGCAGCGAAGAAATTTCCGTTTTCTCCGCGCCCGGCAGAACAGAAGTATGCGGCAACCACACAGACCATCAGCATGGCTGTGTGCTGGCTGCAGCAGTAAACCTGGATGCGATCGCAATCGTATCTTTCCACGAAGAAAACGTGATTCGTCTGCAGTCTGCAGGCTATGAACTGGAACATATCGAACTGGACAACCTGCACATTCGTCCCGAAGAAAAGGGTACAACAGGTGCGCTGATCAGAGGTATGGTTGCACAGTTTGCTGATATGGGTGTAAAAGTTGGCGGTTTCAATGCTTTTGTTACATCTCAGGTACTGTCCGGCAGCGGCCTGTCTTCCTCTGCAGCATTTGAAGTACTGCTGGGTAACATCATCGACAGACACTACAACGAAGGCAAAGCAGGCGCAGTGAAAATTGCGAAAATGGGCCAGTTTGCAGAAAACAAATATTTCGGTAAAGAATGCGGTCTGATGGACCAGATGGTTTCTTCCGTAGGTGGTTTCGTATTCATCGACTTCGAAGATACCATGAACCCCATCATCGAAAAGCATGAATGTGATTTCGAAGAAGGCAATCTGAAACTGATCATCACAGACACAAAAGGCAGCCATGCAGATCTGACAGATGATTATGTATCTGTTCCTTCCGAAATGAAATTTGTAGCAGCACAGTTCGGTAAAAAAGTGCTGAGAGAAGTAGAAGAAGAAAGATTCTTCAGTTCTCTGGCAACACTGAGAGCTGTCTGCACAGACAGAGCGATCCTGAGAGCGGCACACTTCTATGGCGACAATGCAAGAGTTATGGAAGAAGTAAAAGCACTGGATGCAAAAGACTTCGAAAAATTCCTGAGACTGGTTCGCATTTCCGGCAGATCCTCTGCAGAACTGCTGCAGAACCTGTACTCCACAAAAAAACCTGCAGAACAGGGTATCCCTCTGGGTCTGATGGTGAGCAAAAGGATTCTGGAAGAAAGAGGTTCCTTCAGAGTTCATGGTGGTGGCTTTGCAGGTACAATTCAGGCATTCGTACCCAACGATCTGGTTGCGGAATACCAGGAAGGTATGGAATCCCTGTTTGGTGAAGGCTGCTGCTACATTCTGAATATTCGTTCTGTAGGTGGCTATCAGGTAATCTGATCTCCCTGAAAAGAGAATTTCATAGATACTCCTTACTTATTGTTTAAATAATATTTTGATATCAGAGACTGAGAAAAAAGTTTGATGCGGGATAAGAGACTTTTTTCTCAGTCTTTTTTTGGGAAAAACAGAAAATGAATCGGTGAACGGCAGGAAAATGTTGTTTTCAGGGCTGAAAAAGCATTTTCTATGTAAAGGATAGAAAAAATCATCTCTGTAACAGCGAAAAAGGATTTAATAAAAAGAGGTTTGATGTTACAATTTAAGAAGGTAGAATTTTTTTTAGGTATTTCTCTGAAGACCCCCGGAGAAGGTTGCAGGTGATATAGATGAGAACGTTTAGTATTATTTTAGTTGATGATGAGCAGCAGATCCTCTTTGGGATGAAAAAAGGGATCGCTTGGGAAGAACTGGGATTCGAAGTGGTAGGCACAGCCCAGAATGGGAAAGAAGCTCTGGAACTGATCGAAGACCATCATCCGGATCTGCTGATCAGTGATATCAAGATGCCCTTTATGGATGGGCTGGAACTGGCCAAAACGATCCATGATAATTATATGAATACCAAGATCATTCTGTTTTCCGGGTGGGATGATTTTGAATATGCCAGAATGGCCATCAGTTATGGGGTTTCAGAATATATCATGAAACCGATCAATTATGATGAGATGAAAAAACTGCTGGTCAATATGCATCAGGAATTGGAAAAAGAATATGACGAAAAGATCAACCGTGTCCGTTTGGAAAATGTTTATGCGGCCAGCCTGCCTTTGCTGAGACAGTAGTTTCTGACGCAGCTGGTGACAGAACCCATGGAAGAACATTATCGTGAGCAGCAGACCAGAAATCTGAAATTGGATTTTGAATATGACGCCTTTTATATCGTTACTGTGAAAATACGGGAAACGGATTCGGGAGACGTATTATCCGCATTGTCCATCAAGGAAATGATTCAGGAAACTTTTGGAAAAATTGCTACGGTATATAAATTTGCTATGATAGACAAAGAGGTCTTTTTGTTGTGCAATAACAGAAAACATGATATCGAACGAATTACAAGAAGCATAGAAGAAGCCTCTGTGATGATCGAGCGTATTTTTTATATAGGGATTTCCTGCGGGATCAGTTCCTGCGGCAGAAGTATAGATACCCTGCCTTCTTTGTATTCCCAGTCTCTGGAAGCGCTGGACTATAATCTGGTGATTAAAGAAGAATGTTACACCTACTATAAAGACGTGCTGCCGCTGCAGAAAGAAGAAAACGACTGGTCTGTTGAGGTGGAGGCACTGGAAAAGATCATCACTCACTGTTCCGAAGAGGAACTGAAAGCAGAGGTGGAGGAACTGCTGCACAAGTTGCAGTCTGCCCATTATACGCTGAATGAATATCAGATCGTGATTTTGGAAATTCTGTTTACCATTTCCCGTCTGTATAAAAAATATCAGATCCCTTCCGCAGAGGAATTTGTGGATTCCAAGAAAATGGCAGTGAAGATCCTGTCTTTGAATACAGGGGAAGAACTGGATAACTGGCTGATGGATTATTGTCAGAAGATCCGCGGGCTGATTCAGAAAAAACAGGTGGATAATAATGTGATTCTGGCGGAAAATGCGAAAAAAATCGTTGAGGAGCGTTTCGGGGATCCGGCGCTGTCGGTGGAAACCGTGTGCAGAGAACTGCATGTCAGCTCTTCTTTTTTCTCCAAGGTGTTCAAGCAGGAAACCGGACAGACTTTCCTGAACTATCTGATCAACCGCAGAATGGAAGAAGCCAAAAAACTGCTGGATAAGACCGATTACAAAAGCCATGTGATCGGCGAAATGGTGGGCTATCCCGAACCTAACTATTTCAGTTATGTATTTAAGAAAAACTGCGGGGTTTCTCCCGTAAAATATAGAAAACTTGAGGAAACAAAAAATGGGCAATAAAACGCTGAGTATTCGCATTTTGTTCCCACTGATCATGTCGATCTCCATTGTGCTGTGTATGATCAGCTGTATGGTCATGTTTTCCCATTTCCTTTCCGGCTATTTCGTAGAAGAAGCCGTTGGCGAGATCGGAAAACAGAAGACTGCAATGGCACAGGGCATTGAAAGGGAAATCGAAGAGATCAATGATTTTACAAATGCGATCTATTATCAAAACATAAGAAGCCATGATTTTCATAGCGATGCATTTTCGGATGCTTTAAATGATGTGATACAGAGTGCGCCGGATCGTGTCCACGGTATCAGCCTGTATGATGTGGACGGAAACTGCATCTGGCATTCTGAAAATATGTCCGATATGCCTGCGTCGGGGGCTGATTGGTTTGCAGAGGCAACAGAGTCCATCGAGATCGTATATTTCGGTTCCAAGGAACTTGTTTTTGCAGATACGATGAAACATGCCTTCCCGGTTAGCCGACACATAGAATATGTGGATCAGGGAACCATGAAGTCCGGGGTGCTGCGGGTGCAGTATTATACGGATCCGGTGGAAACGATCTTAAATGCGTATCGGAACAAAAAAACAGAATATTGCTATCTGCTGGATGAAAAGAATCAGCTGATCTACCATCCCTTTATGAAGGCGATCCAGTCTGATCTCTATGAAGAGAAGACAATGGAATTTTTGCCGGAATGTGAAAATTATCTGGTGAAAATATATGAGGATGCCAAATGGGTGATCGAGAAACAACAGATCGGATATACCGGCTGGAAAATCATCGTCGTGAATTCTCTGGCCAATATTCGGGCGGAAAACCTGAGCATTTATTATATGGCATGGCTGATGCTGCTTCTGGTGGGCATCGCTTTGATCGTACTGGATATCCTGCTGTTCCGAAACATTACGGATCCGGTATATCAGCTGATGCGTACCATGAAAGAATTCGGGAAGGGCAATTATCAGGTGAAAGCCAGCGAAGACGGGATCGGGGAACTGAAGGTTCTGAGCGAACAGTTTAACCGTATGGCAGACAGGCTGCAGAAACAGATGGACGAGATCCGTAATAATGAAAGAGAAAAGCGGAAAATGGAAAAGAAACTGCTGCAGTCTCAGATCAATCCCCATTTCCTGTATAATACGCTGGATTCCATCATCTGGATGATCCAGAGCGGAGAATATAAGGGGGCGGAAGAGATGGTGTCTCTGCTGGCAAAATTTTTCCGTACGTCTCTCAGTCAGGGGAAAGATATGATCCCTCTGGAAAAGGAACTGGAACATGCCACCAGCTATCTTGCCATCCAGAATATTCGGTTTAAGGATAAATTTGAATTCTGCGTGCATGCGGATGAGACATTGCTGAAGTATCTCTGTCCGAAACTGTCTATCCAGCCTCTGCTGGAAAATGCCATCTATCATGGTATGGAGGGGATGTTTGAAGACGGTGAGATCCATATCAATGTCTATGAGAAAGAGGATGTCATCCATATCGAGGTAGCAGATAACGGCCTTGGTATGACGGCAGAAAAGATCGATTATATTATGAATAACAAAGTGGTTTCCAGTAAACGGGGTTCCGGTATTGGTGTCCGCAATGTGAGCGAAAGGATCAAGCTGATTTATGGTGAGGAATACGGCATTTCGATCACAAGCGAACTGGACGAAGGAACTACCGCAACGATAACCATTCCAAAGCTGGAGGAAATAGATGAAAAATAGGAACGGGAAGCATTTTCTGCTGCTGATCGTGATTTTTATTGCAGCCATGTCTGCAACGCAATATATTATTCACAGGACGAATGCAGAAAAAAAGAATATGGTGGCGGTAGTTCTGCCGCGGACAGAAGCCAAGGGACGTTCCGGTGTGATGGACGGCATCAGAGATTATGCAATGAATCACGATATCGTTCTGGATGTCTGGTATCGGGAGAGCCTGTCTTCGGAAGAACTGAAAGAACTGGTTTCCGCCGAGGTGAAAAATCGTGCCATCGGCATTTTGCTGGTATCTCCGGAAGCATATATGACTCCGGATGCAGAAGAAGTTTATGATTACGGCAATGTGCTGGCAATCACAGATACTATGGAAGAACAGTTTTTGTATACAGCAACCTTTGAAGGAAACGGAGAATGGGTGTATACACTGCCTGTGTCTGCTGCCGTGGTTCAGCGGCTGACAGAAGAGCAGGATGCCTATATTTATCTGAAAAACACCTATGAACAGGGCTATCGCAGCATGGAGATGGTACAGCAGTATGACCGTACCGGCAGCCTGAGCGATATCTGTATGGAGTATCAGAAAGTAGATGGGGCAACCATTGCAAATGGAGAAATAGATGCACTGCTGGTAGAGTAGGTGAGAGATATGAAAAGAAGAGTATTGAAATATGATTTCATATGGTTTGTTCTGCTGGGAGTATTGGCGGGAACCATCGGTGCATGGATCGTGCCCCAGCAGAAAAATGAATATACCCATGTCGGCATTGCAGTCTATAATATGAACGATACTTTTATGAAGGACTATGTGGAACATCTGCAGGAGTCCATCGATGCCTATGATTTTTCCGGCAAAAAAGTGCTTTATGAGATCTTTGATGCGGAAAACAGCCTGAAACGTCAGGAAAAGCAGCTGCAGTATATGTGTTCTCAGAATTTTGATGTACTGCTGATCAATCTGGTCAAACAGTCTTCGGCTGCAAATATCTTAAACGAAACAGCGGAACTGGGGATCCCTGTGATCCTGTTCAACAGAGAGACTTATGCGAAGGATCTGTCCATTGCCGAGCATATCTGGTATGTGGGGACGGATGCAAAATCTGCCGGTGCCATGCAGGGGGATATGATCACAAAAGTGTGGCAGAAACAGCGCGGAGAAATCGACCGCAACGGAAACGATCAGCTGGACTATGTGCTGGTGGAGGGGGAAATGGCCCATTTCGATGCGGTGCGCCGTACTCATGGTTTTCTGGAAAGCAGCCGGGATATCAGCATGAATCAGCTGGCAAATCTGTCTGCAGCGTGGCAAAGGGCTCTTGCCTATGAAAAATTTGCTGCACTGGATCAGGAGATCATCAGAAATGTGGAGGCAGTCGTTTGTAATAATGACGAAATGGCCCTTGGTATTTATGATTATTACGAAGAAAAGGGACAGGAACCTCCCTTTATCATCGGAATCAACAACAGCGTGGAAATGAATGAAAAAACAGGCCCTGATCAGATCTACAGAACCGTTGATAACGGTATGGAGGAACAGGTAGCATATATCTGTGATCTTTTGGATGGTATCTTAAAAGGACAGACAAAGGATTTCGATAAGGTATGGTACAGTAAACCTTATGTGATCAGCCAGTAAGTTGATTTTTGAAAGTATATGGGAAAGTAGGTAAAATATATGCAGGAAATATTTCAGTCCATTAACGGGATCTTCTCCTTTATCGGGCCTTTGTCCGATTTTCTTTGGGATTTCCCGACGAATTTTGAATGGTATGCATCCATTCCTGTGTTAGGAAATTTTTCTTTTGCGATCATCCTGCTGCTGGGCTCAGGGCTGTATTTCAGCTTTCGTCTGGGCTTTGTGCAGGTGAGAGGTTTCCGAAAAGGTCTTTCGATCATGACGGAAAAAAGAACGATTGACACAGGGATTTCTCCGCTGGCGGCCTTTCTTCTTTCTTCTGCCATGCGTGTAGGCCCCGGGAATATCCTTGGGGTAACGGGTGCCATTGCCGTAGGCGGTCCCGGCGCGGTATTCTGGATGTGGGTATCCGCCTTTTTCGGTATGGCGGTTGCCTATATGGAAGCGGTTCTGGCGCAGATTTTTAAAGAAAAGAAGGATGATGAATTTGTCGGCGGTCTGCCATTTTACGGCAGAAAACTTTTGGGGAACAAAGGGTTTGTCGGTGTATTCCTGTCCTTATTGTACATATTGTATGCGCTGTGCTGCCTGCCTGCCCAGGGCTTCAACGTGGTTTCTTCCGTAGGCAGAATGGCAGAGATCGTAACAGGTTCTTCTATCGCTACAGATTCCACATTTTACTATATCGTTGGGGCGGTGACCATCGTGCTGACGTTCTTCGCTGTCTTTGGCGGCATCAGAAAAGTAACAAAATGGACAGACAAGATGGTTCCTGTGATGGCAGTGCTGTATGTGGCAACGGTTCTGGTGCTGATCCTTCTGAACCTTCATGCAGTTCCTTATTTCTTCCAGACGGTATTTGGTGGTGCATTCCAGCCCGAGGCAGTATTTGGCGGTATGTTTGGTACGGTTCTGGCACAGGGTGTAAAACGCGGCCTGATGTCCAATGAAGCCGGTCAGGGTACCATTACCATGTCCGCAGCGGCGGCGGATGCAAAGCATCCCTGTGAACAGGGGCTGCTGTCTGCCATCGGTGTTTTTCTGGATACGATGATCATCTGTACATTGTCCGGTTTTGTGGTGGTTATGGCACATTGCTGGGATGGCCCCAATGCAGCGGCCTGGGCGGAAATGGACAAGCTGCCGAAATTTACAGAATCTCTGGCGGCGCTGACTCCGGGTACATCTTTCAACGCAGTGGTGACCTTTGTCATTACTCTGTGCTTCTGTCTGTTTGCTTATACCTGCCTGCTGGGTATGATCAGCTTCTCTGAAATCGCGGCCAACCGTATCCGTAGGGATAAAGGGTTTATCACAGGGGTGCGTATCGTTGGTCTGGCAGTAGCGGCTTTCGGTATCCTGTGTAATATTGCGGGGCTGGAACTGGGCAACCTGTGGGCCTTCTCCGATCTGGGCAATATTCTGATCGTGTTCTTCAACGTACCTATCGTTTATGTTGGAGCAAAATATGTACTTCGTGCTGCAAAGCATTATGAAAAGAATGACGGTACACCGTTTACATCTGAAGTGATCGGCAGAGATGACTGCCAGTATTGGGATGATAAAACGAAAGAAAATAAGTAAATGTATTTGAATATATATCGCAAAATCATGTATATGATTTTGCAAATGGGGGTCAAGGGGAATCATTCCCCTTGCAGGGTTTGGGACAGAGTCCCAAGAAAGGAGATAATATGAAAATTTCGAAAAAAGATGCACTGATGTGGTTTTCTTTCTTCGCGCAGCTGCCTGAAGAGGAAGAACTGATGCCCAAACAGATGGAATTGGTTTACGCCACTTTTGCACAGATTGAAGATGCCATCGATGCAAGAAATGAAAAACTGATGGCAGACATCAAAGGTCTGAAATCTGTCAATGGCAGAACCTATTTTGTGGGTCCCGAAGAAAAATTTGCCAAGGGCTGCCGTTCCTGCATGACAGGTACTGGTCTGACTGCCATCCGCAAAACAAATAAATGCAATATCCAGTGCAAATTCTGCTATAACTACGGCGAACTGGAAGATTGTATGCCCATCGGCGAAGGTCTGTGGGAGATCGGTGGTACAAAATTCTATGAAAGAGATCTGGATCTGCTGCTTTCCATTCAGGAAAAACCTACTGGTATTTCCTATGTGTATCTGGAACCCTTCATGGAAATTGAAAAATACTATGGTGTCATCAAAAAATTCCACGAAGCAGGCATCCATCAGCATATGTATACCAACGGCACCCTGGCAACGGAAGAAAATCTGAAAGCACTGGGGGAAGCAGGGCTGGATGAACTGCGCTTCAATCTGGGGGCAACCAATGCTTCCGATAAGGTCATCGAAGCCATTGCCACAGCGAAGAAATATATCAAATATGTGGGCATCGAAACACCCATGACCCCGGAATATTTCGAAGCATTCATGCAGAAAAAAGATAAGATTCTGGCAACAGGCGTGGATTTTATGAACTGTGCGGAACTGCATCTGAATAACAACAATATCTGGAA
>NZ_JBGVHV010000139.1:0-3840 GCF_045122575.1 Anaerotignum sp. | reverse complement strand
TGCACTTGCAGGGGAAGAATTCAATATCAATTCCCCCAAGCAGTTGGGTGTGATTTTGTTCGAAAAATTGGGAATGAAGGGTGGTAAAAAAACAAAGACCGGATACTCTACAGCTGCAGATGTTCTGGAAAAACTGCGCTTTGAACATCCCGTCGTAGACAAGATCCTGAGTTACAGAACACTGGCAAAGCTGAAAAGCACCTATGCGGACGGACTTCTGGCGGTAATGGATATGGATACGGAAAAAATCTATTCCACCTTCAACCAGACCATTACGGCCACAGGCCGCATTTCTTCCACAGAACCCAACCTGCAGAATATTCCCGTGCGTCTGGAACTGGGGCGTGAACTGCGGAAGGTATTCATTCCCGAAAGTGACGAATACTGTTTCCTGGATGCAGACTATTCTCAGATCGAACTGCGCGTACTGGCCCATATCGCAGAGGATGAAAGCCTGATCGAAGCATTCAGGAGCGGACAGGATATTCATAGAATGACAGCTTCTCAGGTGTTCCATGTGCCTTTTGAAGAGGTCACATCTCTCCAAAGAAGCAATGCAAAAGCAGTCAACTTTGGCATTATTTACGGCAAAGGCTCCTTTACATTGAGTCAGGATCTGGGCATCACCAGAAAGGAAGCGGAGGAATATATCAGCGCTTATTTTGCCAGATATCCTAAAATCAAAGGTTTTATGGATGACACGATTAAGAACGGTGCGGAAAAGGGTTATGTTTCTACCCTTTGGAATCGCAGACGTGCCATGCCGGAACTGCAGAGCAGCAACTTTATCCAGCGGGCAGCGGGGGAAAGAGCGGCTATGAATATGCCTATTCAAGGCAGTGCCGCGGATATTATCAAACTGGCTATGATCAAGGTGCATAAAGCCCTGAAGGATGGCGGCTTCAAGTCCCGTCTGATTCTGCAGGTACACGATGAACTGCTGATCGAGACCCATAAGGATGAAAAAGAAGCAGTGGCAAAAATTCTGAAGGAAAATATGGAGCAGGCGGCAGCACTGGCTGTTCCTTTAGATGTGGATGTCCATGAAGGCGCATCCTGGTTTGATGCGAAATAAAAAGAGGTTGAAAGATATGAAAGTAATTGGTTTGACAGGGGGGACTGGCAGCGGAAAAAGCGTTGTCAGCAAAAGCCTTGCGGAAGCAGGGGCTGTTATCGTGGATGCAGATAAAATCGCCCATGAGATCATTTTGAAAGATGAACCTGCCTATCATGAGATCGTAGAGTATTACGGCACAGGGATTCTGGATGCAGAAGGAAATATCATCCGCAAAAAACTGGGCGAGATCGTATTTAATGATAAAGAAAAACTGGCATTTCTGAATCAGTGTACCCATAAATATATCACTGCGGAAGTGAAAAGACAGATCGCTGCGGCAAAGGGAGAAGGTACGGCTGCAGCTGTGATCGTGGATGCGCCTCTGCTTCTGGAAGCAAAACTTGAAACAGTCTGCGACCTGGTATGGGTAGTTTATGCGGATCCCGAAGTGCGCGCTCAGAGGGTGATGGACAGAGATGGGATTTCCTATGAACTGGCAAAAGCCCGCATTGCCAACCAGAAAAGCTGGGAAGAATACAAATCTGCGGCAAGTGCTGTCATCGATAACAGCAAGGATCTTGTCCATCTGAAAGAGCAGATAACTCAAATTTTTAAATTGTTGTAAAGGAAGCTAATGACAATGATTCGATTCATAAAGAAATTGTTTACGACAGCAGTTACTGTCGCATTGTTGGTGTCTTTTGGCTACTTTGTGGTATTGCCTCGTGTCCTTCCTTTGGAATATCAGGATAGCGTGGAGAAGTATGCCGCAGTTTACGGACTGGAGAAAAGTCTGGTCAATGGTGTTATTTTTGCGGAAAGCCATTTTGAGCCGGATGCAGTTTCTTCTGCGGGAGCAAGAGGGCTGATGCAGGTAACGGATGAGACCGGATGGTGGGCTGCAGAACAGATGGGATTGTCCGCAGAGACTGTTGATCTGGCCGATCCGGATACGAATATCCGCATTGGCTGCTGGTATCTCAGCTGGCTTTTGGATAAGTTCGCCGGCGTAACAGAAACGGCTTTGGCAGGTTATAATGCAGGCCATGGCAACGTAACGAACTGGCTGGCTGATACAGAAATGAGTGCCGATGGCATCACTTTGGAAGAAATACCGTATGAAGAAACGAAAAGTTATGTCAAAAAAGTGCAGTTGGCGCAGCTGGTATACAGCTATGTATATCGCCAATAACTTTTGAGAGGATTTGAAAAATATGAAGAAAAGAAAATGGCTCCTGCTTCTGGCTCTTTGCATTGGCCTTTGCGGCTGCGGTAAGGACAAATCAAAGCAGGATGATTTTACAGCAGTGGGTGGAGAGACTGTGGATACGGCGTATGAAAATGTATTGACCCTTTCCATGCGTATCCCTGAAACACTGAATCCGCTGCTAAATAGAGAAGAAACGGTCGACCGTATTCTGAAACTGATCTACCTGCCTTTGGTAGAGTTTGATGAAACAGGAAAAGCCTGCCCTTCGATTGCAGAAAACTGGGAAGTAGGTGCAGACGGCAAGACGATTACCATGCAGCTGCAGCATAATCTTCTGTGGCAGAATGGCAGCAGGCTGACTGCGGAGGATGTGGTCTATTCCTTCCGTACCATTCAGAATGCACCGGAAGGCTCTGTTTATAAAAAAGTATCGGATTATGTGGTTGACTGTACGAAAACGGGGGAATATACGGTGGTTTTTACTTTCCGAGAAAATTTCAGCGGAAATTTAAGTGCCCTGCGTTTTCCGGTGATCTCTGCGGCATATCATGGAGGAGAAAATGACCCGAAGGCTGCGGTCAATCAGGCGGCTATGGGTAGTGGTATGTATCAGATGCATTCCTACAAACAGGCATCTGAACTGATCCTGCAGGCAAATGAAGGATATGCAGGCGAAATGCCTTCCATTTCTCGCATCCGTGTAAAAATTACAGCAGGGGAAGATACGGACATCAATTCCTTTGAACAAGGCATGACTGATGTACTGGTGACAGCGGCAACGGAAGCCGGCAGATACGTGGATGAAGGCATTTCCGGTATGTATCAGTATACTTCGAATCAGTATGATTTTATCGGGTTTAATTTCAATAAAGAACTGTTTCAGGATAAATCCCTGCGACAGGCTATTGCCTATGCTTTGCCTAAAGAAAAACTGATGGACAGCGTATATCTGAACTATGGGGTGATGACCAATACCCCCATCAACCCGAAAAACTGGCTTTACGAAGAAAATGTTGCTCTGTATAATTATAATCCTTCCATGGCATCTACCTTCCTGAAAAACAGTGGCTGGGGGGATTTGGATGGAAACGGCAAATTGGAAAAGAAAACTGCAGACGGACAGACAAAACAGCTGAAAGCAACCATTCTGGTCAATACAGAAAATACAGCCAGACGGCAGATCGCATCCAAGCTGAAGGAAGAACTGACGGCCATTGGGTTTGATATTACCATTGATCAGCAGAATTTTGCTGCATATCAGCAGAAATTTATGGAAGGTCAGTATGATATGATCATTGGTGGATGGAATTGTTCCGAAGTGACCGACTTGACACCGTTTTTCGGAACGGCAGGCAGCCTGAATTATATTGGTTATACCAACGAGGAAGTGGATCAGCTGTTGGCAGCAGCGAGAGAGGCCATTGGCGAAGGTCCTACACTGCTGGCATACAGCGGCCTGCAGAAAAAACTGGCAGAGGAATTGCCATATATCAGTATTGCATATCGTAATGAAGCAGTGTTTACATCCAAACATGTGAGCGGTACCATCGAACCTACAGAATTTAATGTTTTC
>NZ_JBGVHV010000138.1:0-10602 GCF_045122575.1 Anaerotignum sp. | reverse complement strand
ATCGTGGAAGAAGCCATCGATGCCAGAGAATTCGAATGTGCCGTTCTGGGTAATGATGAAATCATGGTCAGCGGCATGGGGGAAGTGCTTTCCGCCGCAGAATTTTATGACTACGATGCAAAATATAACAACAGTGCCTCCCGTACGGTGATCCCCGGGGAGATCGAAGCAGAAAAAGCGGAAGAAATGCGCCGCATTGCGAAAAAGATCTTCCGTGCCGTAGACGGCAGCGGTCTGGCGAGGGTGGACTTTTTCGTAGACAGAAAAACAGGAAGAGTCCTCTTTAATGAGCTGAATACCATGCCCGGTTTTACGCCCATCAGCATGTACCCCATGCTTTGGGAAGCGGCCGGCATGTCGAACAGAGAACTGATGGATCGTTTCATTGAACTGGCACTGTCCAGAGATTCGGGCATCAGAGGGTAAGGAGAAAACGTATGGATACAAGACCTATCGGTGTATTTGATTCCGGGGTTGGCGGTCTGACTGTGGTAAAGCAGATCATGAAGGTCATGCCCCATGAAAATATCGTATATTTTGGTGACACGGCCCGTGTGCCCTATGGTACCAAATCCAAGGAAGCCGTAACGAAATATTCCAAACAGAACGTAAGATTTCTGCTGAGCAAGGATGTAAAGGCTATCATCGTGGCCTGCAACACAGCATCCTCCAACAGTATTGATGCCCTGCGGGAAACCTTTGATGTGCCTATCTTTGGCGTGGTCGTTCCCGGGGTGGAAGAAGCCCTGCGCTCTACCAAAAACAAAAAAATCGGTGTCATCGGCACTCCCGGTACGGTGCGTTCCGGCGCCTATGAACGGATGATCTGCGAGCAGGATCACGAAATGCAGGTATTTACAAAGGCCTGCCCTCTGTTCGTGCCTCTGGCGGAAGAAGGCTGGACGGATAACGAGATCTCCCGTCAGGCAGCAAAACGCTATCTGGATGAGCTGGTGGAAACAGGGATTGACTCTCTGGTGCTGGGCTGCACCCATTATCCCCTGCTGAAACGCTGTATCGGTACTACAGTGGGCGATGCCATCAAACTGGTAGACCCTGCCAAGGCCACAGCGAAGCGTGTGAAGAAATTTCTGGAAACAAAGGATCAGCTGAATGAAACCGATACAGACGGCGGAAAACAGTTCTACCTTTCCGACAGTACAGATACTTTTGAGTTTGTATGTCAGAAGGCGCTGAAATTCCCCTTTAAACCGGAAATCATCGATATTGAAAAATACTGATACCAATAAAAAGGTGCAGGCGGTTGCCTGCACCTTTTTCTAAGGGGAAGAAGTAGAAAGAATGTTATCGTGAGAATGATCTTTCAACCACTCTTCGGGGGAAAATAACATCCTCAGTCATCAGTATGGCTCCTTTTCAGAGAAATATACACCTGTCCGAAAAAAGTTTTGTGATTTGATTACAATAATCATTCTTAATTGATAGGAATTATTGCATTATCCTTTTTTCTATGCTATAGTAAATACAAACATAAGAACACAATAATCCGGTTAAGATAGAGAGAGTATACAAGGAGGATATGCATTATGAAACAGGTAAGATCCAATGAATTTAAAGCAGAAGTATTAGAAAGCAAAATTCCCGTCTTGGTGGATTTCGCAGCTGCATGGTGCGGCCCCTGCCGTATGATGGGCCCCGTGCTGGAACAGCTTTCCGCAGAATATGAAGGCAGAGTAAAGATTGTAAAAGTGGATATCGATGAATCCATGGATCTGGCGCAGGAATATCGCATTATGAGCGTACCCAATATGGTGCTCTTCAAAAACGGTATCCCTGTAGACGGTGTGGTGGGGGCAGTACCTGCGGCACACCTGAAAGTAAAACTGGATGAATTTTTGTAAGACAAGGGAAAGGGCTGAAAACAACTGGGTTTCAGCCCTTTTTATTATTTTGCATGGTTGTTTATTTGTATGCGAAGTGTTATATGGACATTTGTTTTTTTGGTGCTTTTTCCTATATGACATAAAAATTGTACAAAAATAAGTACAACGCGACAAAAAAAGCCATTCGTTTTGACGATTGACGTTACCAGAGTAAAGTGTTATCTTTTTGCTATCACTTGAAGAGGTTATTGAAAAGAGGTTATGCGTTATGATGAACACATTTTTCATGACAACTGCATACGGTTTTGCGATCCTGCCAATTAGCGCTATTATTCTGGGCATTCTGATTCTGGGCTTCAAGAAGAATATCGCCGATTGTCATGTGCAAAAATAACTCTTTTTGCAGAAAGCTGCGCAGCAGCAATGGTTGCTTTCACAGACCCATGGCATTTGACTGGGTCTTTTTTATTTCCTGCAGGCGATGGAAGAAACAAAAAAGACTAACTTTCTGCAAGGCTACAAACGAGAAGTGCAAAGGCAAACACAAAAGATAAAACAAAGCAAAATTTACAAAAGAAAAATCAAAAGAAATTTACAAAAGAAACCCCAAAGGAAATTTACAGAAGATAAGGAGATGTTCATATGACTTTTTTAATGGCACTAAGCCCACTTTTATTTGTATTGGCGGGAATTCTCTTTCTGAAGAAGCCTGCCGTAAAGGTCGCCCCGTTGGCTCTGGTATATACGATAATCATTTCGTTTACCTATTTTAACATCAATGCACTGGCATTTCATGATGTGGTTTCCCATACAGATGCACTGCTGTGGAAGGGGATCAAGGAAGGTGCCAAGATCGTTATGCTGGTATTTTCTTCCTTCCTTCTGCTGAATCTGATGCAGCGCACAGGTGCGATCCGGCAGGTACAGAAAACGTTGGCAGAGGTAACACGTGACAGAAGAGCGCAGCTGGTCATTGTTGGTATGATGGTTCCCATCTTTCTGGAAGGCGCAGCCGGCGCGGGTTCTCCCGCAGCCATTGCAGCTCCTTTTCTGGTTGGTCTGGGCTTCCAGCCAGTGGTTGCTATCGTAGCAGCCCTGTTGGGTGATGCAACTCCCTGTTCCTGGGGCGGTGCAGGCCTGACAACCATCACAGGCGGCAATTATCTGGTGGAAGAAGGTCTCAGTACAGCAGCATTGAACTCTGCTATGGTTGGTCGTATCCATATGTTTGGGGTACTGATCATTCCCTTCCTGATTGTTATGATCGCTTTTGGCAAAAAAGGTTTTAAAGGCATTATCCCTTATCTGGCCTTTGCCGGCATCAGCACATGTGCCATTATGTTTGGCATTTCCAATTTTGTAGGCCCAGAGATCACGAGCCTTGGTACAGGCTTATTCTCCATCGTTCTTTCCGTTGTATACTTGAAGATATTCAAGATCAATACGCCTGAAGAATACCTGTATCAGTCTGAATTCGGTGGAGCGGAAGAGGGGAGTAAAACGTATTCTTCCTTCCGTGCTTTGTCCCCCTATCTGCTGTTGGTGATTCTGCTCCCTGTAGTCAGATATACGGTTCCTCTGGCGATCCTGACAACATTCGGCTATATTGTCTGGGTAGACTGTGTGGTATTTATCTGTGCAGTGGCAGGCGGTGTTATTCTGGGTGTCAGCCCCAGTGAGTTTGTAGACACCATGGGCCAGACACTGAAACGTGTAATGCCTGTTATGGTAACAATGGGTTCTCTGCTGACGGTATCCTATATTATGCAGAGTACAGACACAGGCATGATGAATGTAATTGCAACAACCATCTCCGGCGCAGCGGGTATGTTCTATCCTGCAGCTGCTGTTCTGATTGGTGCGTCCGGGTCTTTTGTAACAGGTACGGGCCTGGGTTCCAATATCATGTTTGCGCCTATGCATGTGAATGCCTGCAGTATGCTGGACATCAATCCCGTAACTGTATTTGCAGGACAGAATGCAGGTGGTTCTCTGGGGAATATGGTTTGCCCTAACAATGTCGTTGCAGCCTGTGCTACAGTTGATATTATCGGCAGGGAAGGCGAAGTTATGAGAAAAGGTATTGTGGTATTTGGCATCCTGCTGCTGGAATACATGATTCTGGCAATGATCTATACCCACATTCTGTTCCCCAATTTTGGTTTATAAAGTGATACAGAAGAAAAATTCCATACTGAATGGAGGAGAAATATATGAAGACAAGAAAAGTAGGGATCATCGGTTTAGGCCACGTTGGTGCCCATGTGGCATACAGTCTGGCTGTGCAGGGCATTGCCGATGAACTGGTGCTGGTGGACAGCAATGAAAAGAAAGTTAGCAGTGAATGTCAGGATCTGCGGGACAGCGTCGCTTATCTGCCTCACAGAGTGACAGTCAACAGCGGTACTTATGAAGATTTGGGTGACTGCGATGTCATTGTTAACAGTATCGGTAAAATTGAAATTCTGAGAGCAAATCAGGACAGAACAGACGAGATGAAATTCACTGTTCCTGCAGTCAGAAGCTATGTGGATCGTATCAAAGCTTCCGGATTTGACGGTGTAGTCATCAATATTACAAATCCCTGCGATGTTGTTACTTATGAACTGGCAAAAGGACTGGGTCTGCCCAAGGGGCGTGTTTTTGGTACAGGCACAGGGCTGGATACATCCCGTCTGCTGTCTGCTCTGGCAAGACAGACTGGGATCGACCATAAATCCATCACAGCGTATATGCTGGGGGAACATGGTAATCAGCAGTTTGCGGCATGGAGCAATGTTTCCTTCCAGGGTAAGCCTCTGGATGAATGGGCAAAAACAGACGAACGCTTCCGTTTCGACAGAGCGGCTCTGCAGAAAGAATCTATTGGCGGCGGCTGGGTTACTTTTTCCGGTAAATTCTGCACAGAATATGGTATTGCAACAACAGCAGCTCGCATGGTAAATATTGTACTGCATGATGAAAAACAGATCATGCCTGCCAGTGCAGAGCTGTGCGGGGAATACGGTGAAGCAGAGGTATTCGTTGGTGTACCCTCTGTGATTGGCAAGAATGGTGTGGAACAGGTCGTTGAAATTCCTCTGAATGATGCGGAAAAGGCGGAATTCAGAAAATCCTGTGATGTTATCCGTGGTAACATCAGGTTTATGGCAGAAAATAAATAATTGATATACAGATGAAAAAGGAAGAAAAATCACGAAAGAAAAGGAGAGATTTATTATGATGAAAATCGATGTAACAAAAACAGCAAATCCCAAAGTAAAACCTGATCCCGCAAGCGTACCCTTTGGTGTAGCGTTTACAGATCATATGTTCCAGATGGATTACAGCGATGAAAAAGGCTGGCATAATCCTCGTATCATGCCCTACGGCGATATCAATCTGAATCCCGGTGCGCTGGTGTTCCACTATGGCGCAGAAGTTTTTGAAGGTCTGAAAGCATATCGTACACCCGATGGTCAGGTACAGATGTTCCGTCCCGATGCAAACATCTCTCGTATGAACGATTCCGCAGAAAGACTGTGTCTGCCTAAACTGGATGAAGAAATGGCACTGGAAGCGCTGAAAGCATTCGTTGCCGTAGAAAAAGACTGGGTTCCCGAACCCTATGGTACATCCCTGTATCTGAGACCCTTCCTGTTTGGTACAGACCCCGACCTGTCTCTGCACGGTATCCACCATGCAACATTTATGATCATCGCTTGTCCTGTAGGCAGCTACTACAAGAGCGGTCTGCAGCCCGTTGAACTGCTGATCGAAATGGATGACGTACGTGCGGTTCGCGGCGGTACAGGCTATGCAAAATGCGGCGGTAACTACGCAGCAGCGACAAGAGCCGGTGAAAAAGCAGCAGAAAAAGGCTATTCTCAGGTTCTGTGGGTAGACGGCGTGGAAAGAAAATATGTTGAAGAAGGCGGCGGCATGAACGTTATGTTCGTTTGGAACGGCAAACTGGTAACACCCGAACTGAACGGTTCCATCCTGCCCGGCGTAACAAGAAGATCCATCCTGGCAATGGCACAGAGCTGGGGTATGGAAACAGAAGAACGTAAGATCTCTGTTGCAGAACTGATGGAAGCATGCAAAAACGGCGAAGTACAGGAAGCATTCATGTGCGGTACAGCAGCCGTTGTTACACCCATCGGCGGTTTCGCTTACGGCGATGAAAAGATCGTTGTAAACAACAACCAGATCGGCGAAATGACACAGAAGATCTATGACGAACTGACAGGCATCCAGTGGGGTCTGAAAGAAGATACTTTTGGCTGGACAGTAAAAGTAGACTAAACTGTTCTCCGGCTTTCGGTATATCTCCATTACAAAACAAAAAGCACTTTCCCAAAAGGAAAGTGCTTTTTGTTGTTTATCTGTTTACCATCAATTTTTTTAAAGCAACATTCAGATCATCCAGTGTCAGTTTATACATATCGAATTCGTTTGCAAGGATGTCGTAGGTTTTTGCCCACCAGCCGCCCCAATAGGGTCTTTCGGAGGGGTTCAGCCAAACGATATGAGGATACTTTTCCTTGAAACGACGCATCCATTCGATGCCGGGAGTCTGGTCTCTGACGCCGTAACTGTACCAGCTGCCCTCCATCAGCTCGTAAGGATCCATCTGGGCATCGCCTACGATGATGACTTTGTATTCGCTGCTGATATTCTGCAAAATCCATTCGGTAGGGATCATGGAATCCAGACGCATACGGGGGTCTTTGTAAATCTTGGAATAGATGCAGTTGTGGAAATAGAACACCTGCAGGTCTTTGAAGTGGTTGGAATTGCGTACGGCCTGGAACAGAGCGGAACACATTCTGCTGTAGTAATCCATGGAGCCGCCGCTGTCCATCAGCAGCAGTACCTTTACGGTATTTCTTCTGGGTTTGTCATAAACCACCTTCAGGCTGCCGGCATTGTCGCAGGTTTCGCGGATGGTGCCGTCGATATCGAATTCCGATCTGGCTTCGTCGGCTCTGGTGGAAAACTGGCGCAGTCGGCGGAAGGCCATCTGGAACTGGCGGGTATCCAGCACGTTATCCTCGCGGAAGTCGCGGAATTTTCTGTCGCCTGCCACCTGAAAGGCGCTGCGTTTCTGGCTTTTGCCGCCCACGCGGATGCCTTTGTCGATCTGGCCGTTGTTGCCGAAGGGAGAAGCACCGCGGGTACCGATCCATTTGGAGCCGCCGTTGTGCTGCTCGTGCTGTTCCTGCAGTCTCTGGCGGAACAGTTCCTGAATCTGTTCTTCGGAAAGACCCATGTTTCTGAGGAGGTCTTCCTCCGTAAAGCTGCCGTCCAGTTCTTCTCTGGGTTTGTTCAGCCAGTCCAGCAGTTCCTTGGGCAGTTCGTCGGTAGCCCGTTCCATATCCTTGAAGAATTCCAGAAAGGCACCGTCGAATTTGTCGAAATCCGCTTCGCTTTTGACCAGAATGGCACGGCAAAGGTAGTAAAACCCGGTGAAGGAGGAGTTGTGCAGCCCTTTGTCCAGCGCTTCGATGAGGCTCATCCATTCATTCAGGGAAACCTTCAGCCCTCTGGCGCGAAGCAGATAGAAGAATGAAGTAAACATCAGTCATTCACCTACTTACTTCAGATATTTTCTCATGGTGTCGATATCTTCGTTCTTTTTCAGCAGAACCCCTGCGAAAGGAACGGTTTCTTTGATTTTATAGGAAGGCACGCCGCCCAGTTCCAAAGCGCGGATCCAGTCGATGACTTCGGAGGTGCTGGGTTTTTTCTGGATATTGTACAGACCGCGGATCCAGTAGAAAGTAGCCAGAACCTGTTTCAGCACGTTTTCTTCCACATGGTCGAAGTGAACCTTGATGATTTCTTCCATCTGTTCCGCATCGGGGAATTCGATGTAGTGGAAAATGCATCTGCGCAGGAACGCATCGGGCAGTTCCTTTTCCGCGTTGGAAGTGATGATCACGATGGGTCTCTGTTTTGCCTTGATGGTTTCCTTGGTTTCGGGGATGTAGAATTCCATTTTGTCCAGTTCCCACAGAAGGTCATTGGGGAATTCCAGATCGGCCTTGTCGATCTCATCGATCAGCAGGATCACCTGTTCGTCGCTGTTGAAGGCTTCCCCCAGTTTGCCCAGTTTTACGTATTTTGCGATATCGTCAACGCCTTCGTTGCCGAACTGGGAGTCATACAGACGCTGTACCACGTCGTAAACGTACAGACCGTCCTGGGCTTTTGTGGTGGATTTGATGTTCCAGATGATGAGTTTTTTGCCCAGCGCCTGAGAAATGGCTTCTGCCAGCATGGTTTTGCCTGTGCCGGGTTCGCCTTTGATCAGCAGAGGTTTCTGCAGGGCAATGGCGATATTTACGGAACGCATCAGCTCTTCGCTGGCTACGTAGTCTTTGCTGCCTTGAAATGTCATATTCATAATGGTTTTCCGCCTTTCTTTATCCATTTTGTTTCTAAAAGAATATCCTTATTTTATTGGGTTTTACGGGAACTTGTCAATAAAAAAGACACCGATTTCGGTGCCGTTTTTTGTAATCTTTATTTTACTTCCAGACCTGCCAGTCTTGCCATTTCGATGATGGAATTTTTGGATACTTTTTTGCCTTTATAATCGATCAGATCATCCATGCTGCCTGTGAAAATATCGGCGGGTTCATATTTTTTCAGAACGATCATGTTGTCATCCACAAAAATTTCCAGAGAATCCTTGATTTCGATCCCCATATTGCGGCGAAGCTCGATGGGCAGAACAACCCTTCCCAATTCGTCTACTTTTCTTACAATACCTGTTGATTTCATGTTGCTTGCTCCCCCTTACAAAGATGATGTTAATTTATCGTTAAGAATCTTAACTGAATCTTAACACAGTAAAAATGGAATTTCAATACAAAATGTAAAATGTTGGTTGAATTTCATAAAAACAATAGGTCACAGGAAAGGGATTCATAAAAGGAAATGGAGGACATAGGATAAATCAAAGGGGTGAAAAGGATGTTAAATGGGATCTGGGGCTTTTTTGTGATCGGGGGGATCCTGACGGGGGCTTTTCTGGGCAGGATGGATCTGGTGACGCAGGCGGTCATCGGCGGCGGCCGTTCTGCCATGGAACTGGCCTTTACTATGGCGGGGGTGGTGGCAGTCTGGTCGGGGGTTCTGAAAATTGCGGAAAAGGGCGGCATGATCGATGCTTTGGCAAGGAAAATGACGCCGCTGATGGATTTTCTCTTTCCTTCTGTACCCCCTTCCCATAAAGCCCGTAAATATATCGCGGCCAATTTTGCCGCCAATTTTCTTGGCCTTGGCTGGGCAGCAACGCCGGCAGGGCTTCTGGCCATGAAGGAACTGCAGAAACTGAATCGGGAGGAAAAGGGGACAGCCTCGTCTGCTATGTGCATGTTTCTGACGGTAAATATGACATCCCTGCAGTTGGTGACAGTAAATATCCTTGCCTATCGGGCGGAGTATGGTTCCCAAAATCCGGCGGAGATCGTGGGAGTGGGCATCGCGGCCACCCTCATCACCACCGTGGTAGGCACCCTTGCGGCGAAGTTGGCGGAAAGGGGGCGGAGGATATGAGCATCCTGCTGACCATATCGGATTTTCTGATCCCTGTGACAGTCCTCCTGATCGTTGTGTTCGGCTGTCTGCAGCAGGTGGATATTTATGAAGTTTTTCTGGAGGGAGCAAAGGAAGGACTGCAGACGGTCATCGATATCCTGCCGACCCTCATCGGTCTTGTGATGGCGGTGGAGGTGGTGCGGGCAGGGGGGCTTTTGGATCTTCTGGTAGAGTTGTTCCGTCCTTTTTCCGATGCTATTGGATTTCCTGCGGAACTGGCGCCCCTGAGCATCATCCGTCTGGTTTCCTCCTCGGCAGCCACGGGGCTTCTGACAGATCTTTTTGCCCATTATGGCCCCGATTCTTACCTTGGCCGCGTGGCTTCAGTCATGATGAGCTGTACGGAAACGGTCTTTTACACCATGAGCCTGTATTTCCTCTCTGTGGGCATCCGACAGACCCGCTGGACGCTGCCCTGCGCCCTTCTGGCCAATGTGGTTGGTATTGCTGCTGCGGTCTGGCTGGTCGGACTGGTTTTCTGAAATAAATTTGAAAATTGGTATACAATCATATATAATGTTCGTAAAAAGCGGTTCTGTATCATAGAGAGGAAAGAATATGAAAAGACGATTACTGGCTTTGCTGAGCCTGCTTCTGCTGACCGGCTGCGGCGGGGAGGAAGAACAGGATTTCAGCCTGACGGCGGAAGAACAGCAGGCCTATACGAAAACCATCGATGATGTGATGGAGGAATTTTACTGGGATTATGACAGGGCAAGCCTGATCTTTGGTGCGGCGAAAGTCCCTGAAAATACGGAAAAAAATACCCGTCTGTTCGCTGCATCCGCAGACTGCGAATATAACCTGAAGCGGAAAGCAGGGCAAGATGCGGTTCTGGCAGAGGCAAATCTGCTCCACTATAACGGTGACGGGGCAGGTACCCTGCAGTGCTGGTTTGTAGGCGGCAATCTGTCCGGCGTGGCTTATGCCGGCGGTTTTGATAAGGGCTATTACAGCCTGAAGGAACGAAATCCTTTCCTGGCTGATGGATCTTTCAAGGCCTATGAAACCTGGACAGGGATGCCCGGGGCTTTTTCGGAAGGCAGCGGTGAATTTTCTCCGGAAGGCGTTTATTCCACAGGGAAGGATGCCAACGGGAATACACTGGCCGTTTCCATTCGGGATGGCGCAGCGGCAGTATATCGTTATGCCGGCGGCCTGAGCCGTT
>NZ_JBGVHV010000137.1:0-3850 GCF_045122575.1 Anaerotignum sp. | reverse complement strand
TGGATATTCTGATCCTGATTTTTGAATTCTTCAAGATCGGTCTGTTTTCGATCGGTGGTGGTCTGGCAACATTACCTTTTCTGTATCGTCTGTCGGATAAATACCCTTGGTTTTCCGTCCATCAGATTCCGGATATGATCGCGATTTCCGAATCCACACCCGGCCCGTTGGGGGTCAATATGGCCACCTATACAGGCTTTCAGCACAGCGGTGTCATCGGCAGTATCTGCGCAACGGCAGGGCTGATTTTCCCCTCTGTGGTCATTATTATCATCATTTCCAGAATGCTGGAAAAATTCCGCAGCAATAAATATGTGAATTATGCCTTCTACGGACTGCGCCCTGCGGTGATGGGTCTGATCGGCGCGGCAGGCTTCGGCGTTCTCATTGGAGCGTTGTTCCATTCTGCGACTTTTGAGGAACTGCGCTTGGCAAATATCAGCAGTCAGATCGGTATAGAGGAATGTATTTTGTTTGCGGCACTGCTTTTTGCAACGAATAAGTGGAAAAAGCATCCGATTTTTTATATCGTACTCAGTGCGGTGGTGGGCATCGTTTTTGCCCTGTAACAATCATCAAGATTTCGTCCCTTCCATATCCTAGTAGAAAGAATGGAATGGGGGAATCCATATGAAACCGATACTATGGCTGGCTCTCGTTATGGGATACGGTATGTTTACATGGGCAGCAGAAAAGCGAACCTTCGCCAAGGCTGCCCTTTGTTTTTTGGACGGCGGATATCTGGCCTTTCTTTGTTTTGCTCTTTTACCCCATGTGATGGGAACGGCGTATTTCTTTCTTTCCGCAGCAGCGGCGGGGGTTGGTGTTCTGGTCAGTCTCCGGCTGGAAGGAAGAAAGATCCTCTCTGTCCTCATCCTTTGGATCGTGACAGGCTGTCAGCTTCTTTGGCAGGATCCCCTTTCTTTCAGAGAGGTTCTGCTTCTGGCATTTTTTGGCGGTATGGGGCTGTATCATGCTTCTGCGGGTATCATTCCGAACAAAATCGAGATCGGAAAGGCCCTCTGCAGTGGTGCAGGTTTCCTTTTTGGGACATTTTTGTTCATGTAATTCAAAAAAAGTCCAATAAAATGCAGAAATCGACCGATGGAAAATTGCCAAACAAGCGAAAATTTGGTATAATACCGTATCTGCGTGAGAAAATAAGAACGCAGCGGGAATGCCGAATCCCGCAAAAAAGAAAAAAAGAGAGAAGGTTACCTTTGGTATCCAAGGGGGTTATTATGAGTTTTATCGAAAAAGAACAACTGAAAGAAATGATTCGGGAAAACGTAAAAACGCTGTACCGAAAAACACTGGAACATGCCACACCTGAAGAGCTGTATCAGGCGGCAGTATTTGCCATCAGGGATGTCATCACAGATAAATGGATGAAGACCCATGATGAATATTATGAAAAAGATGTAAAAGTAGTTTATTACCTGTCTATGGAATTTTTGATGGGTCGCTTCTTCGGCAATGCCCTCATCAATCTGGAAATGTTTGATGATGTAAAAGCAGTATTTGAAGAACTGGGCATCGATTATAACATGGTAGAAGACGCAGAACCCGACCCCGGTCTGGGGAACGGTGGTCTGGGCCGTCTGGCTGCCTGCTTCCTGGAATCCCTGTCTACACTGGCGCTGCCTGCATACGGCTGCGGTATCCGCTACCACTACGGCATTTTCGAACAGCGTATCGAAAACGGCTATCAGGTGGAAGCACCCGATAACTGGCTGGAAAACGGCGATCCCTGGGGCATCAAGAGAAATGAATATGCCGTAGAAGTAAAATTCGGCGGCAATGTACGCGCTGTGGCTGACGACAAAGGCGGCTACAAAATGGTACATGAAAACTTCCAGTCCGTAACAGCCATCCCCTATGACTATCCTGTCATCGGCTATGGTAACAACACAGTAAATACACTGCGTCTGTGGGAAGCAAAACCCAAGAACAGACTGGATCTGAAGTCCTTCAACGAAGGGAACTATCAGAAAGCAGCAGAAGAAGAAATGCTGGCAAACACATTGACAGACGTACTCTATCCTGCCGATGAACACATGCAGGGCAAAGAACTGCGTCTGCGTCAGCAGTATTTCTTTATTTCCGCAACGATCCAGAGAGTGATCGCCCGTTTCAAAAAAATGCACACAGATTTCAATCTGCTGCCCGAAAAGGTTGCATTCCAGCTGAATGATACGCACCCCAGTATGGCAGTTGCAGAACTGATGCGTGTGCTGGTGGATGAAAACGATCTGCCTTGGGAACAGGCTTGGGATATCACAAGAAAAGTATGTGCTTACACAAACCATACCATCATGGCGGAAGCACTGGAAAAATGGCCCATGGAACTGTTCAGCCGTCTGCTGCCCCGTATCTATCAGATCGTAGAAGAAATCAACCGTCGTTTCGTTCTGGAACTGACAGAAAAATACGGCAATGACCCTGCGAAGGTAAGAAAAATGGCGATCATCGCTGACGGTCAGATCCGCATGGCTTATCTGGCCATCGTAGGCAGCCATTCCGTAAACGGTGTAGCTGCTCTGCATACAGAAATTCTGAAAAATCAGGAACTGAGAGATTTCTATGAACTGTATCCTGAAAAATTCAACAATAAAACAAACGGTATCACCCAGAGAAGATGGCTGGTACATTCCAACAGAGAACTGGCTGATCTGATCTCTGAAAAAATCGGTAAGGATTGGGTGACAAATCTGGACGAACTGCAGAAACTGATCCCTTATGCAGACGATGCAGCTTTCCGCGAACGTTTTATGGCGATCAAGAGAGACAACAAGATCGCTCTGGCAAACTATATCAAAGAAACAAAAGGCATCGACGTAAACCCTGATTCCATCTTCGATATTCAGGTGAAACGTCTGCATGAATACAAGAGACAGCTGCTGAATATCCTGCATATCATTGGTCTGTATAACCAGCTGAAGATGAACCCCGGCCTGGATATGGTTCCAAGAACATTTATTTTCGGTGCAAAAGCAGCAGCAGGCTACCGTCGTGCAAAACTGATCATCAAGCTGATCAACGCAGTGGCTGATGTAGTCAATAACGATGCTTCTATCAATGGCAAGATCAAAGTGGTATTCATGGAAAACTACCGTGTATCTCTGGCGGAAAAACTGATCCCTGCAGCAGATATCAGTGAACAGATCTCTACAGCAGGTAAGGAAGCATCCGGTACAGGTAACATGAAATTCATGCTGAATGGTGCCCTGACCATCGGTACGATGGACGGTGCTAATGTGGAAATCTGCGAAGAAGTTGGCAGAGACAACATTTTCATCTTCGGTATGAGTGCGGATGAAGTGCAGCAGAAATATCAGGGTGGTTACGATCCCTGGATGGTATACAACATGAACCAGGAAGTGCGTATGGCACTGACAAGCCTGATCGATGGTACTTTCGATTCCGATACAAATCGTTTCCGCGAACTGTATGATGCCCTGCTGAATGGCTGCGGCGGCAGAGCGGATGAATATTTCGTTCTGGAAGACTATGCGGATTACGCAAGAGCCCACTGGGATATCGATGCGGCATACCGCGATCAGGAAAGATGGGCAAGAATGGCCATCCTGAACACAGCGAAAAGCGGTAAGTTCTCCTCTGACAGAACCATCCGCCAGTATGCAGATGAAATCTGGAACCTGCCCACCGTTGATATCGAACTGTAATATTTTGACGGCGAGAAGGATTTGACATCCTTTCCGGTAACAGGTAAAATAAGAAACGGGGCTGTGGTCACCACGGCCCCATACATAAGCACCCGTAGCTCAGGGGATAGAGCGTTCGGCTCCGGACCGAAAGGCCGCAGGTTCGATTCCTGTCGGGTGCGGAA
>NZ_JBGVHV010000136.1:0-11399 GCF_045122575.1 Anaerotignum sp. | reverse complement strand
AAGAATCTGACAAAAGTAATGGCAATGGGTATGGTAATGACAATTCTGGCGGGTACAACAGCATTCGCGAATGAACCCATGCTGATTGCCGCAAATCCCAATGCAGATAAAACAATCGAAGAAGTAATCGCAGAAGCGGAGGCATCTATGTATCTGACACAGGAAGGCACAGTAGCAGGCGTGGAAGCATCCGAAACAGAAGGCGTTTCCATCGTAACAATGGATAACGAACAGGGTGGCCTGCGTTTCGCAGTAGCATCCAACACGATCATTGTAAACAGAGAAGATGGTTCCTATATGACAGCAGATCAGCTGACAGAAGGCATGGCAGTTTCCGTCGTATACGACATGAACAGCCCTATGGGCATGAGCCTGCCTCCCTTCCTGGGCAATGTAACAGCAGTTGTTGCAAATGCTGACGCTGGTGCGTTCACAGTTGGCAAATTCGATAACGAACTGACAGACATGAAAAACATGCTGAAACTGAATATCGATAACGCAACAACATCCATCCAGAACATGCAGGGTTCCAGAATCAGACTGACAGATGCGGACGTAAAAGGTCAGGATGCACTGGTATTCTATGATATGATGACAATGAGCCTGCCTGCACAGACAAACCCTTCCTTCGTGCTGATTCTGGGCGAACAGAAAGCCCCCGCAGTTTCCGTTCCTTTGAGAGAAACAGCAGAAGCAAATGGTTTTTCCGTAAAATGGCAGGGGAAAGCAAAACCCATCCTGCTGGAAAAAGATGGTGTTTCCATGGAACTGATGCTGGATGATGCTACATTCACAGTAAACGGCGTATCTGACGAAGCAGCTTTCGCAACAGAACTGAAAGACGGTGTGATGTTCGTTTCCAGTGAAATCTTTGAATAATTAAAATAAACATTAAAAAAGGTGTTCCGAAAGGAACACCTTTTTTGCGTATAGGATTCCAAAGGGGTTACCCCTTTGGTGGGAGTTTGAGGGTGAAACCCTCAAGAATAATTAGAATTTTTTATGGCAGTTGCCTCTGTAGTCAACTTCGATGGAATCTACCACTTCGTCCCCGCGTACGCATGTGTACCAGCTTGTGTTGTTTGCGGAGGAGCAGGAATGGTTGGGAATGATTTCTACTTTGTCGCCCACTTTCAGGTCGCAGGGGTCGCCGTTCAGGCATTTTACTTTTGCCACTTCTTCAGACAGACCAACGATAGTCAGTTCGGGATGACCTACGACATAGCCGAAACCTGTGATCGCGGAGTTGCCGTGAGCACCCTGATCCAGACCCAGGCATTTTGCACCTGCGTCGAACAGGTAGAAACCTTCGTGAGGGTTGGAGATTACAGTTGCCAGAATACGCATTGCACAGTCTTTTTCTTCTGCAACGCCCAGTGCCATCTGGATGTTATCCAGGAATGTGTAGTTGCCGGGGTGAGATACGGTTGTTTTACCGTTTTCTACGACATATTTGAATGTAGGTGTGGAACCGGAAGTAACCATTTCACAAGGGAAGCCTGCTTCAGCCAGTGCATCAGCAGCAGCCTGCATGGTTTCGATTTCCAGTTTTGCGATTTCTACAACGCCTTCATAATCTGTGCAGCCGTAAACCTGACCGGGATGTGTGGAAATACCGCGGAATTTCAGGTTTTTCATAGGTGCCAGTGCTTTTGCGAAGGGAACCACATCTTCTACGGGCATACCGAAACGGTGGAAGTTCATGTCAACGATGATGGTATAGGAAACCACGATCCCTGCTTCCGCAGCAGCAGCGTTCAGCATTTCTGCAGCCGCAACTGTGTCCAGACGGATGATGATATCTGTGTCTTTTGCCATTTTCAGGATTCTCTGAATGTTTACGGGATTTGCTACGGGGTAAGCATACATGATGTGTTTTGCACCCAGCGCGTGAACCATTTCGCATTCATCGATGGTGCCGCACAGGAAACCTGTTGCACCGGCGTCCATCTGCATTTTTGCTACTGTGGAAGATTTATGTGTTTTGATCATAGGCCAGTTTTCTTTGTCGTGTTTGTCACACAGAGCCTGATAGGAATTGATATTGTTTTCGAACGCATCCATATCCAGCAGGATCGCGGGTGTGATGATTTCATGTTTTTTCATGGGGATTCCCTCCTTAAAAGTAAGAAATAGAAAGACATATTTACTTTCATACATAACACAAAAAAAGCCTGTCTGTCAATCGGCAGAATCACGATTGCAAAGGGGATTTTTCTATGTTATGGTGAAGAAAAGACTGAAACCATCGGAGAAAAAATGACGATATGAAAATAAAATAAATTTTAGTAATATTTCGAAAATGCAGTGTGGGGAGAGGGAAAAATGAAACTGAAGATATTGATGGATAACCATACAGAAATTGATGTTTACTATCTGGGAGAACCTGCCGTTTCCTACTGGATCGAAACAGAAGGCAAAGCCTTCCTTTTTGATGCAGGCTATTCCGATGCATTCCTGAAAAATGCAGAGACTATGGGGATCGATGTGACTAAGGCAGAGGCTGTCCTTCTTTCCCATTCTCATAATGACCATACGGGTGGACTGAAACCTTTGCTGGGACTGGATTTTGCCAAAAAGCCTGTTCTGATCGCCCATCCCGATGCTCTGCTGCCCCATGACTGGAACGGCATGGATATCGGCAGCCCTGTTTCTCGGGAAGAACTGTCGGAAAAATTTACATTGCAGCTGGGAAAAGAACCCGTCTGGCTGACGGAAAAACTGGTCTGGCTGGGGGAGATCCCTCATACCGTAGATTTTGAGCCTGCCTATGCTATCGGCACCGTGGAAAAAGACGGCAAACAGCAGACGGACTATATCATGGATGATACGGCACTGGCATTTGTGGGAGAACAGGGCCTTTCCATCATCACCGGCTGTTCCCATGCGGGCATCTGCAATATCATCGCATACGCCAAAAAACTGACGGGTGTGGAAAAGGTGCAGAGTGTTCTGGGGGGCTTCCATCTGTTCCATGTAGATGAACGGGCAAAGGCGACCATTTCCTATTTAAAAGAAGAAAATATTCCCGAACTTTATCCCTGTCACTGCACTTCTTTTGCCGTAAGGGCAGCTTTGCACGGAGCGTGTCCCGTGAAAGAAGTTGCTGTGGGAACGGAACTGGAATGGAAATGATTTCGTCTAAGAAGGAGAAAATTGCATAAAAAAGAGGATTTTTCCGGGAAAAGGAGAAATATTAAGGAAATCGAAAGAAAAATTTTCTTGATTTTATGATACAATCATATTGTGAGAGAATAACACCTTGCTGAAGGGGGTAAAGCATATGAAAAAAATCATTACAGTTGCAACGGCGGCCAGCCTGATCCTGGGGAGCATGGCTGTACCTGCCTATGGGGCGACCTTTGCGGATATCAATACAGTGACCTGGTCCGGTTTTAAGCCTTTTCTGGAAGAAGCGGCAGAACTGGGGCTGATGAGCGGTTATAACGAAAACGGCAAGAAATACTGTAAGCCCAGAAATAACGTAACTTACTGCGAAACCGTACAGCTGATGTATTCCATTATGAAGGTTTACAGCGGCAGAGATGTCAGTGATACCACAGTGACAAAATGGAAACCTGTCATCAGTGCGTACAACATTCCCGACTGGGCCTATAAGGCAACAGCCTATGCTCTGGAAAATCAGATCCTGACTACGACAGACCTGAATAAACTGCAGGGGAATGCCAACAAGATCAATACAAAGGCGGCAAACCGAGAAGACGTGGGCGTGATTTTCGGCAAAGCACTGGATACGGTCAGCGGTTATGATACAAAATCCGGCGCGGCGCTGGGCTATGCAGATAAAAACTCTGTTTCTTCTGCGGCTGTGCCTTACCTGGAACTGCTGTACAGAGCGAATCTGATGGTAGGGGATTCTGATAATAAGTTCAATCCTAAGGCAAACATCACCCGTGCGGAAATGGCAGTTCTTTCCGTAAAAACATATAACAAACTGACAGAAACAGGTACAGACGTCATTGTTTCCGAAAAAGAAAGCGTGACAGCAGGTACTGTTACAGCCGCCAGCCTGATGCAGAACGGGGATCTGTTTATCACTGTGAAAACCAATGCAGGCACAAACCTGAGCCTGTTTGGTACAAAGGGCGATGTGAAACCCAAATATAACGGAGAAACCATTGATTTTGCAGATGTGGGCGAAGGCGATACCGTAAAAGTGACCTACAGCGGCACTACACTGACTGCCCTGGAAGTGGTTTATTCCAAGGCCGGCATCGGGAAAGCGGAAAATAATCAGACCACAGAAGAAACCTTTGAACTGGTGGATATCAATGATTCCAAGGTAACAGTAAAAGATGGCTCCAAAGAGAAGAAGTTTTATCTGGATAAAGACGTGGAAGTCAAACTGGACGGCAAAAAATCCAGTATCAGCAAACTGGAAAAGGCTCTGGAAGATGCCAATTATGACGTTACACTGACTTTGGATGCAGAAGAATATGTGCTGGAGATCGAAGCGGTGCTGAATGATAATAACCCTACAGAAGGTACTGTGGAAGATGTGGATGATGACGAAATCGTTATCAAGGTAGGTTCCAAGGAATATACCTACCCTCTGGCGAAGGATGTAGAGATCGAATATGACGGCAAGACCGTGAAATTCAGCAAATTCGAAAAGGATTATGATGAATGTAATTATTATGTTTCTCTGGAACTGAATAAAGATGGGGAAGTAGAAGAGATCCTCATCGAATCCATGGAAGATGAATACAACGGTACGCTGACTTCTATCGGTACCAAAAAGATCAAATTCGAAGCCGGCGGAGAGGAATATGAATATCCCCTGGCGGAAGACGTGGATGTAAAGATCGACGGCAAGAAGAGCACACTGGATAAGCTGAGAAGCAGTTTCCGTGATGATAAAAAAGCCTATACGGTTACCGTTGATCTGGACAGAGATGACGACGTAACAGAGATCCTTGCAGTTTCCAAATACAGCCATAATAACGAAGGGGATCTGGAAGACATCGACGAGGATGAAATCGTGATCATGGTCGATGATAAGAAATACACCTACGATCTGGCGGAAGATGTGGATGTAGAAATCGATGGCAAGGATCGTGATGTAGAAGATCTGATGGACAATATCGGCGCATATCGCTTCGAAGTGAAACTGGAATTCGACAAGGACGGCGATGTTTCCAAGATCGAAGCAACCCTGAAAGAAGCCAGCGAAGGGGAACTGAAAGATATCGTGGAATCCGCAAACCGCATTTCCATCAGAGCGGCAGGGCTGAGTCTGGATCTGACGCTGGCAAGCAGTGTGGATGTGACACTGGACGGCGAAGAAGTGACGCTGACAGAGCTGAATAACCAGATCGACTATGCCTTCGGGGATTCCCGCATCTATGTGGAACTGGGCTATAACAGCAGCGGCAAGGTAGATGAGATCGTTGCCCACTGGGAAGATGTGGTCGGCGAACTGACAGACGTCAACGAAGACGACGATGAAATCACTGTAAAAGTAAGCGGCAAGAAAGAAACCTACGAACTGGGCCGCAGTGTGGAATTTGTATATAAACTGGGCGCGTCTGTAGACGAAGACGACTATAAGAGCCTTTCCAGATACGACGATGATCTGGATGGTCTGATGGACTTCTGGGATGACTGCGAAAAAGCAAAAGATGACTGCACAGTGGCACTGACACTGGAAAAGAGCAAAGTGGTTCGTATCAAAGCAATTGCGGAATAAAAAAGGAAAGACCTCGGCAATCTGTCGGGGTCTTTGTTTGTTTTGCACAAAAAACAGGGTGAAAGTTGTGTATTATTTTGCTTTACTTTAGCATGGTAGCGTGATAATATAATGAAGAACCGAGGGAGACCTCGAAGAACTGATTTTAAGAATACAAAAGGGGAGATACATTATGAAAAAATTTTTCGCACTGTTATTAACAATGGCTATGAGCGTGTCCGTACTGGCGGGCTGCGGCGGTTCCGAAGCGGAAGCACCCGCGGATGATGCAGCAGAAAGAACAACATTTACAGTTGGTTTTGACGCAGAATACCCTCCTTACGGCTATAGAACAGAAGACGGCGACTACGCTGGTTTCGACCTGGATCTGGCTGCAGAAGTTTGCGCAAGAAACGGTTGGGAACTGGTAAAACAGCCCATCGACTGGAACGCAAAAGATATGGAACTGAACTCCGGTGCCATCGACTGTATCTGGAACGGTTTCACAATGAACGGCAGAGAAGATTCCTATCTGTTCTCTGAACCCTACGTTGACAACTCCATCGTTTATGTAGTAAGAGCAGACGACACAATCCAGACAGAAGCTGATCTGGCAGGCAAATATGTCATCACACAGGCTGGTTCCTCCGCTCTGACAGCACTGCAGGATGAATCCAAAGCAGACGTAGTTGCTACTTTTGCAGCACTGGATGAAATCGCTGATTACAACACAGCATTTATGAATCTGGAAGCAGGTACAAACGATGCCATCGCAGTAGATATCGGCGTTGCTCAGTATCAGCTGCAGACAAAAGCAGATAAATTCAGAATGCTGGAAGAACCTCTGTCCACAGAACAGTATGCGATCGGTTTCAGACTGGACGATCAGGAACTGAGAGACACAGTACAGGCAACTCTGGACGAAATGGTGGCAGACGGCACATTTGCAGAAATCGCTGCAAACTACGCTGATTACAACCTGGACAAAATGGTTTGCCTGGGCAAATAATTCAGAAATCAAATAACGATAATATAACAGGTAAGACGGCAGGAAATCCCTGCCGCCTTTTCCTGCGTTTAAGGAAACATTGAAAAAGTATCTTGAAACATCCCCTTATTGAAAGATATTTGTAAAAAAAGAAAGGAATCATACTATGAATATTACTGTTGTTATGCAGCAGCTGGTAGGCGGTATGGGTGCATCCCTGCTGATCTTCGTGCTGACACTGCTGTTCTCTATGCCTCTGGGTCTGGCTGTTGCCTTTGGCCGTATGTCCAAGTTCAAACCTCTGCAGGCAATTGTAAAAGTATTTATCGCCATCCTGCGCGGTACACCTCTGATGCTGCAGCTGCTGGTGGTGTTCTTTGGCCCTTACTATGTATTTGGCCTGACATTGCCCAGAAGCTATCGCTTCATTGCCGTGATCGTTGGTTTTGCCATCAACTATGCGGCATACTTTGCGGAAATCTACCGTTCCGGGATCGAATCTATCCCCAAAGGTCAGTATGAAGCGGCATCTGTACTGGGCTACAACAAACAGCAGACATTCTTCAAAATTATTTTCCCTCAGATGGTAAAACGTGTGCTGCCTCCCGTGACAAATGAAGTCATCACACTGGTAAAAGATACCTCTCTGGCATTCGTTCTGACTTACGAAGAAATGTTTACCGTGGCAAAACAGATCGCAGCGGCACAGACAACCATCATGCCTCTGTTCGTTGCAGGTGTGTTCTATTTCGTATTCAACGCTGTGGTGGCCTTTGCGATGGAACGCATTGAAAAGAAACTGAGCTATTATCGCTGAGAAAGGAGGGCTTCGAAATGAAAAAAGTATTGGAAATCAATCATTGTAATAAAAGCTTCGGTGATAACGAAGTGCTGAAGGATATTTCCCTGTCTGTTTCCGAAGGGCAGGTCGTATCCATCATCGGGCCTTCCGGCTCCGGTAAATCCACACTGCTGCGCTGCGCTACCCTGCTGGAAACCATGGACGGCGGTGACCTCATTTATCTGGGTGACTATGCGGCAAAAGCAGATGCAGAAGGCAAAGCGGTTTACGGCGACAAAGAAGTGCTGCAGGGCGTGAAGAAACATTTTGGTCTGGTGTTCCAGAACTTCAATCTGTTCCCTCACTACTCTGTTATGAAAAATATCACAGAACCTCCCATCCTCATTGGCAAACGGGATAAGGATGAAGTTTACGCAGAAGCAAGAGAACTGCTGAAAAAAATGGGTCTGGCAGACAAAGAAGATGCATACCCCTGCGAACTGTCCGGCGGTCAGCAGCAGCGTGTATCCATTGCCCGTGCGCTGGCGATGAAGCCTGCCATCCTGTTCTTTGACGAACCTACATCTGCCCTTGACCCCGAACTGACAGGGGAGATCCTGAAAGTCATCAAGGATCTGGCGGCAGAACATATGACCATGGTTATCGTTACCCACGAAATGTCCTTTGCCCGTGACGTATCCGATCATATCATCTTCATGGACGGCGGCGTGATTGTGGAAGAAGGCGACCCTAAAGAACTGATCAATAACCCCAAACAGGAACGTACCAAAGCCTTCCTGAGCCGTTTCCAGCAGTAAAGGAAGTGGTTGGATGGAACTGAAATTCATCAAAGCCAGCCCGACGGAAAATATGACGCTGCTCATCGAAAGCCCTGTGCCCAGAGAGAAACATCTGGAAGTGGCGGAAAAACTCATTGCCTATGGCAGTGTTTATGCGGAGCAGGCAGGCTATATTGAAGAACCCCAAGATCCTCGGGCGGAAAAACGTCTGCAGATGATGGCGGGGGAATTCTGCGGTAACGCATCCCTTTCTCTGGCGGCGGCGCTGGCGGAGGAAAAAGATCTTTCCGTTGGGGAAGAAACGGAGATCGTTCTGGAGGTTTCCGGGGCAGACCGTCTGGTAAACTGTCACCTCAGAAAAGAAGAAAAAGGCTTTTTCGGGAAAGTGGCCATGCCTCTGCCCAAAGCCATTGAATATAAAAAATTTCTGCTGGAAGGCGAAACTTACGAATTGCCTGTAGTGGTGTTTGAAGGCATCAGCCATATTATCGTGCCGGCATCCCTCTGGGGGGCAGAGGGCGTAAGAAAAGCGGAACTGGCGGCGAAAGAGTGGGCAGGAGAAATGCCTGCGGCTTTCGGTATCCTGCTTTTCGAGGAAGAAAAGGGCGAATGTCAGCCTCTGGTTTCCGTGCAGGGGGTGACCCTCATCTGGGAAAGGGGCTGTGGCAGCGGCACATCTGCAGTCGGTGCGTATCTGGCCATGAAAGCAGGAAAATCTCTTTCCGTCAGCCTGAAACAGCCCGGCGGTGTTATGGGTGCAGAGGTTTCTGTGGAAAATGGAAAAATTACATCCCTTCAGATCACAGGAAAGGTTTCCATCGTGGCAAAGGGAACCGCATATCTTTAAGAAAGAAAAGCGAGCATTTCTGCTCGCTCTTTTTTTTGCCTTTAATTCAGTTTCTGAATGGTAATGACAGTGTCGCTGTAAGTGCCATTGGTATCTTCTGCCACCAATGTGATGGTTGCGGGTGCGTTGGTCAGTGTGATGACCGCTCTGCCGGAAAGGGTCTGTTCATCGGCAGCGGCACCGATGGAAACGGAAGAACGGGAAGCGGGGATGGGATCTCCGTTGATTTCCAGCCGCAGGGCTACGGTGAAGGTAGGGCTTGCGCTGGAGGCAACTACGGTGTTGTACTCGATCTCATAGATGCCGTTTTCTGTCAGGATAAATTCTGCGGTGCCTGCTGCGTGAGAAATGGCAGTTCCTGCCTGGGCCTGTGTGATGGCAAAGGTCAGCGGTGCGCCTGCAGCGGCGGGTACCTGCTGATCCACATTGGCAGAACTGTTCAGATTCAGAGGAACCGTAGCGCCGGTTGCCCCGGTAGCGCCTGTTGCGCCCGTAGCCCCCGTAGCCCCTGTCGCTCCTGTTGCCCCGGTAGCGCCAATGGGACCAATTTCGCCTGCAGCACCTGTAGCCCCCGTAGCGCCCGTTGCACCGGTAGGGCCGGCAGGGCCAATAGGGCCAATTTCACCCGTTGCGCCCGTTGCACCGGTAGGACCAACAGGACCGATGGGACCGGTTACGCCGGTTGCACCCATGGGACCTTCTGCCCCCGTTGCACCTGTTGCGCCGGCAGGGCCTGCAGGACCGGTGACACCAGTTGCGCCCGTTGCCCCGGGATTTCCCTGAGGGCCGAAAGGGCCGGTTACGCCCGTAGCCCCAGTCGCGCCTGTAGGGCCGGGATAGCCCATGAAGCCTCTGGGACCCATGGGGCCTGTGGGACCGGTCGCGCCTGTTGCGCCGGTTGCCCCGGTCGCGCCTGTCAGTACGCAACAGCGTGTCCAACAGCAGTTTGGATTTTCATTGTGATGACAATTTCTGTCGGGATAGCCGTAAGGATATTGATTCATAAACATACCTCCTGTTTGTTTTTTTAGAAGCAGGCCTGTTTCTTCTTTCATACTATGGGGCATACTGTTTTTTGTGCAGGAATTCCGTCGGAATCCTTGACAGGGGGATTTCCTTTCCCCTATACTTTCCACAGAAACAGAAATGAACGGAAGGGAGGAACAAAGCATGACGACCCATTTGCCGAGAGTCGGTATGCGTCTGATCAAAACATCGCTGGCGGTTCTGGGCTGCTTTGTCATCCATTTTCTGCGGGATGAGCAGGGGGTTCCTGTGTTTGCCACCATTGCGGCGCTGATGTGTATGCAGACGCAGGTGGAAAACAGTATCCAGTCTGCCTTTAATCGAATTATCGGAACGGGTATTGGTGCGATTTTTGCACTGCCGGTCGTTTTTTTGATGCATGAGACCCCCTGGGAGGTTCGCATTCTGCGCTATGCGCTGATCGCGGCAGCATTGATCCCCGTGATGTATATGACGGTGGTGCTGAAAAGAAGAGGGGCTGCGGACATTGCAGGGATGGTACTTCTGAGTGTCTGCCTTTCCAATGCAGGTCAGCCGCCGTATATGGATGCCATCAACCGTTCTGTGGAAACCATCATCGGGATTCTGGTTTCTCTGGCGGTCAACAGCATGCATCTGCCGAGAAAACGGAGTCGGGACTGCCTGTTTGTAACGGGCTTTGACGGCGCCCTTTATGATGAAAAAGAGGGGATCACGCCCTATGTTCGCTTTGAACTGAATCAGCTCATCCGTGACGGGATGCCCTTTACCATTGCAACGGAACGTACCCCTGCTTCTCTGGTTTCCGACCTGAAAAATGTGGAACTGCAGCTGCCTGTCATCGCCATGGACGGGGCGGTGCTCTATGATGTGAAGGATAAACGCTACCGTGCCACCAATGGACTGGACAGAGAACTGGCGGATGCCATCTGTGCCCATGCGGACAAAAAAGGCTATCATTATTTCCGCAATGTTGTGTGGGAAAATGTGCTGCTGATTTATTATAACGATTTCAAGGATTTTAAGAATGAAGCGGAAAAACAGACCTATCTTTCCAACCGCCGCTCGCCTTATCGAAATTATGTCAATGGCGAAGTGCCGGAAAACGGGATCGTTGTTTATATTCTGCTGGTGCTGAAAGATGCGGAGGCCGATGCGCTGGAGGCAGAACTGCAGGCAATGGACACAAAACAGGAACTGCTTTTTCTGCGGGATAAATCGGAAACCCCCGAAGACTATTGTCATCTGAAGATCTATCATAAAAATGCCACCAAGGAATATATGCTGCA
>NZ_JBGVHV010000135.1:0-2729 GCF_045122575.1 Anaerotignum sp. | reverse complement strand
TCTCTTGTCATCGATCAAATCCAGTTTTCTCTCCATCAATGCTTCATAGCTCACCATCAAATATCCACCGTCCTTTCTGCCTTTATTTCCCCAAAGATCGTATGCACCACGAATTCTGCCGTCACAGAACCTTTCTCCTGCTGAAACGAAAAATCCGTTACCGCCGTCACCCTGTCATCAGCCAGCAATGCTTCCTCTATTCTCTTTTTCAGTTCAGGGATCACATAGGTCACATTCTTTCCATACAGGTCTTCCAGCTCGATGCCATAATTCCAGTCATAAATGGCATATCGGTATCTTTCCGTCTGTAATATCTTATTGACTGCCTGTTTCATGGCCGCCCCTTCATCCACCGTTCCCCGCACCTCAGCCCGTTCTTCGTTCATCTTCCACGTCAGGCTGGGGATGGTCTTTTTCTCAATGGTCATCATATCGATTTCCACTTCCTGTGTCGGTGTCATACTCCCCCTCCTTTCTCACGCGCCCCAGCACCAGATATTCCTGTCCGTCTGCCGCCCGCAGCAACGCTACCCTTTCGCCCGCTTTTGGTTTTCTGTCCCGCTTTATCCTGTAGTTGCTCCAGCTTCCTCCATTGATGCTGATGGTTCCTGTTTCCTCCTGTTCCTGCATATCCTCCGTCAGAATCAGAAATTCCTCTGTCAGTTCCATCCCTTCCTCCAGCCGAATACACAGTGGGCTTGCTGCCATTACGATTCCCGTACAGAAATCCGCACCGGTTTCCGCCACATCCAGCGCCAGCTGTTTGATGATTTCCAGCATTTTTCCGCCTCCTTCTTATCTCAGCCGCCTGCCACAACTTTCCCGTTCCTCCCAGAGCTTTTTCGTCATCTGCCGCATCAGCCCTTCTATATCGATCACAGGTTCTGTCTGTGTTCCCTCTTTTTTGTGCGCTTCTTTTACCGGCACCTTTTCTTCCTCAGCATACCTTTTCTCCTCCTGTACCACTTCTGCCGAAACTGGCACGATCCGCCGCTTTTCCCTTTCTTCTTCTGCTGTTTCCGTAAAAAAAGCCCTTCGCATCACGGGTTCTTTTTCTTCTGCCTGTCCGTTTTCCCATAGGGGCTCCGCCGAAAAAAAGTTTGCCCTCCGTTCTTTCTTCGGCATCTTTTCTTCCTCTGTTTCCTCTTCTGCCGTTTTTTCCGGCAGAATATTTTTCTGTTTCTCCAGAATTTCTCCTGCCGATACGATGGTCTTCGCGCTCTCTTCCTCCCAAAAAACCTTTTTCGTCTCCTGCTGGCTCAAAGCGGCCATAGCCCCCATCTCAGCAAAATGATTTTCCACAGTTTCCGTATCATGCCAGAATCCAATATTTCCCCCTTCGCTCATGCTGATTTTTTCCTTCCAGAACGCCAGAAGCCTTCCAAACAGTCCCTTCTCTCTTTTCTCCATTCCTTCTCTCACCTCTTTATTTCTGTGCCGCTTCTATCTCCATCTCAATGGCCGCACAGCAAAACATCCGCTCAGGCGTTGTCATTTCCGCCCATTCTTTCGGGCGTATCCCATATTTCCGGAGGGCATAGCAGGCATAGTCCGCCTCGTCCACGCCCTCCTCGATCAGTTTTTTGCCTGTGCCTTCCAAGCCTTTCTGCGTTTCTGAAACCCATTGATGTCCTTTACGGCCTCCAAGAGTTTCACATACTCCCCGGGATAGAGCATTTCCTTCAGCGCCTGTTCCCCGTCAACAGCGCCGTAGCTTGCCCAAAGCTCCCGATCCTTCAGGTCAGGCTTTACCACCGAAAGCAGGCATAACGCTGCCCATTTGTCCTTCTTTCCTTCCGCTGCTCTGCGGTATTCTTCCTCGCTGACCGCTCTGATCTCCCAAAGCACTTCTTCGCCATTCTCCATAAAACAAGGGGAAACGGAAACCCTTCGATTTTCAGGAAACCCGTTATTCTCCTTCAGAAAACTTTTCAAGTCCATCCTTATCCCTCCTCGATCCGAATATTCAGCCGCATCCGATGCTCTCCGTCCTCAAAAACGTGGGTACAGCTTTCGATCAATGCCTGTCCCTGCAGGCTGATCTCCGCCAGCCCGGGGATCTCCAGCCAGATGCTGTTCCCTGCCAGCAGCAAAATGTCCCCGTTGATGTTTTCAATGGTCAGTTTTTTCACCACACGACTTTTTTCTTTCAGGATGCTTTCTGCCAGTTCTTTCAGCTGCGCCTGATTCAATGTGTAAGCCACCCGTTTGTAATACTGCAGCCTGCCCCATTTCTTCACCTGATCGGCCTTCTCCACTTTATATGCCTTCCGTTCCGTTTCCTTCCGTCCCGCATGGTAAAGCTGTACCGCATTATAGGTATCCTTGCTGATATCTGTCCTGTATGTATACTCACTGATGCCGCCGTCGCATTTCAGCACTGCATCCGTCACCATCTCTCTTCTTTCCTTCACCGCCAAAGCCCCTGCGCCGTCATACAGAAAATATTCCTTTCCCGTTGCCTGCCCACAGATCTCCAGTGCCGAAAGAATGATATCCATCAGCGTTTCCCCTTCCTCGATCCTCTGGGGTATCTTCCACCCACTGTCCGTGATATGCCCTACCTGCAGCCCATAGTCCGCACCAATGGTCTGGATCACTTCCTTTGCACTTTTGTTTACAAAAACATAAGTAGCCTTGTTCCTTGTCAGGTAAAACATCTGGTCATAGGCCGTCACAGAAATGATCTGCTCCGATGTCCTCTCTTTTGTCATCACAAATCCGCTGAA
>NZ_JBGVHV010000134.1:0-5106 GCF_045122575.1 Anaerotignum sp. | reverse complement strand
ATCCAGATGGAATTCGGCGGAAAGGTTCTGGATTTTCTTCGCAAAATGGAGGAAAAAGGTCTGCTGGAATTGAAACAGCAGCTGCGCCGCAGTGAATATAAAAAAGAAAAACGGCTCCTATCTCTGGATCTGGAGCATCCTATGCTGGAGGCTGTATGGCAGAAGGCGGAACGGGATAAACGTCTGGAGGGGCAGAGGCTGATTCTGGAATATCTCAGAAACGGCGAAGAAGTGACAGCAGAAGAACTGAAGGAAAGATGCGGCATCACGGATTCGCCCATCAGAACATTGCTGGGCAAAGGTGTTCTGAAAGAAAGAAAAGAAACAGAACTGCGCAATGTGTTCGATGCAGAGGATTTTGAAAGAACAAAGGCCTTCCTGCCTACGAAAGAACAGGCTGCGGCCTTGGCGGCGCTTCGTGGAGAAATGGAAAAAGCGGAGAAGAAATCTGTTCTCCTCCATGGGGTGACGGGCAGCGGTAAAACAGAGATCTATATGCAGCTGATTTCCGATGTGATCGAAAAAGGGCAGCAGGCCATTGTGCTTGTGCCGGAAATCGCCCTGACACCCCTCATTCTGGAACGGTTCATTTCTCGTTTCGGGGAGAAGGTCAGCGTGACCCACAGCCGCCTTTCCATGGGAGAGCGGGTAGACCAGTGGAAAAAGGCCAGAGATGGAGAAATTTCTGTCATCATTGGCCCTCGTTCGGCTTTGTTCATGCCTTTTCGAAATGTAGGCGTCATCATCATGGATGAAGCCCATGAAAACAGTTATGTTTCCGATATCACGCCGAAATATGACACGAAGGACGTTGCGGCGGCAGCGGCGAAAAAATATAATGCCCTGTTTCTGATGGGGACGGCGACCCCCGATCTGGTCAGCTATCACAGAGCGAAAGAGGGAGAATACCTCCTTCTGGAATTGAAAGAACGGACAGGCGGCGGCACATTACCGCAGGTTTTTGTAACGGATATGCGAAAGGAACTGGCGGAAGGCAACCGCTCCGCTTTCAGCAGGGAACTGCAGGAGGCCATTGGGGAAAACCTGCGAAAAGGAGAGCAGACCATGCTGTTTCTGAACCGCAGGGGGTATGCCACCTTTGTTTCCTGCCGTGGCTGCGGTCATGTGATGTCCTGCCCGGAATGTGATATTACCTACACATATCACCAGAAGGAACATGCGCTGGTCTGCCATTACTGCGGCAGAAGGGCAGACATTCCCCGGACCTGTCCTGCATGTGGTTCCAAGTATATCCGCTATTTTGGGACAGGCACCCAGAAAATTGAGGAAGAGGCAAAGAGACTCTTTCCCGCAGCCCGCATCCTGCGCATGGATCTGGATACGACTATGACAAAGCACAGCCATGAAGAAATATTGGAGACCTTTGGCAAGGGGGAAGCCGATATCCTCATCGGCACCCAGATGATTGCCAAAGGCCATGATTACCCCAATGTCAGTCTGGTGGGCATTATGGCGGCGGATCTGTCTTTGAACATAGACAGCTATACCGCGGCGGAAACAGCCTTTCGGCTGATGACCCAGGCGGCAGGCCGTGCCGGCAGAAGGGATGACAGAGGCCGTGTGTTTATCCAGACCTATCAGCCGGAACATTATGCGGTGCAACATGCGGCAAAGCAGGACTATCAGGGGTTTTTTGCGGAAGAAATGCTGATGCGGCAGATGATGGGGCATCCTCCCTTTTCCTCTTTTTTCAGCATCCTTGTGACAGGAGAGGATCAGACGGAAGCGGAATTTTCTGCCCGGAAACTGGCGGCGGAAATTGCGAAGACAGACGGGGAAGGCATTGCGATGATCTTAGGCCCTGTGGCGGCGGCATTACCCAGATTCCGCGGGGAATACCGTTATCAGCTGATCGTGAAGGCAAGTGAGGAAGAAGCCCTGCGGGAACTGGTGCTGCCTGTGGTGGAAAAACTGAAAAAAGACAGGAAATCCAATGTAAAATACCAACTGGCGCTGAATCCGACGAATATTGTATAAGGGCGGCGAGGCCGCCTTCGTCAAAATCAGGATTTTGACGAGCGAGACAGAAGAATAAACAGATGCGTGCCTGTAAAACAGGCGACGTCCTGTTTTCCTCGGCGAAAAGCGCGGTTTCCGCCTGCGGATTCCATTCGGGAAACTTCTTTGTTTCCCGAGCTCTTCAGCGGCATTGTATAAACATGGAAAATGTGATATAATTTTATATTGTATTTTAAGAGATATTTAAGAAAAAATTTTGAACTTGTTCACTTTTTGGAGATAGTATCATAACAGGAGGAATAGAGTATGGCAATTCGTACCATTCGTATCAGCACAGACGAAGTGCTGAGAAAAAAATGTAAAGAAGTAAAAGAAATCACACCCAACCTGCTGACACTGCTGGACGACATGGCAGATACCATGTATGATGCCAACGGCGTTGGTCTGGCTGCTCCTCAGGTGGGTATCCTGAAAAGAGTGGTTGTCATCGATATCGGCGAAGGTCTGGTAGAACTGATCAACCCTGTGATCCTGGAAACAAGCGGTTCTCAGATCGACGACGAAGGCTGCCTGAGTGTTCCCGGCAAATATGCCCCCGTGGAAAGACCCAACTATGTAAAAGTAAAAGCTATGGACAGAGACGGCAACGAATTTATCATCGAAGGGGAAGAACTGATGGCCCGTGCCCTGTGCCATGAAATCGACCATCTGGATGGGATCCTTTACATCGATAAGGCTCTGCCTGTAGAAGAATAAGGAGGAAGCCAAATGAAAGTGATTTTTATGGGTACACCCGATTTTGCGGTGTATTCTCTGAAAGCGCTGCTGACAAAGCATGAAGTAGTAGCCGTTGTAACACAGCCCGACAAACCCAAGGGCAGAGGTAAAAAAATGCAGTTCACTCCTGTAAAGGAACTGGCACTGGAACACGGGATCGAAGTGCTGCAGCCCATCAAGGTGAGAGAACCCGAAGTGATCGAACAGCTGCGCAGCTATGGTGCAGACCTGATTGCGGTAACAGCGTTTGGTCAGCTGCTGCCGGAAGATATCCTGAATATGCCGAAATATGGCTGTATCAACGTACATGGCTCTCTGCTGCCCGAATACAGAGGTGCAGCACCTATGCAGCGTGCAATCATTGACGGTAAAAAAGTGACAGGTATCACAACCATGTTTATGGCAAAAGGTATGGATACAGGTGATATGCTGCTGAAAAGAGAAGTAGAGATCCTGCCTACAGATAACTTCGAAGATCTGCATGATAAAATGGCGGTGGCCGGTGCGGAACTGCTGCTGGAAACCATTGATGGTCTGGAAGCGGGTACCATCGAACGCATCCCTCAGGATGATGCGCTGGCGACCCATGCACCCATGCTGTTCAAAGAAACAGGTCATATCGACTGGACAATGAAAGGCCAGAAGATCATCGACCTGATGAGGGGGATGTATCCCGGCCATGGCGCATACGCTGTATTTGAAGAAGAACCTCTGAAAATGTTCTGGGCAGAAAAAGAAGATAAAGACTATCCTGCAGCTGCATACGGGGAAATCGTGGAAGTAACAAAGAAGGACTTCGCGGTAAAATGCGGCGACGGCATCCTGCGTATCAAGGAAGTGCAGGCCCGCGGCGGGAAGAAAATGGCGGCTGATGCATATCTGCGCGGCCATGCCATGGAAACGGGCGTCCTGTTAAAATAAGATAGGAGGAACCAACTATGTATTATGGTTATGGTTATGGATACGGCATGGATCCCTGGTATTTTCTGGTGATCCTTGCGTTCATCTTCTCTATGGTGGCGCAGACAAAAGTATCCAGCACGTTCAATAAATATTCCAGAATAAGAAACAGAGCAGGTTTTACCGGCGCGCAGGTGGCAACACAGATGCTGCAGAATGCAGGCATCTATGATGTCAGCGTACAGCGTGTGGCAGGCAACCTGACAGACCATTACGATCCAAGAACAAAGACACTGAGGCTGTCTCAGAGTGTGTATGACAGCACATCTGTAGCGGCGCTGGGCGTTGCGGCCCATGAAACAGGCCATGCTATCCAGCATGATGTGGGCTATGCACCTCTGGCACTGAGAAGTATGCTGGTACCTCTGGCAAACTTCGGTTCCAGACTGGCTATGCCTTTGATCATTATTGGTTTTCTGATTACATCCATGGTTGGCTTTGGCGGAAGCACACTGATCACACTGGGTATTCTGTTTTTCTCCCTGTCTGTGGCATTTACAGTGATCACACTGCCTGTGGAATTCAATGCATCCCACAGAGCCATTGACAGACTGGTGGATGAAGGTTTTCTGGCCAGTGATGAGATCGGCGGTGCAAAGAAGGTGCTGAGTGCGGCGGCAATGACTTATGTTGCGGCGGCTTTTGCAGCGATTGCGCAGCTGCTTCGACTGATCGCGATTTTCGGCAGAAGAGACGACTAAAAAGAAAGGCTGACTCTCGAAAGAGGGTTAGCCTTTTCGTGCGTTTATGGAAAGAGGAAAAGTGGGGCGTTTTTTGTTGAAAAACGGGTGAAATCCTTGAAGAATGCAGTCTTTTGTCTTATAATATTATGTTGAGAAAGAATGACTTAAATGGAAGGAATGGAAATATGATCCAGATCAATCCCAGAGAAATTGCGGCAGAAGCCCTCATGGAGATCATGACGGAAGAAGCCTATAATAATATGACTTTGCGGCGCCTGCTGCGCCAGAACGGCGCCATGCCCCGACAGGACAGGGCTTTCGTGACGGAAGTGGTGAATGGTACCCTCCGAAACCTCATCTATATCGACCATGTGCTGAATACCTTTTCCAAAACAAAGACGGAAAAAATGAAACCCTGGCTGCTGGCAGTGATGCGTTCTGCGGTGTATCAGATGTACTTCATGGATGTGCCCGATTCTGCAGCCTGCAACGAAGCGGTAAAACTGGCAGGGGTCAGAGGGTATGCTTCCCTGAAAGGTTTTGTGAACGGCGTGCTGCGTACAGCTGCGAAGAAGAAAACGGAAGTGTCTATGCCTGAAAAAGGCACGGCGGAATATCTTTCTGTGGCCTATTCTCATCCCCTGTGGCTGGTGCGCATGTGGGTGGCTTATTACGGCTATGAAGATGCGGAAAAGATCTGCCTGTT
>NZ_JBGVHV010000133.1:0-7296 GCF_045122575.1 Anaerotignum sp. | reverse complement strand
TTGATTGCTGCGGGCATCGCCGGCATGTTTGCGTTCCAGACTTTTGTAAACGCAGGTGTAGCTACGGGCATCCTGCCCAACACAGGTATGTCACTGCCCTTTGTCAGCTATGGCGGCAGTTCCATGTGGACAAACATGGTCGCCATCGGACTGATTTTGAATATCAGAAAAAAGGAAACCAAATCGCTTTTTGAAGGAGGATCATTATGAATATCGGCTTGATCGCACATGACAATAAAAAGAAACTGATCGGAAATCTTTGCATTGCATACAGACATATTCTTTGCAAGCACGAACTTTTTGCCACAAGCACAACAGGCCGTCTGGTAGAGGAAGCTGCCAATCTGGTCGTTCATAAATATCTTGCCGCTCGTCTGGGCGGGGAACAGCAGATGGGCGCACAGATCATCAACAACGACATCGATCTGATGATCTTCCTGAGAGACCCCGTTTCTCCCCACTCCTACGAATCCGAAGTAAACTCTATCCTGCATCTGTGTGATATGCATAACATTCCTCTGGCAACCAATCTGGCAACGGCAGAGGCAATGCTGCTGGCTCTGGATCGCGGCGATCTGGACTGGAGAAATATCATGAAATAAGGAAAGGACGTTACGATAAATGGAAATGTATTTCAACCCTACCGCGCTGGGGATTATTCTGGGGTATTATGTACTCATCAATATCATTCTGTATGTAACGATGGTCATTGATAAAAAAAGAGCGCAGAAAGACCATTGGCGCATCCCGGAAAAAAATATGTTCATTCTGGCCGTATTGGGCGGCGGTCTGGGCGGTTTGTTTGCGATGGTTTTCAAACGCCATAAAAACAGACACATGGACTTTATTCTGGTATTTACCATGACATCGATCCTGCATATGGTGGCAGCACTTCTGCTGATCGGCAAATTCGCATTCACAATCAACTAAAAAAAAGAGGTTCAGATTTCTGAACCTCTTTTTTATTGCCACAATTCCACGATCTTCAGTTTGATTCTCGGGGTCATTTCCTTCTGCTCCAAGGCAGAAACGATCAGAAATTCCTCCTCTGTCAGCGTATTCTCCAGTCTGTGATGGCTTTCCTCCGTGGAATAGCCCCAGGCCGCATCTACAAAACACATCTGGGGATACAGAACGCACCACCAATTCTGTCCTTCCGCTTCACCGATCTCGATACGCAGGGCATCATAGACCCCTGCCGGGAAAATCAGATCATCATATTTTTTGAAGGGAAATTCTTCCCGCACCAGAGAAACCCGCACAGGATATGCATATCCCTGAGCGATGACCTCAGACAGCGCCGTTTCACAGATCTCCTGCTGCACTTCTTCCAAAGCCTGCAAGGTCTCCGCTTTGTTTTCACATTCCTGCAGCAGATGACCGTATTCCTGCAAAACCCTGTCCCGTACAGCCAGCTTCAGCTGCTGATCGGCTTCGCTGTCGCTGTTGGCCAGCACATGGAACCGCACCACCTTTGCGGCAATGCCATGTCGGATCATCTCCGAATATCCCTTTGTCCAATGGGCGCCAAAAATCAGGCTGAATATCACCCCAATAACCACCGCCAGCAGCCAGAACCATTTTTCCTTTTCCCAAAGGGCACGCAGCCCTGTTTTTTTGTTGGTTTCCATTTCTGTCTCCCCTTTCAGAAAAAGGATTGCCGAAAAATTTCTTTTTTAAACACTATCTTTTTCTCCCCATATCTTTTAATTCCAGTTCCGGACGGATCTCAAAGCGCAGCGCCTGCCAGAGTGCTTCCCCAGAGATCCCCTCTGTCAGGGCAGGCTCCTGCCGATACAGTCGCGGCAAAATCCCAAACAGGTCTTCCTTTGCCCTGTCTGCTATTCCTAAGGTATGTGCAATTTCCTCCCTTATGCCTTCTTCAAAGACCGTCTCGATCTGCTCCCGCTTTTCCGTGGAAAGGAAAAATCCCTCTCCCCCCTGCAGTGTCCCCTCTAAGGGCAGGGTCACGCGACAGAGAATATCGGTGTCCTCCAGTGCAAAATCATACCTCACATCGTTTTTGCCAACCTCCATCGGAAGGATCTCCCCTTCATATACGCCCTCCAAAAGGGCTCCTTCCGCTTCTCCCAGAAGAAAAAGATAGCCCCGCTCTTCTGCATTGCTGAGGGCATAGATCCGTTCCTGCGTGAGGGCTACACCGCCGCCCAATTCCAGTTTTCCCTCCTGCACCGAAATACGGGGCAAAACCCCATTGCCGCCCTGCTCCATCCGTTCTGTCAGAAAGGTATCCAGATCAATGCCTTTGGTCACGGCCACCTCGCCGGCTGTATTCTTATAAAAATCCCAGAGGAAGGTGCCTGTTTTACTGTCCGCCTCCATGACCGCCTCTGCGCAGTCTGCCGCCAGATCCGTTGTTGCCAGCAGCATCACTTTTTCGGAAACCGTCTGACTTCGTTCCAGTTCCTGCAGGATACGCTCCAGTTTTTGGCTGTCCTCCAGGATCTCCCCGCTGAAAATAACCGTTTTCATCTGCCCCAGATCCGTTTTGCGGGACATCTGCCCGTCGATCTGTGCTACCGCCCCTGCCAGCGTTTCGCTTACGGCAGCGTAGGTACGGGCTTCGCCCTCTCCCGTATTGGCAGGGGCAAAGGTAAATCGGCAGCCTGCAGCGGCAGTATCCACCCCCAGTGTCATAATAAACGCCCTGTCCTCGGGATCTTTTTTATCCCAGCAGCCCGTCAGCAATAAGGAGGGCAGCAGCAACCACAATAATCTTCCTTTATGCATCGTTTCTGCCTCCCTTCCGTTTCGCTGCAAACAGCAATAACAGCGGCAAAATGATCAGATAAAACAGATTGCTCCACGGCGCGATCTGCATCCGCAGACGATAAGTCTCGGAAAGGTTTTCCGGCAGGAAGGACAACGCAAAAACCGCCGCCAGACAGCCCCAGAGCCAGCTCTTTCGTTTCTCTTCCTGCTGTCTGCACAGGCGCACCCCCAACAGGGAGCCATAAAACAATACCCCCGAAAGAAAAATGCAGACAGAAGCCATCCAGAACCACAGAAGCAGGATATCCTGTCTGGTCAGGAATACGCCGCGAAAACTGACCCGCTCCATCATCTGCAGAGTGGGCAGCAGTTTCTCTGAAAGGACACCCTCCCCATAAACCGCCAGACAGAGAAAAACAATGACCGTTACGAGGATGGTCGTAGTGACCGCACTTTTCAGCACCGCTCCCTTTGCCATGGCAGGCTTTCGCAGGTCAGGAAAAATAAAATACAAAAAGATCAGCCCCTGAAAAACGATGCTCATAGCTCCAATACCCTTTCTCACTCCTGCAAAGGACGGCAACATCAAAGGCAGCACCCGATCAAATCTTGTGGAAGCCGCCACGGCCAGAAGGACGATAACCAGCGGAAGAGCAGCCGCAAAAAACAGGATCTCCGCCGTTCGCCCGCGGCACTCCGTCCCCTGCGCCGCCAGAAACCCGGCCACCGCAAGGATCACCAGAGAAATGACCCACACCGGCGTATTGGGCAACATGGCGCGACAGACCACTTCGCTGAACAGCCGCAGTTCCATGGATCCGTCCAAAAGCAGTTTTCCTGCTAACCCCAGAAGGAGGATACCGCCGACCAGATCTCCGAAGCAGAATCGGCACCATTCCACCGCCGTGCCTTCGGGCATTTTACTGCCTACGGCTGTCAGCAGCAGAGAAACTGCCGCAAAAACTGCACCTCCTGCCAGAGCCGCCAGCCAGCAGCCACGCCCGCTCACCTGCGCCAGTTCCGCCGGAAGAAAAAGGATAACCGTACCAAAAGTATCCAGTAATAACAGGATCTGCAGCTGTCTGAGAGAAATTTTCCGATTCTCCGCAAACACATCATTCGCCCTCCCTTCTTTCATTTTTTATGGGTCTTGCAAAAATCGGCCTGCCCTTCTTTTTCGAAGGCGGCAAACGGAAAATGCTGTCCTCCCAATCCCTGTCGTCATTGACGGAGGATGCGCAATAGGGATACAGATAGGGGATGCCATAGGACGTCAGACCGGACAGATGCCCCAAAAGCAGCAGCAGCGCCGCCCATACCCCAAACAATCCGAACACTGCCGCCATGGCAATGACCAGATATTTACTGATGCGCAGACCGGAAACGACGGACACATTGGGGATGACGAAGGTACAGATGCCCGTCAGAGCCGCCACGATGACCACTACGGGGCTTACGATGCCCGCCTCGACAGCAGCCGACCCAATGATAATACCGCCCACAATGCCGATGGTAGAGCTCACAGGAGAGGGCAGACGGATGCCTGCTTCTCGCAGCAGTTCAAAGGCCAGCTCCATAATCAGCACTTCCCCGATGACAGAAAAAGGGATGGCTCCTCTGGTGGAGGCCACCTTTAAGGCTAAGGCTGTGGGCATCAGCTGGGGATGATAGACCGCAAAGGCAATATACAGTCCCGGCAGGGTCACCGCCAGAAATGCCGCCCCGTAGCGGATCAGACGGATAAAACTCACGATCTCCCACCGTTCATAATAATCCTCCGCCGCCTGAAAAAAGGTATTCAGCGTCGCCGGCAGCAAAATGGCATAGGGCGTATTATCCGCCAGAAGCACCACCCGCCCCTCCAGCAGAGCCGATGCCGTTTTATCCGGCCGTTCCGTCATCTGCAGCTGGGGAAAGGGGGAAAACTGCCGCCGTTCCAGCAGCTGTTCCACAGAGCCGCTGTCCAGCAGCCCCTCCACATTCATATCATCCAGTTGTTTCTCCACCGTTTCCAGAATTTCCGGCCGCACCAAGTCCTCCATATACATCAGCGCAATATCCGTCCGCGTGCGGTTCCCCGCCTTTTTCCGTTTCAGTTTCAGCTTCGGGTCACGGATGCGCCGCCTGGTCAGTACGATATTGAAGGCCATGACCTCCATAAAGGCGTCCTTTGGCCCCTGCACCACCACTTCCGTTTCCGCCTTGCCGATCCCTCGGTTGGGGAATTGCTTCGTGGTCGCCTGCAAAGCAAAATCATTCCCCTCCATCAGAAGCACCGTGTCCCCCCAGAATACGGCATCACAAATCTCCGCCACCGTCGTGACCTTTTTCACCTCACTGACCGCAATCGCTTCTTCCAGAAGAGCCTCCAGAATTCCTTTGGGACGGTCATTCTGATAGTCCAGCATGACGGTTTCCAGGATGGATTCCCGCAGTGCCTCCAGATCCACAAAGTTATCCGCATAGAGCATGATCAGTTTCCCGTTTCCCCCCACCAGAAATTCCCGCTCCACGATATCGCCGCAGTCCCGCAGGGCTTCGTGGATGGATGCCATATTCTGCTCCAGATGTTTTGTCAGCCGCATAGATTCACCGCCTGTCTTTTTGGCTAGTTTGTGAAAAAGCGAAATTTTTATACAAAAAAAGAACCCCGAAAATTCGGAGTTCTTACATGTACGATTATTTTGCTGCGCTTGTATCTGTCAGCAGGCTGGGATTTTCGAATGTGTAAACCAGCATATCGTAGTTATAAACGATTTCGTTCAGGGCATTCTGTGCGGAGATCACGCCCATTTCTGCCTGTTCCACCGTTGTTTTTGTTACATTACCTGCCTGCAGGTTCACCTGCGCCACACGGTAGTTGGCCTGTGCCTTTGTCAGGTCTGCCTGGGCGGAAGCATACATGGTTTCCATCTGACCCAGCTGCAGATACGCATTACGGATCAGCAGTTCTTTGTTTTCTTTTGCTGTTTTCAGCGCACGTTTCTGTTTGTCATAATCCAATGCATCGGCATCATCGGTAGATGTTACCGCATCGTAATTGCGGTAATTTTTTTTGAATTTTGCCGCATCGGTGGCCAGTTCCTGCACCTGAATGGACAGGTCTTCCTTCAGGGCGCTGTTGATATACTGATCGATGGTCTGTGTCATTTCGTAGGGTTCGAATGTCACATCATAAACAAATTCAAAACGTTTGTCGGGATTTTCGCCGATCATGTTGTTGAATTTGATATAAGTCTGTTCCAGCGTGCTTTCCAGCAGAGCCGCATTGCCTTTTGCCTGTTCTGCCGCCACCTGCAACTGATCCAGATTATATTTGCTCAGCATACCCAGGCGATATTTTGCATAGCCCTGTTCGTACAGTTTCTGCTGGATATCCGCATTTTTCTGAACCAGTTTCAGGCTGTCCTGATTATTTTTGATGCTGGAAAACATAGATTTCACAGTCACTTCCAGTGCCATTTTCTGGATTTTTTCGCCCAGCTTTGCCTGCTTGATGCCGCTGTCCAGCTGATATACAGCAGAAACCAGACTATGCATCCCTTCGCTGGTCCATCTTTTATATTCATAAGAAGGGATTTTTACAGAACCGATACGATCATAAATCTTTTCATCGGATTCTTTCAGGTAATCCAGTGTATCTTCCAGATCCTTCAGGCTTGCGCTGTGTTTGATGGCTTTTGCCAGCGCTTCTTCCACTGTCAGCTGAGGCAGAGCCATTGCCGCCAGTTCTTCTTCTGTCAGTTCCACCACGGGAGCCGCCTGTACGCCCTGCTGTTCTGCAGAAAGCGCCTCTGCAGCGAAAACCTGAGGGCAGAACATACTCATAGCCAGCGCCAGCGCCAGTGCGCCTTTTGCTTTATATAAAAATGCTTTCATATATAATTCCTCCAGTATAATTAGTTTCATAGTAAAACTAATTATACCATAGAAACAGAAAAAATCCAGTAAAATAAGCAAGATTTAATAAAAGTTTCTGAATTGACAAATTCTGCAGTGCGCGTTGCAAAAAAATACCCCTCCTGTTAAAATAAGAATGGGATTGCCGTTGGCGGTTGGTCACTCTCTGCAAAGGGGGTGAGGCTATGAATTACGTTACATATTCTGACTTGATTCAGATGGGACTATTTATCGTAGCAATTATCGCCCTGTGTAAAACAGGGGATAAATAAAAAATGACCGCCTAACCTGCAAGTTAGACGGTCTGTTCACACCTTATTCGGACGAGCCGCCTTGCGACAAGCGGCAATCCTTCTTATTTATAGTCTAAAGCGAACCCTGCGAATTGTCAACAATGTGGTGACGATTCGTTTTTTTATTGCAAAAACTGCAACAAAAAAGAGCACCTCTTACGAGGTGCTCTCGGATTTACTCTATGGATTTAACTTAACCGAAGGGTTAAATTATTTGTTACCATTCAGAGTTGCAGTTTTTGTAGCTGCATCCCATGTGATATCTGTTACGCCCAGAGCTGTAGCCAGATCTCTCATAGGCAGGAATGTTCTGCCGTCTACTACTTCGGGAGAAGCGGAAGCGGGGATAGCGGAACCGTTAACGTTGATT
>NZ_JBGVHV010000132.1:0-3886 GCF_045122575.1 Anaerotignum sp. | reverse complement strand
TGCCATCGGCAGAGAATGTATCACCATGACCGGCGGCAGAACCGATATCAATGAACTGGTTTCTGTGGCAGATGTGTTTGTGGGCGTAAGCCGTGCGGCTCTGGAAGCCATGGCGGCGGAAAAACCTGTTGTGGTTGCCGGTAACGAAGGTTATATCGGCCTGTTTGGCAGAGAAAAACTGGAACTGGCACAGGAAAACAATTTCTGCTGCCGCGGCTGTGAAATGTCCAATGAAGAATTGCTGTTCAGGGATGTTGTTCATGCCTTCAACGAAATGACGGAAGAAGAGCGCCAGGGTATGGGTGCTTACGGCAGAGAAGTCATTTTCGAATATTATTCCGTAACAAAAATGGCAGGAGACTGCGTAGATGCCTACGATGCAGCATATAAAGAAACAAGAGTACCTCAGTATCATGTGGTGATGAGCGGTTACTATGGCTTCAATAACACAGGGGATGAAGCCATCATGCTTTCCATGCATAAGAATATCCAGCAGATGGGGGAAAATTATCATATTACCGTATTGTCCAATAAGCCAGAAGAAACAAAGAAAAAATACGGCATTGAAGCGGTATATCGTTTTGGTATGAGAGATGTGTTCCATGCCATCCGTAAATGTGATGTGCTCCTTTCCGGCGGCGGCTCTCTGCTGCAGGACAGCACTTCCACCCGCTCCCTGATGTATTATCTTTCCATCACGGTGATGGCAAAAATGCTGCGCAAGAAAGTGATGCTGTATGCCAACGGCATTGGCCCTGTTTCCGGCAAGCGCAACCGTCGTCTGGTGAAACAGGTGGTCAACCGTGCCGACCTCATCACATTAAGAGAAGAAAATTCCTATGAAGAACTGCTGTCTATGGGCGTGAATCCCAAGAAGTGTTTCGTTACAGCCGATCCTGCCTTTACCATGAACGGCATCAACGGGGAAGCATCCCGTGCACTGCTGCAGGCAGAAGGGGTGCCTATGGATAAGCCTATCGTGGTGGTTTCTGTTCGTAAATGGAAGGATATGGATAAGTTCATCGGCAGATTTGCTCGCATGTGTGATACGATTGTGGAAAAATATGATAGAAATATCGTGTTCCTTGGCATGCAGATGCCCAATGACATTATTGTCAGCGAAAAAGTACGGGCGCAGATGAAGCAGGAAGCCTATATCCTGAAAGAGAACCATTCTCCTTATGAAGTGATGGGGATCATTTCTCAGGCAGACTTTATTCTGAGCATGCGACTGCATACGCTGATCTTTGCGGCCAAACAGCAGGTGCCTCTCATTGGTTTCGTTTATGATCCCAAGATCGAATATTATCTGGAAAAACTGGAAATGCCCAGCGGCGGCAAACTGAAAGAATTTGACCCTGAAACCACGCTGGAATATGTGGATGATGTGATCCGCAATAAAGCGGTTTATGTGAAAAAACTGGGCGAAAAAGAAAAAGAACTGGAAAAAATGGCACACAGAAATGAAAAGTATCTGGCGAAGCTGCTGGAACGTGTGAAAAAATAAGAGGGGGCATTTAGAATGAGAAAACTGACTCATGTTTTGGGCGTACCTTTTGATGCAATGACTATGGAAGAAGCGGTGGCAAAGGCAAAGAGTCTGCTGAGAGAAGAAGGCGGCCATATCATCTGCACACCCAATCCGGAAATCGTTATGGAAGCGCAGAAGGATCAGGCGCTGATGGATATTCTGAAAGGGGCGGATTTGGTGGTGCCTGACGGCATCGGCGTTGTCTGGGCATCCAAATACAGCGAGATCCGTCTGACCGAACGTGTGGCGGGCTTTGACCTGACACAGAACCTGATGGCAGATCTGGCAGCAACGGAGCATACTTTTTATTTCTTTGGCGGTGCGCCCGGCGTGGCTTCTACTGCAGCAAGAAAGATGATGAAAAAATATCCCGGGCTGAAAGTAGTCGGTGTACACAACGGCTTCTTTGATGAAAAAGAAGAAAAACGCATCATTCAGGACATAAAAGCAAAATCTCCGTCCATACTGTTAGTAGGACTGGGCGCGCCCAAGCAGGAAAAATGGATCTATGATAACCTGCGTCTGATCGATGCAAAGGTTGCCATTGGCGTTGGCGGCAGTTTTGACGTAATGGCGGGTAATGTGAAACGAGCACCTATGATCTTCCGGAAACTTGGTCTGGAATGGTTCCACAGACTCATCACACAGCCCACACGCTGGAAACGCATGATGCGTCTGCCTAAATTTGCGCTGACAGTCCTGAAAACAAAAGGACGTTAAGCGGAAACAAAATTTTTAACGTCCTGAAAGGGACGGGATACTATGCTGAATTTAAAAAAGAGGGATTGGTTCTTTCTGATCGCCGGTACAGGGCTGATGGCTGTCGGCGCAGAGGGGTTTTTTGAGCATGCGGATCTGGTAGCCGGTGGGATCACCGGTATTGGGATTATGTTGGATGAATGGGCATCGATGCGGTTCGGTGTCCCTATACCCCTTTGGTTTGTCAATTTTGCGGGGAACCTCCCTCTTTTTTTGATTGCGCGAAGATGGAAGGGGCAAGAATTTGTCAGCCGCAGTATGCTGACGGCAGCATTATTTTCTCTGATGCTGTATGTGGAGGAGATGTTCCCTTTGTACAGCAGAGATCCGCTGCTGGCGGCGGTTTTTGGCGGCGCAGCTCTGGGGATCGGTCTGGGGCTGGTGCTTTCGGTGGATTCTACCACAGGGGGCGTGGAACTGGCGGCGACGCTGCTGCATCAGAAAATCCGTTCTGTTTCCGTGCCTCGCTTTATTTTTATTCTGGATGCAGCCATCATTCTGGCGGGGATGGCATTTTTCGGCGTGGAAATGGGATTATATGCCATATTGGCGGTTTTTATCACAGATCAGTTTCTGGGATGGGTGCTGGAAGGGCCGAGCTATGCCAGAGCGGCGTGGGTCATTTCAGGAAAGAGTGAAGAGATCGCAGATGCACTTTTGACGGAACTGGGCAGAGGGGTGACGGCTTTTCCGGCAACGGGGAAGTATACCGGTCAGGGAAGAGAAGTGCTCTTTTGTGTTTTTTCTCAAAAAGAAGTCCATTCTGTGAAAAGCATTATTATGAATATCGACAAGAATGCTTTTTTTCTTGTAACGGACATACGGGAAGTTTTGGGGAAAGGTCTTGCGGACAAGTAAAAATGACAGTCCGTTTTTCGCGGGCAAAGCTTGTTTTTTTCACTAATTTAAAGAAATCAAGGGTCAGTTTCAATAAAAAACAGACCCTATTTTTATGTAAAAATAAGCTGTAAAGAGATTTTTACTGTTTTTTTAAAATTTCCTCTTTCTTTTTTTGTCATTTTGTTATAAAATGGGTTTAGGTAAATTTGATAGTTTATCAAAGGGTAAGCTTTATGCAATTTATACAGTGAAAAATTACAAAAAAGAACAGGTAATTGGAAAGCAGAAACAGTATAATTTTGAGGTGATAATATGATTTCCAACCAGATTTTGCAGAGTACTATCGATGGTCTGAAAAGCATTACAAGAAAAGAATTGAGCGTAGTAGAAAAAGAAGGCAAGGTCATTGCTACCACAGAAGAAAACATGATCGGTCGTCAGATCGATGCTGTTGAAAATTTCATCAGCTCTCCTGCGGAAAGCCAGTTGATCCTTGGATATCAGTATTTCAAAATTTATGACAACGGTGTTCCCGAATACGTGATCCAGGTAAAAGGGGAAGACGAAAGCGGCTACCAGATCGGTAAGATCGCTGCTTTCCAGATCCAGAGCCTGCTGGTAGCGTATAAAGAAAGATATGATAAAGATAACTTTATCAAAAACCTGCTGCTGGATAACCTGCTGCTGGTAGATATCTATAGCCGTGCGAAAAAACTGCACATTGAAAATAACGTACATCGTATCGTTTACCTGATC
>NZ_JBGVHV010000131.1:0-8161 GCF_045122575.1 Anaerotignum sp. | reverse complement strand
ATTTTCCGATTACTCCTCTGAGCATCCGTACGATGCTCTTTTTGTCATGCAATTTTTAAGGTTCTAACTTACTTGAAAAGTATTTCTGCACTTTACTTAAAATTTTGATTTTTTGACTTGACTTTTAATAGTTAGTCTTTCGATCTTAAGATAAATTCATAATGTTATATTTTACCCGAATCAAAGGAAATAGTCAAATAAGAAGGACATCCCTTCGGATGTCCTTCTTATTATTTCACATAATGCAGTTCGTAAGATTTTGTACCCAAGCCGATTTTTTCTGCATGTTCCAGGCAGCTCTTATATTCGGATTCGGGTGTTGTATTGATAAAATGGTCATGATGGTCGTGGAAACCTTCTTTTTCCATATTATCTGTCAGAACCGTATTGGGTCTGGGCTCCTGTTTCAGACAGGCATCTACACAAGCCTGATCCAACGCCAGAGGATCAAAGGATGCAAACATCCCCAGATCAGGCAGAATGGCTACATCATTGCCCGCATGGCAGTCACAATAAGGAGAAATATCCATGACCAGAGAGATATGGAAATGAGGTCTGCCGTCTACAACCGCTTTTGCATATTCCGCCATTCTGCAGTTCAGTTCTTTTACTGCTGCATCCTGTGCAAACTGGATGGCGTCAAAGTTGCATGCACCGATACATCTGCCGCAGCCTACGCATTTTTCTGCATCCAGTTCCATTTTTCTTGTTTCTTCATTGAATTTCAATGCATCGTTGGCACATTCTCTCAGACACATTTTGCAGCCTCTGCATTTTCTTGCCTTAATGATCGCTTTGCCATTGCAGTGCTGTTCTTTTTTCCCTGCTCTGGAGCCGCAGCCCATACCGATATTTTTGATGGCACCGCCAAAGCCGGCCTGTTCATGGCCTTTGAAGTGGGACAGGGAAATAAAAATATCTGCATCCATGACTGCACGGCCGATCTTTGCTTTTTCCACATATTCGCCGCCTACAACGGGCACTTCGATATCATCTGTACCTTTCAGACCATCGCCAATCAAAATGGGACAACCCACTGTCATGGGAGTAAAGCCATTTTCCCATGCGCAGTACAAATGTTCCAGCGCATTTTTACGGAAACCAGGATACAGTGTATTACAGTCTGTCAGAAAAGGCTTGCCGCCGCGGGCTGTAACGAAATCCACCACAGCCTTTGCATAGTTGGGACGCAGGAAACTCAGGTTGCCCAGTTCCCCGAAATGCATTTTGATGGCAACAAAATTCCCTTCAAAATCGATATTGCCCATACCTGCACCTTCCATCAGGCGATGCAGTTTCTGGATACGGCTTTCAAAAGGGCCGCAGCGGAAATCTGTATAATAAACCGCAGATATGTTTTTATTTTCCATAGGATTTTCCTCCTCGCGTTACGCTTTTTTCTATATGCTTAATTGAAAAATTTCTTTTTACATTGTATCACATATTTTTAATATCGCAAAGGGATATCCGACAACAATACCGGAATATCCAGCCCCTGAGAGCGCAGGAAATATTTCATGCCGCGCACAGCGATATCGCTGTTGTTCTTCGCCCCTACCATCACACTTTCCATGGGGATGCTTTCCTGTTTTCGGTCAAATTCCACCATGATATAGGGCAGGAAAATCTGATCCAGCAGGCGGAACTTCGGCTTTGCCATGCCCAGTTCATTGATCAGCGGAGGGAAAACAAAACGATATTCCTCCTCCCCTTCAAAAAAGCCCTTTTTAAAGAACATGGCATACACGGAAACGACCACTGCCATTTCTTCTGCCAGTTTTTGCAAAGATGCATCGGAAACCACCGCATCCTCCTCGAAAAACCCTTCCAAATCTGTCATCCCGCTATCCTGCAGATTGCGGATACAGGACAGCAGACTTTCCAGCAAAGCATTCATCTGTTCCTTTTCATCATAAATGACCGTACCATGAAGAAATACGCGGTGCTGAAACCCTTCCACCAGTTTCATATAGTCAAATTCCAGACAGTATCCCTTGAAATCCGTAAATTCCGCCCAGAGAAGTGCATTATTCTGCAGTTTGGAAAAGGCTACCACATAAAAACTCAATCCCTCCATGTGGCATTCCCCTTCCACATCGCAAACAGGCGTAATGATCCCCATCCGTTCGATCTCCTGTTGCAGACGAGAAAAGAACCGTTCCCGCAGGGATGCATGCACAATATATTTTTCCGTCAGACGCTCCATGACCTCCACTGCATACTGAAATTCCAGTTTATCATTGAGAAAATCACTTTTGGTTGCCATAAATTCCCTGTTTTCCACAATACCGCGAACCCCTTCCGCCGTGGTATAGTGATACAGTTTTTCCCCTTTTTTGCACAGAGGTACATGGATCCATGCATCCATATAACGGGTATCCTGCATAAGGCTTCCTCCTTATTCTTCTCCGAATTATTCTCTGATCTGACCATCGCCGTAGATGATATATTTTGTGGTTGTCAGTTCCTTCAGACCCATGGGGCCACGAGCATGCAGTTTCTGTGTGCTGATGCCGATTTCTGCACCGAAGCCGAACTGACCGCCGTCAGTAAATCTGGTGGAGGCATTCACATAAACTGCCGCCGCATCCACTTCGTTCAGGAAACGCTGAGCATTGGTATAGTTTTCTGTCACGATGGCTTCGGAATGGCCTGTGGAATATTTTCTGATATGGGCAATGGCTTCATCCAGATCCTTCACCACTCTTGTGGACAGGATATAGTCTGCATATTCTGTACCCCAGTCTTCTTCTGTTGCCGCAATAGAGCCATCCACCAGTTTCTGTGTGGCTTCGTCCCCACGAATTTCCACTTTCTTTTCCTGCAGAGCCCTGCCTACCGCAGGCAGGAAATCTTCCGCAATTTTTTCATGCACCAGCAGGCTTTCGCAGGCGTTGCAGACACCGGGACGCTGGGTCTTTGCATTGATGACGATTTTTGCCGCTTTTTCAAAATCTGCACTTTCATCCACATACACATGGCAGTTGCCCACACCTGTCTGGATGACAGGAACGGTGCTGTTCTGCACCACACTATTGATGAGCCCTGCGCCGCCGCGGGGAATGAGAACATCCAGATAGCCATTCAGTCGCATCATTTCGTTGGCAGTTTCTCTGGAAGTATCAGGCACCATCTGTACGGCATCTTCGGGCAGACCTTCCGCTTTCAAAGCTGCACGGATGGCATTGACTACCGCATGATTGGTTTTGAAGGCTTCCTTGCCGCCGCGCAGGATAACTGCACTGCCGGCTTTCAGACACAGACCGAAGGCATCGGCCGTAACATTAGGTCTTGCTTCAAAAATGATACCGATCACGCCCATAGGCACGCGTTTCTGGCCTACCACCAGACCATTATCCAGTTTTTTCATGGAAAGGACTTCCCCTACAGGGTCATCCAGTTTTGCCACCTGACGGAGACCATCGGCCATATCCGCCACACGGGCATCGGTCAGGGTCAGTCTGTCGATAAAGGCCCCTTTGATGCCGTTTGCCAGTGCCGCATCCACGTCTTCTTTGTTTTTTGCCAGAATGTCTTCTTTTGCCGCCATCAGCGCATCGGCAGATGCCAGCAGCGCTTTATTTTTCACAGGGGTAGACAGCGTTGCCAGAACAACTGCCGCCTCCTTCGCTTTTTTCCCCATTTCTACCAGATTGCTCATCTTCATTCCTCCCATCCGTTTTCCGTTACGATATCATCCAAAGGGATATCCGTTTCTTCCGTCGGTATCGCTGTTTCCGAAATCTGTTCCGAAAAAGCCAGCCCGATTTTGCGATACCCCTGATGTTTTTCAAAATAAGTATCATAATAACCGCCGCCGTAACCGATGCGGTTTTTATTCCTGTCAAACAATGCCCCCGGCACAAGGAACAGATCCCCCTTCTTCGGCACCCGTTCTTCCTCGCCCAAAGGCTCCCTGACGCCAAATCTGCCTTCCTTCAGATCCGCAAAGGATCCGATTTTCAAAAAAATCATCTCTCTGTCCGGTTTCGTTTTCGGCACAGCAACGGTTTTTCTATCTTTCCATGCCTGTCTGAGGATTTCGTCTGTTTCCACCTCAGCATCCATGCTGACAAAGGAAAACACAGTTTCTGCCCTCTGATAGGCTTCGCTCTGCAGGATATGTTCTGTAATCCGTCTGCTTTTTTCTGCCCGTTCTTCTGTCGGTATTTCCTTTCTTTTGGCAAGGGCCTCTTTCCTTAATTTTTTCTTCATGGAACCAGCCCTCCCATTATAAATAAGCCAACAAACGAAACTGCCAGTGCGATGTTCCAGCACGGCATCTTGCTATCCTTTCGCAGATTTTTCAGTACCAGCCAGACCAGACCGCCCCAAAGCAACACTTCTCCCATAACGGAAAGAACCGCGCCAACAGGCTGCAGCAGTCCCAACCAAAGGCAAAGGCCAAAAGCCACCGATACAGCCAGTAAAAGAACCATTTCTGCCGTTTTTTCATAAATCGGCATTACATTCTCTCTTTTCGGGTCAAAATTTCCCGCCATCAGCAGAAAACCGGGGACAACCGCCCCCACCAGACTGCCTGTCAGGACACGCATCAGCTGACTGCTTTCCCAGAAACCAAGGTAACTGCCAACCCCGTCCAATCCGACAGGAAGGATGGCAGCTCCCGTGATCACTGCCTGCTGCAGGGAAAACGGCTTTCCTGCCTGCATCCGCTTTTTCCAAAAAAAGAAGCAAAATGCAAAAAACACCCCTATATAGATACCCGTGCAGCGGGCACAAAGGGGCATCTGCATTCCATCAAAGAGAAAACTGCGCTCCGCCATCTGATGACAGACGGCAGAGCCCATTCTTTCTAAAAAGTCAATCATATCAATACATGACCATATTATTGATCAAGCCCATACTGGCGGACATGCCGCAGCACAGGAAGGAAAGCACCAGCATCACAATGCTGACCGTCATCAGAGTTTTACCGAATCTACGGTAATCTTCCGCGGGGCTCTTGGACAGAACCACACCGGCCACACAGCCGGCAATGGCGCCAAAGCCGCCCACCATAACCACCAGAACGATCACCAGAACTTTAATGGCAGGGTGGATCGTTGCATCTTCCGCAACGGTTGCTTTTTTCTTATATTCCGCTTCGCCTGTTTCCGCGCTGCTTTCAAAGTGATGGGCCTTGCCGTCACTGTCTTCCACTGTGAACGCTTCCACTGGTTCCGCTTTGATCTCTTCCGCCTGACCTTCGACTACTGTTTTGGAAGGATCGATATTATTTTTCACATTACAAACGGGACAGCCCAGACTTTCGTCCAGAATCTGTCTGCCGCAATTGGGACAATAGCTCATATTTTATACCTCCAGTATTTTATCTTTCCTCTTATCCAAAAAGGGTACCTTCATCTTCCCCATCCATGATGCGATGGATCACTTTCGGATCTTCCCCCTGCGCAATGGCCATCTGCACCCCTGCATTCAGGCAGATTTCCGCCGCCTGCAGTTTTGTTTTCATGCCGCCCACGCTGAATTCGGAACCTTTCTTTTCCCCTGCCATAGCCTTGATCTCATCGGTAACGGCTTCTACATGGGAAACACGTTTCGCATCGGCATGATGACGGGGGTCTTTATCATACAGAGCATCAATATCCGTCAGCAGAATCAGAAGATCCGCTTCCACGATCTCCGCTACCATGGCAGAAAGGCGGTCATTATCGGAAATTTCGATCTCGTATGTAGAAATGGTATCGTTGGCATTGATAATGGGAACGATGCCCATTTCCAAAAGGGTCATCAATGTATTATGGGTATTTTCATAACGGCTGTCGCTGTTCAGCTCTTCTTTTGTCAGAAGAACCTGCGCTACCGTCTGATTATATCTGTCAAAAAAGTTATGGTAGATCTGCATCAGCATGGCCTGACCAACGGCTGCCGCCGCCTGTTTCTCCTTGGTGATGGTAGGGCGTTCCTTCATATTCATACGCACCGCACCAACACCGATGGCACCGCTGGTAACCAGAATGACTTCCTTGCCGCGGTTGCGCAGGTCTGTCAGTACCCATGCCAGTTCTTCGATTCGTTTCAGGTTCAGTCTGCCGCCGGGATATGTAATGGTGGAAGTACCAACCTTAACGACGATACGATTACAATCTTTTAATTTTTCTCTCACAACGATTCACTCCGTTTCTTTTGTAGATTTCTCCTCATATCACAGTATACACCAATTTTCATCTATAAAAAAGGAAAACTGTAGGAAGAATCGCAAAATCCCCATGTCTTCCTGCCAAAGGAGATTTCAGCAGCCTTTTTTATGCATCATTTCCTCTCTTTCTCTTTTTGAAGGAAAAAATTCCCTGTCTCTATTGCCAAATTTCCATTTTTTATATATAATTCTTATATGATAATTATTATTACTTAGAGAGTATTGAGGGTGATTTTTTATGTGGATCTTATTTGCGTTTCTTTCTGCTGTTTTTGCAGCATTGACTTCTATCCTTGCCAAAATCGGTATGAACGGCATTGATTCCAATCTGGGCACTGCCATCCGTACGGTTGTCGTGCTGATCATGGCATGGGGCATCGTTCTGATCACCGGAAAACATCACGGGATCGAAAATATCACTACCAAAGGCTGGATCTTTCTGGTGCTGTCCGGTCTGGCAACCGGTCTTTCCTGGCTGTTTTATTTCCATGCCCTGCAGATCGGCGAAGCGTCCAAGGTTGTTCCCATTGATAAATTCAGTGTCGTGATCTCCATGGTGCTTGCATTCCTGATCCTGAAAGAGCCTGCATCCCTGCAGACCATCATCGGCGGTGCTTTCATCACCATCGGCACTTTTGTTCTGATCCTGTAACAGACAAAAAAATCCCCGCTATCGGAATATTCCGGTAACGGGGATTTTTATTTTGCTGATTACAGTTTGAAGGAGCTCTTCAGAGGAACGATACGGTTGAATACCAGATGTTCTTCTGTTGTATCCTTTGTATCTACGATATAGTAGCCGTTTCTCATAAACTGGAATCTTTCGCCCTTCTGTGCATTTTTAATGGAAGGTTCCACGAAACATTCCTTCACTTCCAGAGAAGTGGGGTTCATGATCATGTCGCCATTGGGATCATCGGGGTTATCCAGCATCATGTGGTCGTACAGTCTTGCTGTCGCAGGTACATTTTCTGTTGCAGATACCCAGTGCAGTGTACCTTTTACTTTTCTGCCGTCAGGGGCATTGCCGCCTCTTGTTTCGGGATCGTATGTGCAGTGAACTTCTGTCACAACGCCGTTTTCATCCTTCACAAAGTCTGTGCATGTTACGAAGTAAGCACCTTTCAGACGAACTTCCTTGCCGGGAGCCAGACGGAAGAATTTTTTCACAGGTTCTTCCATGAAGTCTTCTCTTTCGATATAAACTTCTCTTGTGAAAGGAACTTCTCTTGTACCCAGTTCAGGGTTTTCAGGGTTGTTTTCCACTTCGATCATTTCAGCCTGACCTTCGGGATAGTTTGTGATCACTACTTTCAGAGGATCCAGAACGGCCATGACTACTTTTGCTTTCGCTTTCAGGTCGTCACGAATGCAGTAATCCAACAGGCCGCTGTCAACCATGCTGTTTGCTTTGGAAACACCGATTCTTTCGCAGAAATCACGGATGGATTCGGGTGTATAGCCGCGGCGGCGCAGACCGCTGATGGTCGGCATACGAGGGTCATCCCAACCGTCAACCAGATTATTTTCAACCAGCGCACGCAGTTTTCTCTTACTCATAACTGTATTTGTCATACCCAGACGAGCAAACTCGATCTGTCTGGGAGGATTTACTGTGTAGCCTGCTTCTTTTACCACCCAGTCATACAGAGGTCTGTGGTCTTCAAATTCCATGGTACAGATGGAATGTGTGATACCTTCGATGGCATCTTCCAGAGGATGCGCAAAGTCATACATGGGGTAGATGCACCATTTGTCCCCTGTGGTATGGTGTGTGGAATGGGAAATACGATAAATAACGGGGTCTCTCATATTGATATTGGGAGATGCCATATCGATTTTCGCACGCAGTGTTTTGGAACCGTCGGGGAATTCGCCTGCTTTCATTCTTTCGAACAGATCCAGGTTTTCTTCCACGCTTCTGTTTCTATAAGGGCTTTCCTTACCGGGTGTGGACAAAGTACCGCGGTATTCTCTCATTTCTTCCGCTGTCAGTTC
>NZ_JBGVHV010000130.1:0-6317 GCF_045122575.1 Anaerotignum sp. | reverse complement strand
TCGGCAACGAAAGATTGCAGCTTCCCATTTTTTACGAAAGCCCTGTTTCCCTTCGCTTCGAAACAGGCGATCCATCGCTGGAAATCTTTCTGACCGAGAAAAAACTGAATCCCAAATATCTCCGCAGTGCATTATGGCGCACCTCTTTTCTTTATGAAAAAGTTGCTCCTTTTGATACGCTCCTTTGGGTGCTGTATCGCACCCCTGATCTGGATACGGATGTGGATGAGATCATCGACCGGTTCTGCCGTCTGGTTCATCTGCCTTCTCCTGCAGAAGTGTATCAACAGGACGTGACCACTGCGGCGGAAGAACCTATGACCCGCATTCTGCTGTTCTGGGATATAGAAGATACCCCTCCGAAGATACAGCCTTTATTCGAAGAAATCGTCCATTCCGATTTTAAGGATTTGGGCTTCCGAGAGCTATCCTCTGCTGTATTCTTCTTTGATACCAAACGCCATCTGCTCTTCCATCCTTACGACGACAGAGGTGTTGATGTCGTTGGCAAGACCGTTGAAGATATCCGATTCCTTTATGAAGACTGCAGAAACTGGCTGCTGGATTATGATATCGAACGAATGAAAACAACATTTGAACAAACAAAAAAGCCCTGAATTCAGGGCTTTTTCTTATTTTTCCGCCATTTCTTTCAACTCCGTCAATGTATAGGTCATCGTTTCCTTTCCATAATCAACGGTCACCGTAAAGTCCTCCATGGCCTCATCGTTCCCAAAAGTCATGCTGACCGCTTCATCTCCCTCATGGAACATCATCATCGTCGTCGGGCCCGCCTCCCCATTTTGAATAGCCACACTTCCTTCATCAGAAATCTCCACCAGCGTCAGACCGCCATCCACCATCTGCACTTCTACCATCTGGCCGGAGCCGATGGTCAATGCATCCAATTGCATACCCCAGCCGAATTTGTTGGATTCCGCCCCAAGATGATCCCCCGGCAGCGTCCAGACCTTTCTCAGTTTGATCTCCGCCGAAGTCTCATCATACATAGTGCCGTAATGCTGTAAGGTTCCTTCCGCCACCTCGAAGTCAAGATACAGCATATTCCCCTCCATCCGCACATCCATAGTCATATCGTCAGGATCGATGGCAAACCCTCGGGCAAAGGCCTTATAACCCAATCCTCCAATCGCAATACACACAGCCAGCGTCGCCGCCACGTACATCTTTATTTTTCGGTTGAATTTACGAAAAGGATTGATTTTTTTCTTCGTTTCCTCTGTTTGCACCGCCGTTTCCTGTTGCATCTGTTCAAGCATTTCTTTGCAGGGCACACATCCATCCAGATGCTCCCCGATCGCCTTGTTGCTTTCCTCGCTGGTCAGCCCATCCAGATACATGGGCATCAAATCTCTGATGATTTCACATTTCATCTCTTCCGACCTCCTTTATCACCTTTTGTTTTACACGGTAAAACGTCACCCGTGCCCAGTTTTCATTTCTTCCACAAATTTCGCCAATCTCCCGAAAGGAAACTCCGCCCGTCATACGCAAAAGAAACACTTCTTTCGCATCTTCTCCTAAAACATGCACCGCTTTCATCACTTCCATGGTCTGTTCCTTCCTGCAGTAATCGTTTTCCAAACCATCGCTCGCCCCATGATCCCATAATGGCTCTTCCTTCCTGCGTCTATTTCTGTCTAACTCCTGATACCAGACATGCTTTGCGATCTGACAAAGCCACGTAGAGACTTTACAGCTTCCATTGAATTTCCCCGAAGAACGGATCGCCCGATAAAAGGTTTCCTGAGTCAGTTCTTCTGCCATCCCTGCCTCCCCACAAAGAGTCATCAGATATCTAAATACGAACATACCATATTCTTCAAAATCCTTTTCCGGACGAAGCATCTTCTCACCGCCTTTCTTGTAAATTCATCTATCTATCCGTTTCAGCCTGTTTTCGTTACATTCTTTCAAGTAAATTTTATCATCTTTTTTATTCTTCTTTCTTACGATTCCCTTTATATTTTCCAATAAAAAAACTCCCTTTCGGGAGTTCTTTTTTTGCATAGGAAAAAGGGACGGATTTCTCCGTCCCTTCCGAGTTTGCTTAATTAGTCGTCGTAATCGAACTTGATTAAGAATCAGGTTAAATTATACCAGACCCTGAGCCATCATAGCTGCAGCTACTTTCTTGAAGCCAGCAATGTTAGCACCTGCTACCAGGTTGTAACCCAGACCAGCGCCTTCAGCAGCTTCTACGGACATAGCGTGGATGTTTTTCATGATACCAACCAGTTTAGCATCAACTTCTTCGCCAGCCCAAGCGTATCTCATGGAGTTCTGAGCCATTTCCAGAGCGGATACAGCTACACCACCTGCGTTAACAGCTTTGGAAGGAGCTACGATAACGCCTTCTTTAGCCATAGCATAACCCAGAGCTTCGTTTGTTGTAGGCATGTTAGCTACTTCGATGTAGTATTTTGTGCCGTTTTCATCCAGGATCTGTTTGATTTCTGTCATACCGATTTCATTCTGGTATGCACAAGGCATAGCGATGTCTACTTTTACGCCCCAAGGTTTCTGGCCAGGGAAGAATTCAACGCCAAATTTGTCAGCATAGTCCTGAGCTCTGTTTCTACCGGAGTTTCTCATTTCCAGCATGTAGTTGAATTTTTCTTCTGTTGTGATACCGTCGGGATCGTAGCAGTAACCGTCGGGACCGGACAGAGTAACAACTTTACCGCCCAGCTGAGCTACTTTCATAGCTACACCCCAAGCTACGTTACCGAAACCGGACATAGCTACTGTTTTGCCTTCGAATGTGTCACCACAGTGTGTCAGTACTTCGTTTGTGTAGTATGTAGCACCGTAACCTGTAGCTTCAGGTCTGAACAGGGAGCCGCCGTATTCCAGACCTTTACCTGTCAGAACGCCGTTTTCCCAGCAGCCTTTGATTCTCTTGTACTGGCCATACAGGAAACCGATTTCTCTGCCGCCTACGCCGATGTCACCAGCGGGAACGTCAACGTCGGGACCGATGTGTCTGTACAGTTCTGTCATGAATGCCTGGCAGAATCTCATGATTTCCATATCGGATTTACCGTTGGGGTTGAAGTCGGAACCACCTTTACCACCACCGATAGGCAGACCTGTCAGGGAGTTTTTGAAGATCTGTTCGAAGCCCAGGAATTTAACTACGCCAGAGTATACGTTGGAAGCAAATCTCAGACCACCTTTGTAGGGACCCAGTGCAGAGGAGAACTGTACTCTGAAACCTCTGTTTACGTTTACTTTGCCAGCGTCGTCTACCCATGTTACTCTGAAGGATACGGATCTTTCAGGTTCAACCAGTCTTTCCAGCAGACCCATTTTTTCATATTCGGGGTGCAGTTCAACTTCTTTTTCGATGGAAGCGAATACTTCTTCTACTGTCTGGATAAATTCGGGTTCGTGTGCGTCACGTGCTTTTACCTGTTCGATTACGCGTTCGATATAAGCGTTCATAACTCTATGACCTCCTATTGTTTAAATAATAACAATTAGTATTTTCTCCGCATACTTAAGATGCGGGCTTTGCCCCATGCGGTTAGGGCAAAATGAAGAGAAAGCTTTGATGATGGCCGTTTGCTTTTGGCGCATAGCCCACTCTCTTGCTTCTTTCCGTCAATAATTATAACACATATTTTGAACTTGTGTAGTATTTTTTTCATTTTTTGGGATAATTTTTACACAAATTTTGCTATCAAAAATTATGCAAAACAACTTTTCTCATTTTTTTCCGTCAATTACACCAAAAACAAAGACATATAATTTCATTTTATAAACAAAACGAACATATCCATCATACAAAAAGGCTCTGTCTGGACGCTCTCCTATGTCTCTGTCCTTTTTTTCGTCCCGGAAATTGTTATTTGTATGACACTCTTGTAAATTATTTCACCGGCAAAACTTTTGAACAGGACAAAAAAGAGCCTCTCCAAGGAATCCGATGGGTTCCCCTTCAGGCTCTTTCCTTTTTATTTCTTTTTAAATAATCCGCTGATATCAAATCCGCGTTTTTCTTCTCTTTCCTCTTCCGCCGTTTCGGAAATGAATTCAATGTATCTGCCGGTACCAATGGCTACACAGCTGACTGCATCCTCTGCCACCATTGCATGGATACCTGTTTTCTGCTGGATCAGCTTATCCAGACCATACAGCAAGCTGCCGCCGCCGGTCATAACGATCCCGCGTTCATAAATATCCGCTGCCAATTCGGGAGGAGTGCGTTCCAGAACCCCATGCACCGCATCGGCAATGGCTTCCACAGATTCCTGCAAAGCTTCATGCATTTCTTCCGATGTAACAGTGATATTCTTGGGCAGACCTGTGATCAGGTTTCTGCCGCGCACGTCCAGTGTGACAGGAATGGTACGTTCAAAGGCTGTACCGATCTTGATCTTCAGTTCTTCCGCCGTTCTTTCACCGATCAGAACATTATGTTTCTTTCTCATATATCGAATGATGGCATCATCGAAATTGTCCCCTGCAATCTTCTGGGAATGGCTGACTACTGTACCGCCCAGAGAAATGACTGCAATGTCTGTTGTACCACCACCGATATCCACCACCATGCTGCCGCAGGCTCTGGAAATGTCGATCCCCGCACCAATGGCTGCCGCAATGGGTTCTTCAATAATGTGTACACGTCTTGCACCCGCCTGACGGGTCGCATCCTCTACTGCTCTTTTTTCCACTTCTGTTACACTGGAAGGTACACAAACAGCAATGGTCGGCTTCACAAAGGAACGCTTGCCCATAGCTTTTTCGATAAAATACTGCAGCATTTTTTCCGTTACATCATAATTGGAAATAACACCCTCACGCAGAGGTCGGATGGCAACGATATTGCCGGGGGTTCTGCCCAGCATACGTCTGGCTTCTTCGCCTACGGCAAGAATCGTATTGCTGTCTTTATCAATAGCAACCACGGAAGGTTCCCGAATCACGATTCCCTGCCCTTTGATATATACCAGAACAGTGGCAGTTCCCAGGTCGATACCGATATTTTCGCCGAAACTCATAAAATTTAACATACCGCCGCTCCTTTGTTCCTAAAATTACTGATTTTCTGTCGTCTTTTTCCAGTATACTGGAATCTTCCGCCCTTGAAAAGCCGTTTCCGAAAAAAATAAAAAATTCTTTCTATATAATATACGGATCCAAGGAGATCATTTCATTTCTTTTCGTAATACTTCCAATGCCTTCTGCAGCTGATCGTCTTCTCCTTCCGGAATATCCGTCAGTGACGTCGTCAGATATTTTTCCCTCAGCTGTACCACTTCATCCGGTTCGATGCCGATCCCGTGGATGGATGTACCCTTTGGCGTATAATATTTCTGGATGGTCACGTTCAGACCGGAACCATCGGGCAGGGTGAATAATCTCTGCACCAACCCTTTCCCAAAGGTCTGCACGCCCACCAGCGTTCCTCTGTCCGTATCCTTCACTGCCCCCGCCAGAATTTCCGACGCACTGGCACTGTTTTCATTGACCAGAACCACCAGTGGAATATCCAGATATTCTCCGTCGCACTTCAGATCTTCTCTCTTTTCCTGTTTATCCAGTGTGTAAACCATCGTTCCTTCCGGCAGCAGTTCTTCCCCGATCTGATATACAGATTTCACCAGACCGCCGGGGTTATCTCGCAGATCCAGAATCAGTCCTTTCATGCCCTCTTTCTGCAGTCCATCCAGAGCCACCTTGAACTGGTCATAGGTATTTTCCTTAAAGCCGCTGATGGAAATATATCCAATTTTCCCGTTGATCATACGGCTGTCCACACTTTCCATCACAACGACTGCCCGCTCCATGGTCATTTCCAGTGTTTCCCCCGTGCTTTTGCGCAGCACTTCAATGGTCACTTCCGTACCGGCCTTCCCTCTGATCTTCGCTGCCACATCGGACATCATCTTTCCGCGCATATCCTCGCCATTTACGCCAACGATAACATCGCCTTCCTGCAACCCAGCCTGCTGCGCAGGCTGACCTTCCATCACACGGCTGATGACCACTTCACCGTCCTGATTCGTGTAAACCTCTATGCCAACCCCGTCAAAATTGCCGTTGGTATTTTCCAGATACTGTTCCAGCGTTTCTTCCGACATATAATATGTATATCTGTCGCCCACGCCGGCCGCCATACCGCTGAAGAGCATTTCCTCCACCAGCGTTTCGTCAAATTCTTCTACATAATATTTGTCCAGATACCTTTCCATGATCTCCGCTTTCGCCGAACGGCTCAAAGGGATCTCGAAAGGTATGCTGTGCCATGGAATCATACTGCAGACAGGCTTCCAGACTACATTGACCGC
>NZ_JBGVHV010000129.1:0-2915 GCF_045122575.1 Anaerotignum sp. | reverse complement strand
CCAGTACAAAGACAAAAAATACCCCATATGTGAGCAGATTTAATTTTTTCATACGCACGCCCCCATAAATTACAGTTTCCTTATCACTTCACCTTTTTCTATATTGTATCAGATTCCTGTCTTTCGGCATATTTCATCTGCAAAAAAATTCTTACGAATTTCTTAAATCCTATTATATTCGGCTGTTTTATGCTATTTTATAGATAAGACATTCCGGAAAAAGGGGGCCTTCCGCATGAAGAAAAAAATGCTGTTTTCCTATAAAAAAAACATCTCTCTTTTGCTGTTCTGCATCATCATAGGTTTTTGTTCCGCCTGTTCTGCTATCGGTCTGCCCGAAAAAGACCCTGTCGGAACGCTCCGTTCCTATTATGCGGATGGAAAAGACGGAAAAATCGCAGATTTTTATATCAAATATAAAGTTGTTGCAGAAACCTCTCATATTTCCTATCCCAGTGCGGAAGTCCGCACACTGCCCTCTCAGGAAAATATGGAAATGACAGAAAATATGAAGCATACTTTGTACCATATCGCCCTCTGGGATCAGTCTTCCCTCCATATTTACCATCCCCTGCTCACGCTGGATGTTCTTTCCGACAAAAAATGGAACTTTGAAACAGAAGACAACATTATCTCTATCGAGGACGATAAAATCCTATTTGAAGTGACCTACGGCCCAGACCAGTCTTCCACCATTCTCTATTCTATCAAAGAGGATACATTCACAGAAATCAATACAAAATAAAAATGAAGGGTGTCCCCAGACGGGAACACCCTGTTTTTATTGTAATCCTGTTTTTTCTTTATATTGTGCCAAATCTGTGTTCCAGTTTTCGCTGATGGCAGGCTCGTTTCTGTGATCGGGCAGGTCATAGTTTGCATCCAGCCAGTCCCCCAGCCAGTCGGAAACCTTCATCACGCCGGTCAGGTTCATGTGCCCCTGATCGTAATAATCCACAGCGGGGTCTAAGCCCAGCTGGCTTCTGTATTCTTCTCTGTCAAGGTCGAGGTATACCGCACCGTTTTCCTTTGCAAATTCCTCCACAGCCATGCTCTGTTCATAGCTCCACGCCATTTTGGGCAGATGCAGCAACACAACGGGGATATCCTTTTCCTTGCACAGGGCAATGGATTTTTCAATGTATCCCTTGGCATCGGCGTTGAAGACAGGTGCCGCTTCCCCTGTAGGTTCCATGAAGTTTTCGGGATATACCTGAGGTGCAATATCTCTCAGATACACATTCCCCTTCTTGAAGGAATGTTCCAGAAGAGGTGTCGGTTCGTCTTCCGCCAGATCGATCTCTTTCCAGCGGTCATGATAACGCATCAGCGGGAAGGCATAGGACAACATGGACTGTCTTTCGTCCGCCGCTGTGACCTCACGGATGATATCCAGTTTGTATTTGGACATCTTCATCCCATCCAGACCACGTCTCAGGTCCCCTTCTCGTTCCGCATAATCATAGTCGAGGAAAATGTTATCACAGAGAAGAACCACCAGTTCGGGGCTCTGGTATTTCAGGCTTTCCGCCAGCAAACCATAAGAAACCGCAGGCGCCTGCAGGGCGGATGCACGGACATAGCCCGTAAAGCCATGTTCCTCCCACATCACCATGGGAGAAACCCCTCTTAACAGAGGACTACTGCCCACATACAGCACATCAATGGTATCCTTGGGTTCGCTGTAAAAAGCATGTATTTCGTTGGATTCGTCATCGTGGCGCATCAGCAGGTCTGTGGCATTGCCGAACAGCATGGAGAACACCACCACGAAAGCGATACATCTTGTCATAATTTTCAAACACTCTTTCTTATCCATATCAGAACCCCCTGTAAATAAAGTCGGCGGCGTCATAGTTCAGACCATAGACGCCAAAGAGGATCAGGGAGAACAGGGCGCAAAGATAGATGACCCAGCGGAAGTACAGATTCTGCTTCGCCAAGGCTTCTCTCACTTTGATGCCGCTTTCCTGCATCAGGCTGACGCAAAGCAGCACCAGACAGGACAGGAGCAGTACCCACAGGTCTTTCACATCCAGACCCATGGTCAGGAGACCACCATCCAGAATGGGAGTCATATCCCAATTTGCAAACATGGACGTGATCATATATTTTGCCGCACTGACACCGGGGGCACGGGTAATGATTTTACCGATGGCCACCAGAACCAAAGTGCGCAGTACCTGAAAGATCCGCCAGCTGATACATTCCGTACGGATGCCCAGTTTTTTCACCAGTTTCTGCAGGGGCTGTTCAAACAGGATGCCCAGAACGATGAGCGTACCGTTATAACAACCAAAGGCGATATATTTCCATTCCGCCCCATGCCAGATACCGATGAGGAAGAAAATGATAAACTGAGGAATCAGTACAGGAATCAGTTTGCCGATGTAATTGCCCAAGAGGCTTCTGCATCTCTTGCCCAGTCTGGAGAAGAACTTGGACAGGGACAGAGGATAGAACACATAGTCACGGAACCATGCGCCCAGTGTGATATGCCATCTGCGCCAGTAATCGGGGATGGAGGTTGCCAGATAAGGTCTTTCAAAGTTTTTATCCAGCGTTACACCGAAGATCTGTGCCGCACCGGTGGCAATGTCGATACCGCCGGAAAAGTCGCCGTAGATCTGGATGGCATAAACCAACGCCGCCACGGCTACATAAGTACCGCCGAAGGTTTCGGGGAAACCAAAGGCATTATCTACCAGAATTGCCGCTCTGTCCGCAATGACCATTTTCTTAAAAGCCCCCCACAGCATCAGCTGTACGCCGAATTTGATGCGGGTATAAGAAAATTCGTTGGGGCGGAAGAGCTGCTCCGCCAGTGTGCCAAAACGGCCGATAGGCCCCTGCACGATCTGGGGGAAGAAGGAAATGAACAATGCCAGTTTGCAGAAATTTCTTTCCGGCTCCTG
>NZ_JBGVHV010000128.1:0-5184 GCF_045122575.1 Anaerotignum sp. | reverse complement strand
TTGTGTCAGTAGAGCTTTTCAGAGTTGCAGCAACATCGATCGCTACCTGTTTCGCTGTTGCACTAGGCTGAGAAGGCATATAACCAGCATCGCCGTCACCTAATAAGATAACAACTTTTTTGGCATTGGCATTACCACCATCCAGAATAGTCTTTGCCATAGCCAGACCACTTGCAGGGTATGTACCATTCGCAGTAGAAATGCTGTCAACAATACCATTCTCTCTAGTAAGGTCATTTACCCCAGTTGAATTCAGGGTAACCAAGCCATTACTTTCATTTTTTGCGGCATTGCTATTATCGCCATATCCATCGTTATTATAGTCATTACCGCCATTAAAAGAAACGATAGCAACTTTCGCTGTAGGATCTTTTGCTGCTACGGTGGTGATCAATGTGCACACCTTTTCCTTAACAACATCCATTCTAGAAGGAAGCCTTCCGCTGTTAACAAGGTTACAGGAGCCACCATTATGACCATGGCTAGCATCTACATTTTCCTGTGTACACTGCTTCATGGAAGAAGAGCTGTCGATAACAAACACGATTTCCAGAGGCTGTGTTCTTACTGGTTGTTTGGCTTCTACAGACAGATTGACTGTATAAGTACCATTTCCGTTATCTGTTACTTCTTTTTTCAGATCCGCAACGCCAGAAACCTGATTTACAGCATTAGACTGAAGATTTTCCAGTGGCTCTGTTTCACCATTCGCCAGAGCAGTCGCCGGCATAAGCCCAATCATCATAACCAATGTCATGAGCCATGCCAAAAGTCTTCTCTTTTTCATTTTTCATTTCTCCTTTCTAATTTTTATCGGAAAGGGACCTCCCCCTTTGCCATATTCCATCTCTCAATACTCGCAGACATAGTATCTCATGATGACTTCATTATTGTATCACAATTCCATGGCAAATGCTCCCTTTTGTTACATTTTTCTATCTGAAAAATGTAACAAAATTCCCCTTCACCCCTTCGTGATACCTTCTAAAAACACCCCCGTTTCCTTCATTATATTTAAATATTTCTTGCAATTTCCTTAAAAAAATTTTATCAGAATTTCTCCTATTCTTCACAAACAAAAAACCCCCAGACCAATGGTCTGGGGGTTCCGCTTTTTCATTATAAAAAAATTGATCCCGAAATGCCGGTCTTGCCGCTTGACACCTAGCCTAAGCCAGGTGGGTTTCCGCAACGTAAGAATCTGCCTTCCTCCGCCCAAAGGGAATTATCTTGAGGCCTGACATATCTGCCGTTTATAGGAGTCCCTAGTCAAAAATGTAGGTTCAATTATGGCAAGTTATCGCGCATTTCAGGATTTATGGTTTGATTATACTACAAATGTCTCCCGCAGGCAACATAAAATCTCAATTTTCCTCATTTTTCACCAAAAGAAACTCTTGTCAGACAAGTTGCCCCGATCCACACTGCCACATCCGCCAGGTTAAAAATGGGGGCATTTCGGCCTTTCACTGGAATAAAAAGGAAGTCTGTGACCCATCCCTTTCTGGCCCGTTCCAGAAAATTGCCATAGCCGCCCCCCAGCACCAAAGCCAGAGGAATGGCGTATTTTCGGCTTTCTTTCCCCTGCAGACTGCGAAAAAACAGCCGACTGTACCAGGCCAGCAGGCCGCCCGTAAAAAGAAGAATTTCTTTTCGTTTCCCGCTGCATTTATTATAAGCAATGCCTTTGTTCTTTATGTGCCAAAAATAAAGCCCATTTTTGACAACTTCTTTTTTACAGTTCATGGGCAATTTTGCCTGTACCCATTTTTTTGTTGCAAAATCCATCCCCAAAATCACGAATAATGTTGAAATTGCGCCCATTTTTTCTCCGCCTTCCTTGGCAATATTGCCTTGCTATAAAATCTTCGTCGTATTATAATTTTAATATATGGCGAAGATAAAAGTAAACCCATAAAATTTTCAAGAGAGGTGTTTTTATAATGGCATTAGTAACAACAAAAGAGATGTTCGAAAAAGCGTTTAAAGGCGGTTACGCAATCGGCGCATTCAACATCAACAACATGGAAATCATTCAGGGTGTAGTTGCAGCTGCAAAAGAACAGAACTCCGCAGTCATTCTGCAGGTTTCTAAATCCGCACTGAAATACGCACATCCCAAATACCTGAAAGCAATGGTAGATGCTGCCGTTGAAGAAACAGGTCTGGATATCGCGCTGCACCTGGACCACGGCCCCAGCTTTGAAGTTTGCAAAGAATGTATCGAACACGGTTTCACTTCCGTAATGTTTGACGGTTCTCACCTGGACTACGAAGAAAACGTAGCAGAAACAAAGAAAGTCGTTGAATACGCACACGCACACGGCGTAGTAGTTGAAGCTGAACTGGGCAAACTGGCAGGCGTAGAAGATGATGTTAAAGTAAACGCTGCTGATGCTACTTACACAGACCCCGATCAGGCAGTTGACTTCGTAACAAGAACAGGCGTTGACTCTCTGGCAATCGCTATCGGCACAAGCCACGGTGCATACAAATTCAAAGGCGAAGCTAAACTGGACTTCGACAGACTGGCAAAAATCACAGAAAAACTGGAAGCTGCTGGTTTCCACAACTTCCCCATCGTTCTGCACGGTGCATCCTCCGTTGACCAGAGATGCGTAGCAATGTGCAACGAATTCGGCGGCAACATCGCAGGCGCTCAGGGTATCCCCGCAGAAATGCTGAGAAAAGCTTCCTCCATGGCTGTTTGCAAAATCAACATGGACACAGACCTGAGACTGGCTATGACAGCTGCAATCCGTAAATCCTTCGGCGAAGAACCCGCTGCATTCGACCCTCGTGGCTACCTGGGCGCAGCAAGAGAACTGATCCAGGAACTGGTTGAAGACAAAATCAAAAACGTAATCGGTTCTACAGACTCCATGAAATAATTGAACCCTGACAGGCCGTCGCAAACTGCGACGGCTTTTTTTTGCAGAAAAAGTCCGCCTTGCCTTGTACCCGAAAAAGGTATAGAATGTATTATTATAAAAACAAAATTTACAGAAATATTTTTATTTCTGCATCATAAGGAGGAATCGTCTATGTACGAATTAGTGCAGGTAGCAGAAAATACATATTATATCAACTCTCCCTCCAAGATCGGCGTATACCGTGTCAGTGATGACGATGTATGGCTCATCGACAGCGGCAATGACAAGGATGCCGGCCGCAAGATCCAGAAAATTCTGGATGCCCAGGGCTGGAAACTGACTGCCATCATCAACACCCACTCCAATGCAGACCATGTGGGCGGCAACACCCTGCTGCAGAACAGACTGAACTGTGCCGTATATTCCACCCCCATGGAAAATATCGTGGTAGAAAATCCTATTCTGGAGCCTTCCTTCCTTTATGGCGGCTATCCCATGAAAAAACTGCGGAATAAATTCCTGATGGCAACTCCTTCCAAAACACAGGATATCGCAGCGGCAACACTGCCTGCAGGCATGGAATATTTCCGTCTGCCCGGCCATTTCTGGGATATGATCGGCGTAAAAACCCCCGATGATGTATATTTCCTTGCAGACTGTATTTTCGGCGAAAGTACCGTAAACAAATATCACATCTCCTTCTTCTATGATCTCGCCGCCCAGTTTGAAACACTGGATATGGTAGAAAAACTGGAAGGGAAACTGTTTATTCCCGCCCACGCGGAACCCATGGAAGACATCAAGCCTCTGGTAAAACTGAACAGAGATAAATCTCTGGAAATTCTGGATGTTCTGCTGGAAATCTGCAAAGAACCCTTGCATTTTGAACTGATCCTGAAAAAAGTTTTCGAGCATTACCAACTGACAATGGACCATGCCCAGTATGTACTGGTCGGCAGCACCATCCGTTCCTATCTGGCTTATCTCTGCGATCACGGCAAGGTGGAAAACTATGTGGAAGATAATCTGCTGCTGTGGAAAACAGTGATAGAAGAATAAGCAAAAAAGAAAGCACTTGATTTTTCAATCAGGTGCTTTTTTACGTCCATGTGCCAATATAGTCATAGACAAATTTTTCATATTTATCACAGATCCGGCGCATACATGCTTCTACTTTTTTCAAATCTTCCGTTTTTCTGGTTTTCACCATCAATGCCCCATGCATCAGATCGATCATCAGATACAGATCACAGGGGACTTCCTCTATATACGCCGCCGCATCCGCTATGGTCTGGAAAGACTGCGGCATTTTCTGATAGCAGTAACACTCCTGCTCAATAAAGTTCCAATGATTTTCTTCCCCCATCTGCAGGTTCATCATATCATCATCCACACCATTTTCACTGCACTTCACAATAAACCGCTCATCGAAAATGGCACCTTCCCCGGCACGATACTTTTTGATGGCAGGTAAGGGGGTGGGGTCAGACCAGCACAGCCACTGCATTGCGGCATATCCTTGTGTCAGTTCCTCCGCGATCTCTCGAAAAATCTGCATCACCTCATCATTATAGCTTTTTTCGTCCGTTTCATACAGAGATAATTCATTGCCGCAGGCAGTCAGGTGAAAGGGCAATGCATAGTCCATAAATTCCACATCCTGCAGACAAAAAGAAACTCTCCTGCTGTTCAGCAGTTTTTCTTCCCATTCCTTCTGCCGTTCCGCTTTTCTCTGTTTCCGTTCTTCCCGTTTTTCTTTGTATCGTTCAAACATCCTTTCACCTCCTTATGAAAAACGGCAGAAATCGACTGTAAGCCGACCTCCGCCGCAAAATTCATATTTGATTAAAAGAACAATTCCCCGGGACGATAGCCTTCCGGCAGTTCTTCTTCCTCCAAAAACTGGAAGCTTTCATCCTGCAGGATCGGCAGGAACGCTTCAAAGGGAGGTCTGCTGAATTCGGAACCATAGCTGCTTGCTCCGAACCATGCGCCCTCTTTCGCCTTCAGATTCAGACCACGGGCGAATTTTGTGCGGTTGGAACAATCATGTACTGCCACGTTCCAGCCTTCTTCGTCTGCCATTTTCATCAGTTTGAAGGTCAGTTCTCTGCTCCATGTGGGAGAAACATAGCCATGTCTGTAAACATACATATTTTCCCCTTCATAATTCCAGATATTGTTGTTATTCAGATGCAGTTCCGCACAGTTCATAAAATCCACGCCTGTTGCCAGAATCTTATCTTTTTTCTGCATGAATGCTTCGAAATATTCCGGGGTCATGGGTGTTTCGATGCCCACATATTTGATA
>NZ_JBGVHV010000127.1:0-2627 GCF_045122575.1 Anaerotignum sp. | reverse complement strand
AAACCGGTAAAAGTCATTTAGCATTCGTTTCCGTTTGCTTGAATTGACTATGGGTTGTGTGTTATTCATATCCATTGTTCAGTTTTCAAGGATCAATCTGCTTTTTCAGCAGCGAAGATTATTTTATCAAATCTTCATTTTAATGTCAAGTACTTTTTTAAGAACTTTTTCAGCTCATTTCGAACTTAGACAATAAAAATGGCGGAGAAGGAGGGATTTGAACCCTCGCGCCGCTATTAACGACCTAACCGCTTTCCAGGCGATCCCCTTCAACCACTTGGGTACTTCTCCATATAAGTGCTCTCAGTTCAAAATGTATTTAGTTGGCGGAGAGAGTGGGATTCGAACCCACGGTCCCTTCCGGAATCACTGGTTTTCAAGACCAGCTCCTTAAACCACTCGGACATCTCTCCATGCGTTTCAGTTGCCTCTTCTTGAGCAGCGACCTTGACTATTATATCTTACCGTCCACCGGTTGTCAAGAGGTTTTTTACTCTTTTTTAAATCTTCTTTTCAGCAACCGCTTCGTCATGTTTCCGTGTCGCTCGCGGTGATATAGATATTACAGTAAAAGTCGAAAACTGTCAACCCCTTTTTTAAACTTTTTTCATATTTTTTTCGCTTTAATTTTTCCTACATTATATATACCGGAAAATTATTTTTCTGTATATGGCTTTCTTATGAAATCCATGCTACAATAATGCAGATTTCATTCAAACATACCGAAAGGAGAATCCATTATGAGTTCTGTTTCTGAACGTTTTCTGACATATATCAAGCACCATACAACTTCCGAAGATGACGCTTTGTCTTTTCCCAGCACAAAAATTCAGTTAGACTTTGCGCAGTTCCTTGCAGAAGAATGTCGATCCATCGGCCTGCAAAAAGTTTCTGTGGATCAATACGGCTACGTTACCGCAACACTCCCCGGAAATGAACCTTCCGCTCCCGTGATCGGCTTTATTGCCCACATGGATACCAGCCCCGATGCATCCGGCGAAAACATCCAGCCTAATATTGTAAAAAACTATAACGGCAATGATATTCCTTTAAAAGAAGGAGTACTTTCTCCTGCAGAATTCCCCTTCCTGAAAAATTACATCGGCCAAACGCTGATCACCACTGACGGCACAACGCTCCTCGGCGCAGATGACAAAGCCGGTATTGCCGAGATCCTGACAGCTATGGAGTATCTGATCGCCCACCCCGAGATCCCTCACGGTGACATTCGTATCGCCTTTACCCCTGATGAAGAAGTCGGCCGAGGCGTAGACTTTTTTGATGTTGCATCTTTCAATGCAGACTTTGCTTACACCTTAGACGGCGGTCGTATTGGCGAGCTGGAATACGAAAACTTCAATGCTGCACGCGCTCTTGTGAAAATCCACGGGAAAAACGTACACCCCGGTTATGCCAAAAATATTATGGTGAATGCCGCTCTGATCGGCGCAGAAATCGCAGCCCTGCTGCCTGCAGATGAGATCCCCGCTAAAACCGAAGACTACAAAGGTTTCTTCCACCTTTGCTCTTTCGAAGGCACCACCACTTACGCAGAACTGGATTACATCATCAGAGATTTCGACAAAGCTTCTTTTGAAAACAGAAAAGCTCTCATCCAGTCCATCGTTGATAAAAAGAATGCAGAGCATCACAACTGCATCGAACTGGAACTGACAGACCAGTACTATAACATGATCTCCCAGATCGAACCTCACATGGAAATCGTAGACCTGGCAAAACAGGCTATGCTGGACTGCGGCATCACGCCCCTGATCCGGCCCATTCGCGGCGGTACAGACGGCGCCCGCCTTTCCTTTATGGATCTGCCCTGCCCCAATCTTTTCGCGGGCGGCCACAATTTCCACAGCAATTTTGAATTCGTTCCTGTGGAATCCATGGAAAAAGCCGTAGAAATGATCATTCGTATCGCTGAGCTGGCAACTTCTCTTGACTTTCAAAAATCCATGTGATAGAATTTCTCTCATAAATACTGAAAAACAGCGATGATTGAGTTTTCAGGCAAAACTGGTTACAGCCGCAGAGAGCAGATCGGTCGGTGAAAGATCTGCAGCACAGTTTTTGTTTATTACGCCTCATGAGCTTTATGCAGGAAATGGCATGACGGTTTCCCTTCGTTATCAGGGACAGAAGATGTTTGTCTTTGGATAAACATGAATTAAGGTGGTACCACGGGTTTTCTCGTCCTTTCGGATAGAAAACCCGTTATTTTTTACACAGATCCTCGCTGAAAATAAAACATTTATAAAAAACAAAGGAGAATGAATCATGAATGCTTATGAAGTATTAAAAGAACGCGGTTTTATCGAACAGCTGACACACGAAGAAGAAATCAAAGCCCTTTTTGAAAAAGGCGGCGTAACATTTTATATCGGCATCGACCCCACAGCAGACTCCCTGCACGTTGGTCATTTCCTGACAGTTATGGCTATGGCACACATGCAGAGATGCGGCAACAGACCCATCTGTCTGGTAGGCGGCGGTACAGCAATGATCGGTGACCCCTCCGGCAAAGCTGACATGCGTAAAATGATGACAGTAGAAACCATCGACCACAACGTAGCATGCATCAAAAACCAGCTGTCTCGTTTCATCGACTTCAACGAAGG
>NZ_JBGVHV010000126.1:0-5254 GCF_045122575.1 Anaerotignum sp. | reverse complement strand
GCATGGTCCACAATCCTGGGTTGGTCTTACTACGGCGAACGTGCATGGGTTTACCTGGTAGGTGTTAAATCCATCATGCCTTTCCGTGTTGCATGGACACTGGTTGTATTCGTAGGTTGGGTAGCTGCTCTGGACGTAGTTTGGAACGTAGCTGATACTCTGAATGCTTGTATGGCATTCCCTAACATGGTTGCTCTGATCGGTCTGTCTGGCGTTATCGCATCTGAAACGAAGAAATACGTTGATGATAAAGACGCTGAATGGGGCGGTCTGATGAAATGGATGGACGACGTTGCTCCTCAGATCGACAAATAATCTATCCTTTCTCACATAAGAATCAAATTACCCACGATAAAATGGGCGGCAGAAATGCCGCCTTTTTTTATGGGAAAGGCGAGTGGGCTAAAAAAGGAAAAGAACGCAGAAAAATGGTTAAAATTTCAGTGGTTTTTGTGTTTTCTGTTGCAAAATAGAGTTTTTGGATTTTAATATTTCGTTTAAAATGGTGGATTAAGAGTGGATAAAAAAACAGAAAGCAGACGTTAAAAAATATAAAGGAAAAGAAAGGAAATGAGATTGGATTTGTTCAATTCTAACAAAGGTGGATTTACCAATAGGAAATAAATGGAAAAAAGTGCTTGTTTTTTCATGGAAAAAATGTAAAATAATAGGAGGTATTTGAGTTGAGATCAAGCTCCTGAAAAGAAGATATTTCTCTTTTCTGTTTTTCGTGGGGACAGAGTAGAGAGTTTCGCTTGCATGAAAAATATTTTCTTGCAGGGAAATGATTTTGATTCTGCCGCGTAATTATATGATCCATTAAATTGGGAGGGAATTATAAAATGGAAGCGTTTAACAATTTTGTAACAGCGGCAAATGGCATCCTGTGGGGTCCCATCATGCTGGTAGCTCTGGTTGGTACACACATCTATCTGTCTCTGAGAACAGGTATCATTCAGAGAAAAACATTCACAGGTATCAAACTGTCCGTAACACCCGATAAGGAAGCATCCGGTGATATCGGTGGTTTTGCTGCTCTGGCAACAGCTTTGGCTGCTACAATCGGTACAGGTAACATCGTAGGTGTTGCTACAGCGATCGGTACAGGCGGCCCCGGTGCTGTATTCTGGATGTGGATGACAGGTCTGCTGGGTATGGCAACAAAATACTCCGAAGGTCTGCTGGCTGTTAAATTCCGTGTAAGAGCAAAAGACGGCTCCTACATTGGTGGTCCCATGTACGCTCTGGAAAGAGGTCTGGGTCAGAAATGGCTGGGCGTTCTGTTCGCTGTATTCACAGGTTTCGCAGGCTTCGGTCTGGGTAACATGGTACAGGGTAACTCTATCGCAGAATCTTGTCTGAACACATTTGGTATCCCCAAAGTAGCTACAGCTGCAGTTCTGACAGTTCTGACAGGTCTGGTAATTCTGGGCGGCGTACAGTCCATCTCTAAAGTTTGTGAAAAACTGATCCCCATTATGGCTGGTGGTTACATTCTGGGTTGCGCAGTTATCTGTGTAATCAACGCTCCTTACATGGGCGAAGCATTCTCCGTAATTATCAAAGGCGCATTCAACCCTCAGGCTGTAGGCGGCGGTTTCGTTGGTGCTACAATCGGTGCTTGTATCCGTGCCGGCGTATCCCGTGGTCTGTTCACAAATGAATCCGGTCTGGGTTCCGCTCCTATCGTAGACGCATGTGCTGCTACAAGAAACCCTGCAAGACAGGCTCTGATCTCTATGTCCGGTGTATTCTGGGATACAATCGTTGTATGTCTGATGACAGGTCTGGTTCTGGTATCCTCCATGATCAAAGACCCCGCTGGTATGGAAGGTCTGGTTGGTGCAAACCTGACAACACAGGCATTTGCAACAATCCCCGTAGTAGGTCCCGCAGCTCTGACATTCGGTCTGTTGACATTCGCATGGTCCACAATCCTGGGTTGGTCCGTATATGGTGAAAAAGCATGGGTTTACCTGGTAGGCGTTAAAGCGCTGAAACCTTACCGTCTGGCTTGGACAGCAGTAGTATTCGTAGGCTGCGTAGCTGCTCTGGAAGTAGTATGGAACGTAGCAGATATGCTGAACGCATGTATGATCATCCCCAACTTGGTAGCGCTGCTGGGTCTGTCCGGCGTAATCGCATCCGAAACAAAGAAATATGTTTGGGATAAAGACGCTGAATGGGGCGGTCTGATGAAATGGATGGACGACGAAGCTCCTCAGCTGGATAAATAATCGATCCATATCATTTTCCCACGAAAATGAAGGCGGCAGAAATGCCGCCTTTTTTGATGGAAAAGAAAACATTATGCAAAGAAGCTGACATTCGTAAGCAAGTGCCTTGCTTACGAATGCGGTTGCTTCGCAAATCAATAACAAAAAAAGAAAGCACAGATCCTTGTAAACAAGATCTGTGCTTTTTTTCTTATTAGCTTTCTCCGCGGTAAAACAAAAACCGCAAACCATTTGGTTTGCGGTTTAGATGTGAGTGACATGATTCGAACACGCGACCTTCTGATCCGTAGTCAGACGCTCTATCCAGCTGAGCTACACTCACATATTCGTTTCGAACAAAATTTATAATACAGTAAGTCAAACGATTTGTCAACAACTTTTTTTTATAAAAATTAAAAAAGTTCGTGCATAGGGAATACACGAACTTTTTGCGATCATTTTTCTTTGGCGGAGGAGAGCAGTTCTGCTGCTTTCTGGTGGGAATGGCGTACCAGTTTGCGGGGGATCCTGGTGATCCCTTTTACTGCTTTTACTCCCATGACCAGAGGGAGAGCCGGAGCGACGATCTTTCTGGGGCGTTCTCCGCTGTCCAGAATATCCTGATAGAGATGTTCAACGCTGTCGACAAAGGATTCTACCGAAAGGGCTTTCATGGCTTCTACAGAGGCTTTGGAAAGTCGGTCGGAAAGGGACTTATCTGTCAGTACACGATACAGAAGATCGGGCAGATCTTCACTGGATTCGAAAAGCAGACCGGTCATGTTGTTGTCGATGATGTTTTCGATGCATTCGTCTTTTTTCGCAACGACGGGTATGCCGGCTGCCATGGCTTCTGCGAAGGTCAGCCCCTGTGTTTCGGAAACGGAAGCGCTGCAGAAAACATTGCCCAGCTGATAATATTTCCCGATTTCTTTCCACGGTTTTCCACCGGTGAAAATAATATGTTCTCTGACACCGATAGATTCCGCAAAATTGCTCAGGTTTTCTGTTTCATTGCCTTCGCCGACGATGACCATTTTCAGATCGGGCAGTTTTTCGATCAGTTTTGGCAGGGCGCCGATCACAACATCGATGCTCTTTTCCTTGGCAAGACGGCCGATGGAAATGATCACCGGGGTATCTGCCTGCAGGCCAAGAGAATTTCGCAGTTCCAGAATTTCTTCGGGGCTGAATTTGTCCTTGCGGAAATTGGAAGTGTTGATGCCGGTAGGAATGATGGAGATGGGCTTGATCACGCCATAACTTTTCAAAAGCTGTTCTGTTTTGCGGGTGGGAGCGATCACGGCAGTAGCGGTGTTGCAGTAAATGCCGCTGAAGCCTCTTGCCATTTCCTTGGAGATGATATGCCCGCCGCCGATATAATGTACATAATCTTCATACATAGTGTGATAGGTATGTACCAGAGGGATGCCCTGCGTGGTGGAAATGAATCTGCCTAAGGCACCCAGACAGAATTCGGTTTGGGTATGGATGATATCCAGATTCAGATCGACGATTTTTTTCGCCAGAAAAGGGGAAAAAACATAGCCGGCGCGGTAATCCTGTACGAAATGCACGGGAACGCTGGGCACGCGATATACCTGCAGATCATCATAGTCCGCGCTGCAGCGAGGGTCGGATGGAGTGAAAATATATACCTGATGTCCCCTTTCCTCTAAAGCGGAAGCCAGTGTTCGGATGGAAGTGGCCACGCCGTTGAGCTGAGGGAAATAAGTGTCGGAAAAAATGCCGATATTCATAATGACCTCCTGTGATTTCCATAGTTTTATGGATGAAAAACAGTGTTAGCACTTTGTTGCCTTGAAATATATTTTAACATTCTAATACAGATTGTTGACTTTTACAATTAAAATGATGTTATGAATTTTTTAAGAATATTTGAAGATGGGACAAGAAAAGCATTTTTCTGCCCTTTTTTGCGAATTTATGATATACTATTTTTTTAAAGAAAAAGGAAGGAGGCGCAAAATGAGCAAGAAACTGAATGGAAACCAGAGACTGGCGGTCTGCCATGAAATGGGGCCGATGCTGGTGCTGGCAGGACCCGGAAGCGGAAAAACAACAGTATTGCTTTGCCGCATCCTTCGACTTCTGGAAAGAGGGCTGGCAAGACCCGCTCAGATATTGGCTCTGACTTTTTCCAAAACGGCGGCAGAGGAAATGCGGGAGCGTTTCCGTAAGGCACGGGGCGCGGAAGGGGTAGCCTTCGGTACGTTTCACAGCATCTTTTTTCGTATCCTGCGCAGCAGATACGGCTGGGATGTGGCACGGGTCTTTCAGGAGGAAGAAAGACGGAATGTTCTGCGGGAAATTCTGGAAGAAATGAAATGGGATATCCCCGATCTGGAGGAATATATTTCGGTCTTCTTTTCCCAACTTTCTCTGATGAACAGCGAACTGGAAACGATCCATCAATTTGAACCCGTTGGCATGGCTGTGGAAGAATTTCGGAAGCTGTTCCATTCTTATGAAAGATATAAGGAACGCCATGAAAAAATCGATTTTGATGATATGCTGACCTTGTGCTATCAGCTGCTGAAGGAGGACGAAAAGGTACGCACCTTCTGGCAGAATAAATATAAATTTATTCTGGTGGATGAGTTTCAGGATGTAAATCAGGCACAGTTTGCCTGCCTGCAGATCTTGGCGGAGGGGCATCAGAACCTGTTCGTGGTGGGGGATGATGACCAGAGCATTTATGCCTTCCGCGGGGCAAGACCGGATTTTCTGCTGCATTTTCCGACGATCTATCCTGCAGCAAAAAAGGTGATCCTGAATACGAATTACCGTTCTACGGATCGGGTCATTTCTCTGGCGGAACGGGTTATCGGCAATAATGAAGTGCGTTTCAGCAAGGACATGAAAGGAACCGGCACAGAGGGGGATAAGATAACCTTTTTTCTGGCAGAGGATACGGCTGCCGAAGCGGCCTGTGTTGCGGAAAAAATCGCAGGACTTCTGGATGAGGGGGTGCCGTTGACGGAGATTGCGGTGATCTATCGAACCAATCTGCAGGG